>CAMAPJ010000162.1 GCA_945860085.1 Synechococcus sp. UW140 | reverse complement strand
TGATCATCCTGTTCGTCTACCCGGTGGTGGGGGCGACGATCCGGCTGGGGATCCTGGCGCGGGAGCGGCGGCTCAAGATCAATCCCCTGCCCCCGAGTGTGGGCATTGAGCATGGCGACCACGGCCGCTGGCTCACCGGCGGCGTGGTGGTGGCTGTGTTGATCGCCCTCGATTACAGCTTTCTCCACCACTTTCTGGATCGGGCCACGCCCTTCGCTGGCGGACTGGCCCGGCTGGGCTTGCTGCTGCTGATCAGCGTTGGCACCCTGCTGGCCTACCTGTCTCTCTGGTTCGTCAAAAAGGCGCCCTTGCGGGCCAGCTTTGCTCTGATTACCTGGGCGGGCCTGCTCGGCCTCGGCAGCCAGTCAGAAATCTGGCGCCTGGCCGATAACCCGCTCACCGGAGAGTTCTGGGGCTCCCATTACTGGGCAGGCCTGTTGCTCACGGGTCTGCTGCTCTTTTCCGTGGCGGCCCGGGCCGAGGTGCTGCGTTCCCTGCGGATGCGGCGTCTGCATGTGAGCGCCAATGTGTTGGTGGCCGTGTTGCTGGCCGTGGTGGCGATCACCGGCACCCGCGACCTACTGGCCATCCCCCTGAGCTGGCAGGCGCCGGCCCTGCGCGGCTGTGACCCCATCACCCTGCAGTGCGCCCCCACCATCTCCCCCGAGGCCTTCCGGCAGGCCCTGGACAAGGCGGTTAAGGAAGCCCTGGGCAAGCGGTTGTCTCCCACGGCCCTGGTCGCTCCCCCCGTGGGGCCAGCGGCCGGAGCCGCGAACCCGGCGGCCGCCTTGCTGCCTGCGGCGCTGGCCCCGGGCTTGGTGGCTCCAGCCTGAGAGCTGGGGTGCTGACGTCTGGGCCCTGAGCTGGAATTGGTCCGGATGTCCGGCCTGGCGTTCCGCCTGGGCTGGGGCGCCTAGTCCTCCTGGGCGGCCCGCTCCAGCAGCTCGAGGGCGCCGGCCGGGGTGGGTTCGCCCATCAACTGCTGGCGTAGCTGGGCCGCCCCGGGGAACCCCTGGCAGGTCCAGCCCATGTGTTTGCGGGCAATTAGCAGGCCGTGGTCCCCCTTGCGCGCCACCAGGGCCTGCAACTGTTCGGCGGCTAGGGCCAGCCGCTCCCGTTTGCCGGGGGTGGGCGGCACCGGCCTACCGGCCAGGGCCGCATCGATTTGGCCCACCAGCCAGGGGGCGCCCATGGTGCCCCGGCCCACCATCACCCCATCAGCGCCGGTCACCGCTAGGCAGCGCAGGGCATCGTCTGGGCTGGCCACATCGCCATTGGCAAACAGGGGGATGGTGAGGGCCTGCTTCACCGCCGCGATCGCCAGCCAGTCGGCCTGGCCGCGGAAGCCCTGCTGGCGGGTGCGGCCGTGCAAGGTGAGGGCCTGGGCGCCGGCCTCCTGCAGGGCCAGGGCAAAGCCCACCGGATCGGCCGAGTCTCCGCACCAGCCCAGCCGCGTTTTCACCGTGACCGGAATCGACACCGCTGCCGCCACGGTGGCGACCAGCCTTTGGGCCAGGGCGGGATCGCGGATCAGGCCACTGCCGCCGCCCTTACGGGCGATTTTTTTTACGGGGCAGCCCATATTGATATCAATCAGAAAGGCGCCGGCCTGCTCAGCCCGCCGGGCCGCATCGGCCATGGCGGTTGGCCGGTAATCGAACAGTTGCACGCCAATCGGGCCCGCCTCGCTGGCCAGCTCCTCCACCTTTTCGAGCCCGAAGCCCAGCTCCAGGCTGGTGGCATTCACCATCTCGGTGAACAGCAGGGCCTCGGGGGCCCAGCGCCGCACCAGCTGGCGAAAAACCCGGTCGCTCACCCCGGCTAGGGGCGACTGCAACACCCGGCAGCTCAATTGGCGCGGTGTGCCCCGGCCGGCCAACTCCAGGGGGGCCTGGAACGGGCTGGGACCCAGGGCGCCCACAATGGCGTTGATCGGGGTGCTGACCGCGTTGTTAACCGAGGTGTTCAAGCGGGCGCTCTCCGGGGCGCAGGCCTCTGGGCTGACTAGGCCCGGCGTGGCCGAGAGGGCTGGGCTGGCATTGGGGCTGGCGATGGCTCCTGGGGCTGCTGAACTCTGCTGGGAGCGGCCAGCCGTTGCCGGATGGTTGCTTCCCGGAGCATTCTCCCTTGGTCAGGCTCAAGCCTGGCCATTTGTTCTGGGTCCCATCGCCTGCGCTACGCCATCGACCCCCTTGCTGCCTTGCCCCCCTGGCCCCTGTCGCGGCCGCTGTTGCAAGCGGTGCTCGACGACCGCCTTAGCGATCGTTTCGTTTGCGAGCTGATCTGGTGGCGCCTGGGCTACCGGCCGATGGCGGCCAGCGGGGCTGAGGCGATCGCGCCAGGCAGCGCCGAGTCCGAGTCCGAGTCCTGGCCTGGAGCCGGAGCTGGGGCCGGGGCCAGCCAGGCGGGGCCCGGCCAGTCCGCCTGGCTGGCGACCGCAGCGACGCCAGCGGCCTGGGCCGAACGCTTTCCCATGGCTCCCGAGCTGGTGGCGGAACGGCCCGCCAATGTCCAGCTCACCCGCTCGATCCCGGCGCCCTTGAAGCAACTGCTCAAGCAGCAGCTCGGTTTTGGCGGCTATCGCATCGGCGAGCTCTATCCGCGCCGCACCCGCCGGGCCGTGGCCGTGAGCTGGTTGCTGGCCCACCTGGTGGAGGGGGATGAGGCCTTGGCTGAAAGCGGCCCCCTGCCGCCGCTGCTCGCTGCTCCCCTGGATCCGGTGATCGGCCATCCGGGCGATCGGCCCGTGGCCTGAGCGGGTCAGGACGCGACTCGGGCGACCCGTTGGGACGCGACGCGCCCAGGTGCGACGGGGGGGGGGGGGGATCCGGTGGAACTCGGTACGGTCGGGCCGGCCGGTCCCTCTGTAGGGTCAAGACGGGACTTGCGTTGTAGGAATAAGGCGTCGTGGCTCTTCCAGTCGTCGCCATCATTGGCCGCCCCAATGTGGGCAAATCAACCTTGGTGAACCGGCTCTGCCGGAGCCGGGAAGCGATCGTGCATGACC
>CAMAPJ010000161.1 GCA_945860085.1 Synechococcus sp. UW140 | reverse complement strand
TTGAGGAGTCGTTTGATTTCAAGCATGCCCGCTTGAAGATCTGGGAAATGCTCATACGCAAACAAGGTCCATATGGCGTCAAAACTTTCACTTGGAAGGGGATAGCCATTTCCCCCGTGAACGACATAATTCTTGTGATAATTAGCCCCCAAACCCGCCGATACATCCGCGCCCCAGTAGTCATCGACCATATCCTGGAATCTGCCAATGCCAGAGCCTATCTCTAGGCATCTTTTGCCCGCAAGGCCATTCTCATCAATAAAACATTTCAGATCCCGATAGTAATAGTGACTCTGCAGAGGCAACGGGGGACTATCTGCCAAATAGTTACCATCGACTCGATTCTCGTAAAACTGCTGATAAGTCGCCATCACCTGGATACTGCAATGACGCTTACACTGCCATGACTTGCCCGCACCAAAACCACGAGGCTCTCAAGCGATGCGAAACTGCGGCAAGTCGCTGCAGGTCCCATGGCTGCTTAGCAAGCGAGCGCATAACGCTACGAGGCGTGATTAAGGATTGGGTGGCTGGGCAACCGCCCAGTAGGAGCCTGTCCCTAGGCCCCCAGGCCTAGCCTTTCTAACCGTGGGCAGTCGTGCGGGAGTTCCATCCCCAAGATCGACCATCAAGGCATGCATTAACTGCTTATGCCGCCCCCCCCGCCACGTTTATGGCCCATCAGAACGGAGCAAACTCACCCGTCAGCGATAGGCACCGGTGAACGTAGAGGCCACGAAAAGAACCACCAATCCGACGTAATTGCCGCCAAAGGGGGCAAGACACCAGCCTCAATCTCCTTACTACTACCGGCAGATTCAGCTCTTCAGCCCAATAGCCCTTCAACCCAAACAATGGATCGATCAGGCACCTTAATCGTGCCCGTAGCAGCCTCGCTCAGGGTCGTATTCCGCCGCCTATCTAACCGAAGGCCTGCGTTCAGCTAGGAACATGCTGTTCCTTCATAATGCCAGCCTAACAACTCTAAGGAAGCGAATGACATAGAAAGCATCCCCAGTAGGCAATGCTGCCAAAGTCTTTCTACTCCAGAACGTCCTGGGATCGCCACACCAAAACGCCGTCAGGCGATGGGGCGAGTCAAGAGGCTCCCCGACCCCAGTGGAAACAACCGGGTCCCATGGCCCTGCGCTCAAAGGCGCTGGATCCAGTCTGTCTTCGCTCTAGCCCAGATCAAAGCCAATCCCCGGGACCCAATTCCCGGGACCCTATGCCGCGCGGCCCAAGCCCGCCCCTGTCAGCCCCAACGCCCCCAACCCGATAGCCCGCTGCGCCCATGGCCGCCCACAGGGCCCCGTAACCGCTGCCCAGGTCGATGACCCGCCTAGGGCCTGCCTGAGCCAGGACAGCAAGGATGCCAGGCTCCCGTTAGGCACAGGGATGGGGCGGCTGGCCATGACTCCATCCATCGTCACTGGACTGGCTCGGGGCGATCGCGCCGAACGGGCCAAGACTGCCTGGCGTCCGATGGATCCGGGCCCCAGTTAGCCCCACCAGGGATCGAGGAAACCAAGCGGCCGGGCCATGGTGGCCGAAAAACCAAGGATGCCCCGGTCGCTGTGGCGATAGAGCAGGGAGTTGTCGGCCTCGAGCAGGAAGGTGCCGCCCCGCTGGGTGAGGAAGTCGTCGCGGGGCACGTAGGTGCGCCAATGGCCGAGCACTTCGGCCATGTTCTGGAGGCGCACCGTGGCCAGTTCGAAGGGCCGAAGAAACCCCGACCCACCCGCCCGGGCGAAGAACGATCCCCGGATCGGCGGTAGGGGGCCCGCCTGGATGGTCTCGTCATCGGCGATGCGTTGGGGGGCGCTGCGATCGCCGGTGTAGCCGCGCAGCACCTCCGCCAGGGTGCCGGGGGAGCCAATGCCAGCGCACATCAGCAAGAGATTCGGCCAGGGTCCGCCCCCCTGGGTAAGACCGGCGTAGAGCCCTAGGGCCCGATGCAGCTGGGGCTCGGGATCCACCAGCAGCCGCTGGCGCGGGAAGCCCGTGAAGGCACAGAAGCGCTCGCGGCTCTCCTGATTGCCGATGCCGATCGCCAGCAGGGCGATGCCCGCAGCCTCCAGCTGGGGCAGGGCGCTGGCCAGGGCCTGGGCGTATTCGAGGCTGTCGAAATCGCCCAGCTGGGGGAGCAGCACCACCAGCCGGCGCCGGCCCTGGCCCATGCCCTCCACCGCAGCGAGTCGCTCGAGCAAGGCCGGCGGGGCCAGGGCCGCCCCAGCCGCGGGCGAGCCTTTGGGGCCATCGCTGTCAGCGACAGCTTTCTCAGCGAAAGCCTTCTCAGCGACAGGCTTCTCAGCGAAAGCGTTCTCAGCGAAATCCTGGTGGGCGGAATCCCTGTCAGTGGGGGCGGGCACGGGCAAGGAGGAACTCAGGGCGCCACCAGGGTGGCGCGGCTGAGGAAGGCATCGGCGGCGGCGGTCAAGGCCTGGCGGCGAGCCGGCTCCATCCGATCCAGCAGGTGCACCATCATCGAGAGGCGCGGATTGGCCTGAAAAAAGGAGCGGTGGCGCTCGATGAAGCGCCAATAGAGCCCATCCCAGATCTCACACCAGGGGCCCCGTTTGTAGTCCCCCATCTTGAGGATGTAATTGGAGCCGCAGATGTAGGGCTTGGTGGCAAAGATGCCACCGTCGCTCATCTGGCCCATGCCATAGACATTCGGGCCCATCACCCATTCATAGGAATCGAGGTAGCGCTCCATGAACCAGCGATGCACCTCGCCGGGATGGATCTCACAGAGCAACATCAAGCTGCTGATCACCATCAGGCGCTCGATGTGGTGGTTGTAGCCGAGCCGGTTCACCCGCCGGATTGCCTGATCCAGGGGGGGCAGGCCTGTGCTGCCTTCGTCCCAGCAGGGGGCCAGCCGGCGCTGGTGGTTCCAAAAGTTGGCGCTGGCCTGGCGCTCGCCGTGGACCCGGTCGATGCCGCGCACAAACTCGCGCCAGCCGATCACCTGGCGTAGGAACCCCTCCAGGGACGCGATCGGCACCGG
>CAMAPJ010000160.1 GCA_945860085.1 Synechococcus sp. UW140 | reverse complement strand
CCGCAGCGATGAACCTGTTGCGCCTGGCTGGGTTCCGGTCAATCCGCTCTGGCTTGCAGGCGGTGATGCACGACATCACGGCGCTGCTGGCGATGGCCAGGCGGAGGCCTCAGCCGAACCCATGCTGAGACTTTGAATCAGCCCTGGTGGGGAGGGGCCCCCTTCGATGGCGTCAGCGGCGGCACGGTGCGGGTGGCTCGGACGGCGAGGGGAAAAGGCTGGCGGCGACAACTCGAGGGTCTGGAATCGAGAGCCCAGACTCGAGAGCCCAGACTCAGTAGTCACTAGATGCATGTGGCACTGGAACTTCCAGCTCCTGAGCCAGGGGAAACCTTAGGTGTGGGTCACAGGTCAAGGTGCCAGGCCTGCTGCAACGATGGCAGCTCCGCAGGCCCGCTGCCTAACTGCCCCCTGCGCTGTCAAGGGTTCGGCATGGCCCTGAACTGGCCTGCGACAGGCCTCAGATCAGCCAGGCTGGCGAGCCTTGGGCGCGCGGAACAGCAACACCAGGGGAATGGCGGCCAGGAACAGGATCGCCAGCAGGTGAAAGATGTCGGCGTAAGCCAGCAGTGAGGCCTGCTGATCCACCTGGCGATCCACCAGCTCCAGGGCGCGCCGATGGGCCAGTTGGGAATCAACTCCACGGGCGTGCAGCATGCGTTCGAGCTCCAGCAAGCGCAGGCGTAATTGCAGGGAGAGGGCCCCGGCCGATTCGCTCAGGTAGGCGCGGTGTTGATCACGGCCATGGGAGAGCAGGGAGGTGAGTAGGGCAATGCCCAAACTGCCCCCCAGTTGGCGGGTGAGGTTATAGAAGGCGCTGCCGCCGTTGATCTCCTGGGGGGAGAGATCGCCCAGGGCCGCCAGGCTCAGGGGCAGGAACATCAACACCGTGCCAACGCCCCGAAAAATCAAGGGCCAGTAGAGGGAGTCTTCGCCGGTACTGGGATTAATCCCAGCGAGGGAAAACATCACTAAGGAGGTGCAGATACTGCCAACAGCGATCACACGGCGGGGATCAAGCTGCTGCACTTTCTTGCTGAGAACTAGCATGGTGGCGCCGGAGGCCAGGGCCCCAGGCAGCATCAGTAAACCGGTCTGAATCGCCGTGAATTGCAACACCCCCTGGGCAAAGATCGGGATCAGAAAGACTGTGCCATAAAGGCCTATGCCTACGATCATCGACAGTATGCTGCCTGCCGCCAGGCTGCGGTGACGCAAGACCCTCAACTGCACAGCCGGGTTGGGATGGCGCAGCTCCCACCAGATGAAGGCTGGTGCACTGAAAACTGCGGTGAGGGTAAGGGCAACGATGCCGGGGTCTTCAAACCAGGCGTATTGCTCCCCCTGCTCGAGCACGATCTGCAGTGAACCCAACCAGAGGGTGAGCAGGACAATGCCAAGCCAGTCGACCGAGGCCAGCGAAGGCGGTGGCTTTTTGACGTCGGGCGGCAAGGCCCGCAGGGCCATCATCACCGCAAAAATGCCGAAGGGCAAATTGATCAGAAAGATCCAGCGCCAGCTCAACAAATCGGTGAGATAGCCGCCAACCGTAGGGCCCAAGGCAGGGCCGGAGATGATGCCAAGACCAAATACGGCCTGGGCAAAACCCTGGCGATCTTTAGGGATTGTTTCAAATAATATCGCCTGGGATTTTGCAAGTAAACCACCACCAAGAAGCCCCTGAATAATCCGCCCGGTGACTAACATCGGCAAGTTAGGCGCCATGCCACACAGCACCGAAGCGATGGTGAATCCCGCCAGGGAGAAGACGAAATAGCCGCGCCGCCCAAAACCATTACCCAACCAGGCGGTGAGCGGCAAGATCACCACATTGGCCATGGCATAGCCGGTAACCACCCAGCCCACCTCGGCCAAGGTGGCGCCGAGATGGGCCTGAATGCTGGTGAGCGCCACGTTAACGATGCTGGTGTCGAGCACCTCCAGGAAGCCCCCTAGGGAGGCGGTGAAGATGATCGCCCAATGGGCCGGAGTAAGGGGGGTGCGCGCCGCGGCAGGCTCGATCGCGGCAGGAGAAATGCTCACCTCAGGTGTGTACGGAGGCAACCACCGACAGCCCTGGCTTGAGACGGGACTTCCAAATGCCGATGCTGCTGGGATCGAAATCAATGCGCACCGTCACCCGTTGCACCACCTTGGTGAAGTTGCCGGTGGCGTTGTCCGGGGGCAGCAGGGCAAAACGAGCGCCCGAGGCTGGCGAAAGGCTGGTGATGTGTCCATGGAAAACAATCCCCGGCACGCCGTCAATATGTAGGTCAACGGGGTTGCCGACGTGCATGTGGCTGACTTGGGTTTCCTTGAAATTGGCCTCCACCCAGACATCACGGCCCACCAGGGTCAGCAGGCCCTGGCTGGGTTGCACGCCCTGGCCGGCCTCCACCTGCCGTTGGCCGACCACGGCAGCGGCAGGGGAGCGCAGGATCGTGTAACCGAGCTGGAGCTTGGCGGCAGAGAGGGCCGCCTGGGCCTGGAGCACGCCCGCCTGGGCGGCAGCAGCCTTGCTGACATCGACCTGAATATGGGCCTGGCGCGAGCGGGCCGTGGCCTGGCTGCCCCGGCTGCGGCTCAGCCTGCCGAGGGATTGCTGGTACTGGCTCTTGGCCAGATCCACCTGTTGTTGGGTGGCGGCGCCCTGGCGATGCAGGCTTTCGTAGCGCTTGAGGTCGGCGACGGTGCGCACGACCTCGGCGCGAGCGTCGAGCTGGTCTCCCCGGGCTTGTGAGGAGCCGGCGCTGGCATCACTGCGGTCGGCGCCAACGGTGACGTTGGCGGCATCGGCCTGGCGCCGGGCACTGATGAGGTCGGCTTCGGCTCGCAGCAGCTGCATGCGCTGGTCGCCGGAATCCAGCAGGACCAGGGGCAGGGCTGATTCAAAGTGTGTCACAGGCACTCTTGCCGCTCCTGTCAGCATGGGTTGAGGTTGGCGGAATCGCCTCCTCCTTGTGTCTGACAGCGCTTTTGCTGCAACCGATCTCGATCTGATCAGCTATCTGAGGTCGATCCCGG
>CAMAPJ010000159.1 GCA_945860085.1 Synechococcus sp. UW140 | reverse complement strand
TGCGGTTCCACACCGTGAGCCGGTGGCCGCAGGCCAGCAGCCGCTCGCTGATCGCGGCTCCCAGCAGGCCCGTACCGAGCAGGCTGATCTCCATGGCTGATTGGAAGCAGCTGTCAAGCTACCGGCAGTGGGCCAGCTGCCGCTCCCAGCCATTGCTTGCATTTATTAATGTCTTCCCCTGGCGACTGGCTGCATCCTGAGACGACAGCCAAGTTGCTTGACCTCCTGCGCTCCCCTGCAGGTGCCCTGGCTTTTGTGCCCCTTTACGCCCTCTGGGTAACCCTGTTGTTGCCGGGCGTATGGGCATCGATGCTGGCTGGCGCCCTGTATGGCACCTGGTGGGGCAGCTTGATCGTGTTTGTAGGGGCCTGCCTGGGGGCCGAGGCCGCTTTTCGGCTCGGCCGCACCTGGATGCGCAATTGGGCCAGGCGGCGCCTGGCGGCGGTGCCGAAGCTGCTGGCGATCGAGCAGGCGGTGAGCCGGGAGGGGCTCAAGCTGGTGCTGCTGACGCGGCTCTCGCCGGCCTTTCCCTTCTCCCTGCTCAACTTCGCCTACGGTCTCAGTGAGGTGAGCCTGCGCGACTACTCCATTGGCTTAATCGGCATCCTGCCCGGCACGATCCTGTTTTGCGGCCTGGGGGCCCTGGCCGGTGATGTGGCCCGCTTCGGGGAAGTGCTCTCCGGCGAGGCCGATGCCGGCACCTGGGCCCTGCGCATAGGTGGCCTGCTGGCCACCGTGGCCAGCGTTTGGCTGGTGGGAAGGGCGGCGCAGCGGGCGCTCACCCCTCCCGAAGCCTGAGGGAGTTCTCAGGCCAGCGGCAGCGTGGCGAAGTAGGTGGGATTGGCGTAGGCGAGGCTTGTGTTGGGGTTGTTGTAGCTCGCCAGATAGGAAGCCCCATTGCCGTTGTTGAGGATGGCGCCGAAGTCGAGGAATTCCACCGAGTTCGAATCAAACTCGGCGCTTACCCCAAGCAGCACCCGGCCGGTGGGGCTCTGGCTGGCTTTGATCACCTCCAGCCCTTCCGGAGAGCGGCTCACCTGCTGGTAGGTGACGAAGTCAACATCGTTCACGTTGGTGACGTCGTAGACCACCAGCAGGCCGCCCTCGGTGACGGGATCAGGTGTTGTGCCGGTCTTGGCGCCGGCGTTGGTGCGCTCGAGGGAGCCCACGGCGTAGAAGCGGCTGTTGTATTCGAAGACAACCATGCCCTCCGGCTCCGGACCCTTGTCGTCGCTGCGGTCGTCGTCGTAGATGCCGGCGAACTGGGCGATGTTCTGAAGGCTGGTGTTGTAGTTCGTGCCGTCGATGTCATCGGTCATCCAGCTGTCCCAGAGCAGCTGGCCGGTGATGCCGTCGTACAGGCTGAGGCTGCGGGAGCCGAGGCTCACAGGTGTGCCCGTGCGGGTAGCTGGCGACTGGGGGGCAGGCTCGAAGACAAAATCGTTGGTGGGGTCGGCGTCGGCGAGGTTGTTGCTGAGTACCAGGGCTTGGCTGGGGACGTTGCCGTTAACGATCAGCTTGAGGCGGGAGGGAACGTCGGGGTAGCCCAGGTCCTTATCCCGCTTATCGTCCACATAATTGCCATATTCGCGGGCATCGCCCTCATTTGCAGTCACGAAATACACGTTGCTGCCCTGCTCCCAGGCGGCGATGCCGTCGGCCATGCGTAGACCCACCACTTTCTGGCCGGTCAGGGGATTGAAGAGTTCTGATTTAGATGGGCCATCTTCGTCATTCAGATCCACCGACACCTGGCTGTAATCCACCCAGCCAAGGCCGATGTAGGACTCCACCTGGTTGGTGGCCAGATTAATCCGGGCCACCGTGTTGTTTTCCTGCAGAGTCACGAACAGGTAGCCGCCGGCGGCGGACACGTATTCAGGTTCGGCGTCCTGGGCAAAGCTGGTGGTGACGCCGGTTTTGCCGCTGAAGCGGATACCGCTGCCCAGCAGATCCACGCTGCTGTCATCGAGATCGGGGAAGCTGACCTCGACTTCGGAGAAGCGGAGGTTGCGGCCCTTGCCGCTGATCGTGATGATCGACACGCTGCCGATCGGATCGACGCTGTAATCATCGTTGGGCGAACCTTCGTTGGCGGCGTAGAGCTGACGGCCGTCGGCGCTGAACAGAATGGAATCGGTGAGGAAGCCCGTGTCGACGACGCCCACTTCCTTGACCGTGCCGGCCAGATTAATGCTGTAGAAACGGACCTGGCTTACCGGGGTGGGGGTGCCGCTCGCGCCGTAGTTGTCCGGAGTGGCGGCGATCGCGATCAGGTTGCCGAAGGTCGCCACCGAAGTGGTTTCGAAGCCGCTCAGATCGAGCTGTCGCAATAGACGGGGACTGGTCGGGACGCTCCAGTCGCTGATCGACACCAGATTGCTGCCGCCGCTCGAGATGGTGTACAAGCGATTGCCGATCGCCACCGATGCGCTGATCTCTGCCACCAGGCCGTCCTCGCCCGGGGTCGGATCCTTGGAGGAGTTGCTCAGGTCGAGGCGGCCCAATAGGGGGACTTGCGGCGCGGGTGCCACTGGCCTACGGCGCAGGTTGCCGAACAAGTATTGGAAAAACTCGATGGCTCTGTAAGACGTAACTGGAAAAATAACGGGCATTTTGTCTGTAAAATTTTTCCAACTTTGTCATCGCTACGTTGGTCTGTGGATTATCTCTAGTTTAAGAGAATCGCTCCGCTACATGCTGATGTATTCCCGGCAACATTTTGCTGCTTAGGTTGCCCCAGCGTGGACAAGATTTCAATTGGATATAGACAGCCGCCAATCGCGCAGCGCTGCGATCAGCACAAACCAAGCCAGCCGCAGCTTGGCCAGCAGCCCCTGCTGGGTGGCCAGTTGGTCGTATTTGGCGCGGCCGCACTCTGTTTTGATCCAGCGGTAGGCCTGCGGTAGGGGATGATCCATGAAGCCATCTTGCCGGGCGTGCCCCCTGCGGGAACTATTGATCGCTTGGTCGCCTTAAGTGGGTAGAGCACTCACAGGTCATGGAACCTCCGCAACCCAGCGCCTGGGATTGGCTGGCTATCGATCGAGCCCCCCAGCCCCCGG
>CAMAPJ010000158.1 GCA_945860085.1 Synechococcus sp. UW140 | reverse complement strand
CAGCTCCAGGGCTTCCATGAACACCAGCACCACGTCTTCCCCTGGACCGATGGCATCGGCATGGCGCTTGACCTCCTGCCTGAACCGCAGGGCCGTGTACTTCTTGAGGTCCGGCCGGGCCGAGAGCACGTTGGTGCGCAGGAAGCGGGCGTTGCCGTACTCGGTCTGATTCACGAACAGCACATAGGGCTCATCCCCATCCGGCCCGGGCAGATCGTCCTGGGTGGTGATGTGGAACTGAGACACGGCAGCGCTTCTCCCTGGGTAGTGCTCCCAGCATCCGCCATCCGGCCAGGATGGGGGCCGCCTGAGCGAACTTGTGTGAGCGCAGCCCTGCAGAACGGAGACACGGTGCGCTTCTCGAGGAGTTTCCTGCATTCGCTGGCGATGCTCAGCGGCCCCGCTGCTCCCACCAGCGTGGGCCCTTTTGCCCGCGGCATCGTGAGCGCCATCGCCCCGTTGAGGCCCGGCAGCCCGCTGCTGCTGGCAACCGTGAGCTGGGCCGATGGCCACATCAGCAAGGTGAACGTGGCCAACCTCGAGCGCCAGCCAGGCAACCCGGCCCCTGAAGCTTGATGGGCCGGCTGACTCCTGACTCGATCCGGGCCAGCCAGGTGGAGCTGCCACCGATTGGCACGCTGATCACGGAACTGCGCCACCAGGACCCTTCCATCCAGCAGGAGCAGCACCGCTACCGCTCCCCGCGGGGCTACCAGGCCTGGACCACTCACCTGGCCTATGCCGCCCTGATCGAGGCCGGCGCGGAGGTGATGAACGAGCTGGCCGATCCGATCGGTTTCTGGGCTGCCACCACCTGCCGTTGGGCACGGATCGTTGATGCCCTACCCCGCGGTCGGCACCTAATGCCCCTTCTCCTGTGAGCGCAATCGGCTCCCCCCGGAGGCCCCACTGGCGCCGTGGGCACTGGCATACGGTGCTGCACGGGGAAAAACGCCAGATGCGGCGGATGCAATGGTTTCAGCCGATCTATGTGGGGCTCGGTTGAATCAGCCGAGAGTCAAAAAATGACTGCAGCCCTCCTGAACAGCGTCCCGCCAAGCGATATAGCCCCTTCCATCCATTCAGCAACTCGACCTCTCCTCCACACTCGCGAGGACCTTCCTTAGAAAGTGTTCGTTGAACTCTTCGCTTCCCAAGGGATATTCGCCCAGATCACCAACCATGCTGTAAGTGCGAACATCAAACCACTGCAAAAACAAATCAAAAGTGCGCCGTCTTGGCCACTTCCTCAAGTCGGTGCACCAAAACAGTAATTGCATACCAAAGATTTCGCCAAATTCGTCCTCCAATATCTCCAAAGCTTCTTCTTGATCCCTGTAGCAAGGAATGAGAAACAACATGGGCTCAAGTGCTCTGATCGCAGTCGATTCATGGCCGAGCACCTGCTGAACCCACTGGAAGAACGGTTCCCGTGGCACAACGCCAACGGCGCAGCGATTCGCAATCGAGAGTCGAGAGAGCATCGGTTCTCCAGGCTTGGGGTCGAACGAGCCGGCGGTTCCAGAGACGCTGAAGCGACTTGGCATACCAGCTCCCCCGGAGAGTTCCCAACTTCAGGCCGTTGAGCGGGATGGCCGGCCACCGTCACCACTCAAGTCAGTGTTTAGCGATCTGCTGCCCGCACCAAGCGGCGGACGCTTCATGGGTGATCCATCCCCGGGGGCTGGCCTCTTGCCCCAATCGGAGGCTTTGGGCTGGTTGATGTCCAGCCCAGCAGCTACCTCAACCCCTCACAAGCCACCCCATCGCCATTGCGATCGAGGTAGCTGTGCCCCTGCCGCAGCAACTCCTGGGCCCGGGCATAGGAGCCGATCTGCTTGCAGGTGGTCTTGGCTCCGCTGGGCTGGGCAGCTGGAGGGCTTGAGGCGGTCGCGCTTGAGGATGCCGCGGCTGGGACCGCCCCTGCGCTGCGGCGACTCGCTCCCCCATGCCGGAAGTCCCACGGCCGGGTAATCCCACCAGGCACTGCCCACACCCCTAGCAGCTGGGCCTGGGCCTGCCGCTCCGCCGCCAAGTAGGCCTGCAGGTCGCAACGGCCCAGGTACTGGCGGTACACAAAAGCCTGACCGCTTTGGACCATCGCAAGGTTGATCGGTCCCTTGCCGATCACTTCTGCCACCCTGCGGCCATAACGATCTACCGCCTGAACCCGCAAGCTCACCGTGGAGCCAAGCGGTAGCAGGGCCTTGAGCTGGTTGCGACTGGCCATCCCATAGGGGCTTTGGGCCGTCTCGGGAGCATCGATGCAGGCCAGCCGCACCTTGAGCTTCTGGCCCCACTCCAGCACGCTGATCGTGTCGCCATCTCCGATGGAAAGCACAGTGGCAGCGGAGGCCGCCTGGTAAAGGGGGCCAAGGGGAGCAAGGGACAGGCCCGCTAAGCCGAGCAGGGTTTTCGAGGCCTTCCGCATCACGGTCATCAGAGGCAACGCCAATGGGCCAAAAGGCCCTGGGCACCAGCCTATTGCCAGCTTGAGCGTTTGTACTACCCTCGCCCCATGGACTTCCGCCGGGGCGAACTGGTCGCGGTCAGGGCCGGTAGCCACTGGCCCGAGCTGGTCGGCCGCATCCAAATGATCCATGCCCAGGGCCATCCCGTTTGGCTGGCAGTCCTGGATGTCGATACCGGCGATGTCTTGGGCGTCCCCACCACCCATGTGATCGGCAAGCTCGAGAACTTCGATCCAGCTCCCAGCAACTGGGTCGAACCCGAGGGCCCAATGGAGAGCTTTGGCTTTGAGGACTGGCCGAAGGTGGGGATGGTTTATGCCGAATAATCAGATTATTGCAAATAATATGCAGGGATTGAAACGGACTTGCGAGTTACGTGTTTAAGATCGATTAGGCTGGATTAGGCAAGACTATTTATTGATTTCGCGGTAAAGCGTTCTCCCCTTCAACCCCTTGCAGTGGTTGGCTCTTGTCATCAACTGGTACTTGGTTGCCGAGCAGTGTAAGTACCCAGGCTCCAAGAATAATGATAACGACCCAGACCCAGCGGTTTGGAGCTTGCTTGACAACCTGTACATCTTTGGACATTACTTCCAGACTCTTTTTACGCATTACCAGCTCAATCTGTAAGCGCT
>CAMAPJ010000157.1 GCA_945860085.1 Synechococcus sp. UW140 | reverse complement strand
CCCAGATTGGTGCCGATGCCCACTAGCAGCAGGTTTGGCAGGGCCAGGGTTAGTAACACCATCGCCTCAAGGTCTGCCGCGAGAATTCCCTCGCGCAGATCCCCTAACTCCACCATGAGCAGCACTCCGTGGCGCACCCCCTGGCAATGCGCTGCAGCTGCCAAGGCCTTGAGCACCACCGCCTCGCTGTTGCAGCTAATCGCCGCATGGGCCACCACCCGATCCACCTGGCTGAGCATCGGCGAGCGAATCAGCAGTAGGGGCACGCCAAGCTCGCAGCGGCTAAGCGATTCGATTGATTCGATTCGCGATTCACCGATGGAATGCACCCCGGCTGCCACCCAGGTGCGCACAATTTCCGGCAGTCCCAGGGTTGCTTTGCTCACCCCGGTCACCTTTATCCCTTGGCGGGCAAGCCTATTCACCATGGTTGTGGCGTTGTGCTGCAGGTGCTCGAGATGAATCTCCAGCCGCGGTGCGCTCAAAGCTGCCCGTCAGTTGATCCGCTCAACTCGGGGAAAGCCCGCAGCACCATTGCCACCAGGGCTGAAGGTGCACGGCTCACCGCATCGGTGACAGGAATGGCGAGCTCGGCGGCATACAGCGCGATTGCGGCACTCACCTCGGCGTCATCCATGCCCTCATGGTTGAGGGTTAGGCCGATTACCCGCGTTGGTGCGAAGGATTCGATCAGGCGAATTTCACTGGCAGGCGTGGGCATCGGCATAAAGGGAAAGTCGCAGAGCTGCCGGCGTGCCGGTGCGTGCTGCAGCACCACCGCCTGGGGCTGGCTGCCCCGCAGGATGAAGCTGGAGGAGAGGTAGGCGGGATGGCTGAGGGCCCCTTGGCCTTCAATCACGATCACCGCAGGTTTTTCCATGCAGTAGGCCTCCACCACTGCGGCCTCCACCTCGCCTGAGCAAAACTGCGACGGAATGGCATCAAGCGGAATGCCATAGCGGCCCCCTTGAATCAAGCCGGTTTGGCCCGTGCTCACCAAAACGGCGCTTATGCCGCTGGCGTTTAGGGCTTGAACCAGAAGCGTGGCGGTGGTGCGCTTACCGATGGCCCCATCGGTGCCGAGCACGGCGATTCGAATGCAGCGTGCCTTGGTGATCGAACCATTGAATAGGCGAAGATCCTTCAAGGCAGGTGGACGACGCACATCCCGGATTGAGACTTGATGACGGATGGCCGCCAGGGCAAATTCACTATCGTCGTTGAGGAATTCGCGCATGCCGCTGACCAGATTCAGGCCAGCTGCCATGGCCAGCAGCAGAGCCCGGCGATCGTCTTTGCCATAGAGGCCATTTGCAGGCGCCATGCCATAGATGAAGGTGCTGGCGCGGGGCCCTGGCAGGGCGAGAGCCCTATCTAGATCAGCCACGATGGGAATGCCGTTGCTGATGCCGTCTAATAGAAGACCTGCATCATTACCAGCTGATTGGCTGTCAATAATTGCCCTGATTTCGAAGGCTTCACAGAAGCGAACGAGTCCGTGGGCGGTTTTGCCGTCGAGCCCTGCGAAGTTTCCCTCGCAGTAGACGACTGCAGCCGATTTCACCTCAACTTGATGCGGTGAAATCGAAATGGTCAGGTCATTGACCTGTTTTAGAAATGCCAAATAAGCCAGGACCCATCATTTGCGCAGGCTTGCAATAAGTCTGAGGTGGTGATTTCAGGGCTCAGAATTGGCCGCTGGAGGGCGTGGATAAATTCATCTTAGGACGCTTTCTGCTTCAAGGGGGTCAGCCAGTATTTCAGCGATCTGGTTATGGCCATTGCCCTGGGCCAGGAATAGGGCCCGTTCGGCCCGAAGTAGGGCATCGAGGGGCTGGCGATCGGCTGGGGCAAGCAGGGTCAGGCCGCCACTGGCGGTTAGCTGGTGGCCGCTGGCCGAAAAGACCCCCCTCAACTCGCTGATGCCAGCGCGGATGGCATCGGCCCGTTCCATGGCTGTGGCCAGGTCAATATTCACCATCAGCAGGGCGAATTCCTGGTCGCCGATTTGACCCACCAGGTCCTGCGCGCATTGCTGGGAGCGCAGTAGGCCGGCGACGTCTAGAACAGCTCGATCGGAGGCCTGAAGACCCCAGCGGTTCTTTATCTGGTCGAAGTGGTCGAGCTGCAGGGCAAGCACGGCAAGGTTTTCACCTGCCTGGCGCGCCCGCAGTAGCTCAGGCTCAGCTTGCTCCAAGAAGCTTTCTCGGGTTGCTAAAGCGCTCACAGGATGCACCGTGGTGAGTCGACGCAGTTCAAGCTCACGCAGCACCAGCTGGGCCAGATCCTCGAGCAGTCGCACCTGGCTGGAGCTGAAGTGGCGCGGCTGCCTGTCAATTACGCACAGGGTGCCCAGGTTGTGCCCGTCACGACTCTGCAGCGGGGTGCCTGCGTAGAAGCGCACCTTTGGGTCCTGAATCACCAGGGGATTGGTGCAGAAACGGGGGTCTTGGCGGGCATCTGGCACCACCAGGGTTTCTTCACCGGCAATGGCGTGGGCGCAAAAGGCCATTTTTCGCGGCGTTTCGGTGCTGTCTATGCCGTGGTGGGCAAGGAACCACTGGCGGTCTCCATCCACTAGGGAGATGAGCGCGATCGGGGTTTCCAGCACAGTTGAAGCGAGCCGCACCAGTCGCTCGAAATGCTCATCGCCTGGATGGTTTAGTACCCCGAGGCGCTCTAAATCCCTTTGGCGCTGGGATTCGTCTGCCGGAATCGGGTAGTCGGGATACGGCATGGACTGGGCCGATAATGCCAATTCTAGGAAGTCCACGGCCAGCCATCCGGGCTTCGCAAGGGCCATGATTTAGTTGTAGCCAGCAGCCCTTCCCATGGCCCTCGACCAAGAAAGCTGTCTCCCTTGCCGCGATGGGGCCCCGCTCCTGGATGCAGCTGAACTAGCCGAATTGCTGGCCCAGCTGCCCGGTTGGCTGGTTGTGGATGGACACCACTTGCAAAAGGCCTGGAGCTTCGCTGATTTTCAGCAGGCTCTCGATTGGCTCAACCGGGCTGGGGCGATCTGCGAAGCAGAGGGTCACCATGCTGAATTCAGCCTTGGCTGGGGTCACGCAAGCGCTGAGGTGTACACCCACAAGGTGGATAGCCTAACCCGCGCCGACGCAGTTTTGGCCGCCAAACTTGATGGGGCCTAGCAGGCGCTAACGGCGTAACGAGTCTGCAGCCGGCAGGTTTCGCTAGGCGCAATTTCAAGCTTGCCATCGCCACTGATCAGAGCCTGGCGAGGTCCAGTCCAGGGCTCCAGGCAGACCATCGGACGGGGCGGTTCGGTCCAGAGCA
>CAMAPJ010000156.1 GCA_945860085.1 Synechococcus sp. UW140 | reverse complement strand
CGGGCCAATACCACCATCTCGGTGATCTAGCCCCAGGGGGCCCTTCGGGGCCCCTTTTCTTGGGACACCTCGTTAGCAGACCCTTGGGCTGGGCCTCTCGCTCACCCCACCAAAACGGCGGCGGCCCTCCTCAGCTTGCGCGGCGGGCCAAGGGCTGACGCGAGGCGCTAACGCGCCCCTTGTCCTCGCCGCGCCGGGCTGGGTGGTCCTTTGCCTGTCTGCGCCATGGCAAGTCCGCTGTTTGTTCGCTCCACCCCCAATGGGATCCGTTGGCGTGTGGCCCTGGTGCCCTCTGGTTCCAGGCGCTGGCTGGAGGTTGAGATCAGCAAGGTCGGCCAGCGCGGTCTGCTTCGCCAGCAGCGGGCCATCTGGGATCTGGCTTCCACCAGCTGGGATCGGGGCCGGCCGCCCCTGGGGCTGCCAAAGGCAGTTGCGCTCCAGTTGGAGCAGCAGCTGGCTCAGCTCCATCACCAGGCCCCCTCTGGGGGTTGGCAATTCAGGCCTGAGGCCAGGCCCCGGGCTATGGCGCCCATTTGGCGCCGGTCGCCCCATCTGGCAGAAGCGATCGGCGGCGGTCGCCGGGCCCTGCCGGCCCTCGTCCTCGCGGAGCTGATCGCCCCATCCAGGGCCAAGCCAGTTGTGGGCCTGTTCGCCAAGGCTGCCTAGGCAGCTAGTTCATGGGCAGCCGGCTAATCCTGGCTGCCCTCCCAATCGCAAGGGGGGCAATGCCCCCCCCTAGCCCCTGGGGCCGGCGGGTTTGCGGGCGTAGCTGGCTAGGTACAACTCGCTGGCACTCATCGCCTGGAGGTTGGTGGCCTGGCCGTTGCCGTCGAATTCGGCGATCACCGTTGCCGGGCCCAGGCCGCCGCGCTGGTTGAACAAAAACCCCAGCACCGGGTGGGTGCGCAGGGTTTCGACATGGCTAGCGGCATCGAGGTTGCCGTGGTCGCCCAGCAGCACATTGCCCTTGGAATCGATCGGTTCGAGCACATCGCGGCCATTGCTGCCGGTGGTGAGCCGGAACTCGGAGCCCACCTGCTTTTGGAAGATCTCAAAAAAGGAGCCCCGGTTATCGCCACCGGCACGGCCATCGGCATCGAGGAATAGCCGCTCCAGCAGGCGCTCCTTGCGCAGGTTCAGCACCTCCGCCTGGGCTTCGTCCCGTTCCTTGGCGGCAGCGCGCACCTTGCGCTGGGCGGCGGCCTCCAGCTGGCGTTCGCGGCTGGCCAGTTCCCGCTCCAGCTCCATCTTTTGGCGTTCGGCGTCCTGGAGCCGTTCGTATTCATCCGGGTTGATCTTGGAAAACTCCTGCAGCTGGCGTTTCAGCACCCGGATGTCGTGCTCCAGCTGGTTGGTCTTGCGCCGTTCCGCCTTGAGGGCCTCTGGCACCTCGGAGCCCTTGGATTCCGGCAGATCTACCGGCAGGTCGTCGTCGGCCTCCAGGTCATCATCCTGGTCACCCGCGACCTCAGCCCCATCAAGGGGATCAGCATCGGGGCCCTGGTCCTGGTTCGGCCATTGCTGCGGCTGGTTGTAGTGCTGCAGGACCTGCCCAGCAGGATCAGCTGCGCCAAGGGCGCTGAAATTGAAAAAGCGGGTCATCGGTCCACCCATCACGGCTGTGGTTACTGCAGGTCCCCCATCCGGGCTGGACCTACGGGGGCTATTGCCAGGGCGGAACAATTGGCAGCCGCTGCCTACAACTCCGCAAACCCACCCACCGCCCGCTGGGGCGGCAACAACACCCAGCCACCCACCTGCAGCGGATCGCCTGGTTCAACCTGGGGCACCAGCAAATGCAGGCCCACCGCTAGCTCGTCCGCAACCCCGATCACCGGCAGCTGGATCGTCACCCCCGCTGGCAAGTGCGCCGACGCTAGATAGCGGGCCAGTTGGGGGTTGAACAGGCGCAGGGCACTTACCGTTTCCTGCTGGCGGCTCGCCAGATTGGCGAGGGTGTCGCCCTCTGCCACCAGGTGGGGGACCGACTGCATCAAGGCGGGATTGTCCTGGCGCAGGGACCCGGTGCTGGTGCCGTACCGCCCCGCCAGCCGGTACAGCGAATCCCCCTTGGCCGCTGCAATGGTCTTGAGGTCCTGCAGCTCCGGGTTCACCTGCCGCAGAGCTTCAAACGTTGTCCCATAGCGGGCCGCCAGCCCCACCAACGTGTCGCCGGGGCCGATCAGCTGCACCCGGTTGGGCTTGATCGCCAGTGTGATCGCCTCCCCCAACTCCGCCTGCAGCAACGCTCCAATCCCGCCGGGGCCATAGGCCGCACCTACCAGCAGCAGCGACACCCCCGCCAGCACGGCCCGGGGCTGGTCCGGCAACGACCCGGGTGTCGTTAAGCCGCCCAGGTCGCCAAACCAGCAGAGGCCTTCTGCCGGCACCTCGATCGTTGAGCGGCGGCCCGTTGCCGGTTCGTCGAGCACAGCCCGCAGGCCCGGCTCCTGCCAGGGCAGCTCCTTCGCTAACCAATCCCAGGGTTCATTCGTTCTTGCCGGCAGCAAGGCCGCCCGACACAGGTAGCCCTCACACAGGATGTCGCCGGTATCGATCCCCGGGCCGTTGTCGCGGCTGGAGATCAGATCTACCTGCTTCAAGGAGACCTCCCAGGCTTGGCGGGCGATGGGCTTGGCGGATACGGCTCCCGGGTAATCGAGCTGGTGCAGCAGCAGGCGGGCATTGGCCACCCCCTGCAGGGCCATCGCTGCCGGCAGGGACTGGCCCATCAGCTGCGCTCCATCACTCCCTGGAACCGCGGCGGCGCCTGGGGTTGCCACACCCGCAGCCCCGGCAGCACCAGCAGCAACGCCTCCACCTGCCGCCGCCGCTGGGCCGCCAGGCTCGGACCCTGGCTTTCCGGCAAGGCGTATTCAGTCGCCACCTCCTCGATCAGCAGCTCGGTGGCGAACTCGATCACATCCAGCTTCCGCTTGGGCAACTCGGCTGGCACAGGCGCAGCGGCCCCCTTGCGGCTGGTCTTGATCACCACCGGCTCTGCCGCCACAGGGGCGCTTGCCAGCTGCTGGTCGATCACGGCAATCCGCTCCAGGCACTCCACGGCAACGGCGACGCCTGCCGGGTAGTCCCGCTCCAGCTCCGCCATCGCTCTCCCGATCGCCCCGATCGAGGCCGCGCTCACCGGGATGCCCAGGGCAGAGCGGATCGCCTCTAGGAGTTTGTCGCCTATAGGGCATAGAGATGCAGGCCACAGCGAATCGATGCTGAGCTGAATGACCGCAGCTCTGTTCTTCCGCCTTTTGGGCTCAGTCGATGTGGAGTTCACTCAGCCTTGGCTCAATTGGCCAGGGCCGCTGCC
>CAMAPJ010000155.1 GCA_945860085.1 Synechococcus sp. UW140 | reverse complement strand
CCAGAGGGCCGCGTCTGCAGGATCCAGAGGTTCATGCCAGCCTCGGCCACAACCCCACTGTTCTCGTGGGTGGGGGACCGCGGTTCCAAGGCTGGGCGGCACAGGCCAACGCTTTAGGGGCAACAGGCCAAAAAGCAGAAGCCCTGCTAAAGCTGGCGCAACCTTGATCCGATCTGGAGGGTCTGGTTCCCTGATCCCCTTCGATCGGAACAGTCCCTGCACCCTGTTTGCGGTCGTGATCTGAAGCCTCGCCTTGGCCATCCCTCCCGCCGTTGCCTTGCCCTGCCCACTCTCAGCCGGCTGGGAGCTGGTTGAGCAGCGGCTGATTGAACCCAGCCAGGGGGGCGGCTTCTCGGCTGGGGCCTACCGCGCCGAGGGTGATGAGTTGTGGCTCCTGAGTGACGGACCCCGCGGCAGCATCAGCCGTTGGCGGGGCCTGCGTGATCGGGGGCTCAAGGGGCTGGAACCGCTGACGCCCCTCCGCCTAGACCAACCTCAACCGATGGATGGCGAAGGCCTCGTGGTGAATGGGGACAACCTCTGGCTGGCTAACGAGGGGCGCTTGCAGCCGCCGAGGCCTGCGGGCCTGCTGCGTTACAACCTCGGCACGGGGCAGCTCCAGCAGACCAAGGCCCTGCCGCCGGCCTGGCAACTGCAGGCCAAACAGGGCCTGCGCAGCAACGGCGGGCCCGAATCGTTGACGCGCCTACAGGCGGGTGGAGCGTTGCTGATGGCGGCAGAAATGCCCCTGTTGCAGGATCCCCCTGACCAAGTCCGGCTGCTGCGCTGGCAGCCCGATGGCACCGGCACGCTGCAGCCGGTTGAGCTGCGCCCCCTCGCCCTGCCGCCAGGGGGCTGGGGCCTCACAGACCTGCTGGCCACCGATCAGGGGTTGCTCGGGCTGTGGCGCCATTTCGCAGCGCCCGACCAGTGGCAGGCCAGGCTCGTGTTGTACCCCGCCACCGCCATGGCTGCCAAGCCCGCCAAAGCTCCTGCGGGCAAGCCGGTAAAGCCCCTGATCAGCTGGAATCTGTTGCAGCTGGGCCTTGCCCCCGACAACTGGGAAGTGCTGCTGGCCGCCCCACCCCTAGGCGATGGCCGTCCAAGCGTGCTGCTGGCGACCGACGACAACTTCAATCTCCTGCAACGCTCCCACCTGGCCAGGCTGGTGCCCCGCCAGCAACCGGGCTGTTTAGCCCCACCCCATCCATGAACGGCTCCGCACTCAATCGCCGCCAGTTGCTGCAGTTGCTTGGCATCGGAGCCGGCAGCGGCGCAGCAGCGCTGGTCTCTCCCATGCTGGAAGCCCACGGCAGCACGGCAGGAAAGGCGATCTTGCCCTTTAAGCCGGTGCGGGCCCCCTTGCCCTTACCGAACGACGGTCTGGGTGCGGCTGAGCAGCGACGGGTGTACCAAACGTTCAGCGTCGAGGACAAATTACTGGTTCCCGAGGGCTATCGAGCCGAGTTACTTGCTGTTTGGGGGGATCGTCTCACTGCGGGTCGTTTCGGGTTCAACACCGACTACCTGGCGTTCCAGCCTCTCCCTGGTGGGAAGGCCCTGTTGAGTGTCAACTTCGAATCCATCAGCCCCCAGATCTGGGCGGCGGGCTACGGCGAAGCTGTGGGGAGCCCCCTGCCCTTAGAACCCCTCAAGCAGGCCTTAGCCAGCCGCGGCGGCAGCGTCGATGCGGCCAGCCTGGCGCCCGATGACCCCCTGCGCCCCCTGATTCAGGCCGTGGCCCAAGCCGCCATGGCCGATTTGGGCATTGGCGTGCTCGAGCTCCAGCAGGGGAGCGACGGATGGCGACGCACCAGCGGCAGCCCCTACGAGCGGCGTATCGATGGCCTCTCTGGCCTCAACCAGCCGGAGCAGGCCCTGCGCTGCAGTGGCCCGGCGGCTGCGGTGTTCCGTCACAGCGAGTCGCTGGGCTACCGCGACGGCCTGGGGGAGCGGATCATCGGCACCTTTGCCAACTGCGCTGGTGGCCACACCCCCTGGGGCACGGTGCTCAGCGCCGAAGAAAACTTTCAGTCCCAGGTGAGTGAAGCCGTCCATGCCGATGGATCGGCGTCTTCGCCAGCGACGCGGCCATTCCGCTGGGATGGGGCCCGCCTCGATGGCCTCGGCAATCCCTTCGGCCTAGCCGGCAACAAGTACGGCTGGATGGTGGAATTCGATCCGCGCGAACCGAACACCGCGGCGGTGAAACACAGCCTGCTGGGTCGCTTTCGCCACGAGGCCGTCGCCGTGGTGGCCAGGCCCGGCGAGCCGTTAGTGGTGTATTCCGGCTGCGATCGCCATGGCGGGCATGTGTACCGCTTCGTCAGTGAGGGGCTCGTGGGTGACCCAGCCGATCGAACCAATTCCCGGTTGTTTGGTGCGGGACGCCTTGAGGTGGCCCGCTTCAACGCCGATGGCAGCGGCACCTGGATCACCCTGGAGGCCGACACGGTGGTGCAGCCCCAACAACCCAGCCATTACGAACGCTTTGGCTTGCAGCAACCAACCCTGCTGCCACACGGCGACCGCAAGCGCAGCGGCAGTGAAGCGCTCCATAGCGATGCCGAAGTGCAGTCCTATGGCAGTCGCTTCCGGATCCTGGGCGATCTCTACCCCTTAGGCGGCGATGACGGGGAAGCCCAGCTACGGCAGCAGGGGGCGATCCTGATCGATGCCCACCTGGCCGCCAATGCTGCCGGGGCCACCGCCTGCCCGCGACCGGAGGACACCGACATCGATCCAACCAACGGCGACCTGCTGATCGCCTTCACGGCGGCCGGCCGGGATGAGGGCGGCTGCAGTGATCCGGCGATCTTCCGCGGTCCCAAGGGCGAAGCCCTCTGGCCCCATGGCTGGGTGATGCGCCTGAGCGATGGCGGCACCGGTCGGGGACCTGGCTTCCGTTGGCGGATGGTGGCCTTGGGCGGCCTGCCTTGGGAGGGTGGGCTCGGTTTCAGCCATCCCGACAACCTGGCCTTCGACCCAGCCGGCAACCTCTGGCTCGTGACCGACCACCCTGGGGGGGAAGGCCTCGATGTGTTCGGCAACAACAGCTGCTGGTTCCTGCCGCGCGCTGGTGCATTGGCAGGCCAGGCCCTCTGCTTTGCGATCGGTCCGGTGGAGTGTGAACTCTGTGGCCCCTGCTTCGATCACGAGTTCCGCAGCCTGTTCCTGGCGGTGCAGCACCCCGGCGAGGGCCATGGGGTGCGCCAGGGCAAGACAGTGGAAGGCCAGGCCCACGCCCTAGGGGACCGCAATGGCAAACGCTTCGAGCAGCTGCGCTGGGTGCCGCTCGGCTCCAACTGGCCCTCTGGTGTGCCCGGCAGGCCGCCCAGGCCCGGGGTTGTCGCGATCCGGCGCCTCGATGGTGCTCCCTTGGTGAGCTAATCGGTGTCCGTTCGCCCCCTGAAACCGTC
>CAMAPJ010000154.1 GCA_945860085.1 Synechococcus sp. UW140 | reverse complement strand
TCGGTGGCTTCTCTTGAAGAGCGGCAAGGAGCTCAACCGAAGAGCTGCTCACTCCTCTTCTGGGCTGCCCAAAGGAATCAGCTTGATCTGCTTTTTGCCCAGCT
Source organism: Synechococcus sp. UW140 (assembly GCA_945860085.1). Taxonomy (GTDB): domain Bacteria; phylum Cyanobacteriota; class Cyanobacteriia; order PCC-6307; family Cyanobiaceae; genus BAIKAL-G1. The sequence goes on along the minus strand of CAMAPJ010000154.1, from coordinate 3,400 downwards.
TGATCTCAAACTCATCACCTGGCTTGAGGTCGAGCATGCCGGTGTACGCCTTGCCCACCACGAGATTGCCAGTGAACTGGATCTTGGTGGTGTAGCTCAGCTTGCGGCCACCCTTACCACGGCCAGCGCTATCGGCACCAAGGCTTACACCCTTAGCGCCCAGCAGGGCCTCATAAAAAGCGGTGAAGTTGAGGCGCTCGCTGCCATCTTTCTTGGTGCTCACATAGCCGCATTCGCGCACTAACTCGGACTTGGAGACGTCGCCCAGCTCCTTGACCTTGGCGAGCAGTTCGGAACTGGTGAGCATGGAGAAAATCTTCAAATCCGAGACCTTAACGACATCTGCGCAGGTGTCTACCTGCTGAAAGTGCAATCCTTGGCGAGGAGCATTGCTTCAGCGGTTGAGGCGCTGCATCTGCCAGGTGACAAGGGTGCCCACCGGGCTCCACAGCAGATAGGGGATCAGCAGCAGCACCGCTGGCAGCGATTTCGGCACCACCAGCACGGCCAGCGCAACCCCCCACACCCAGCCGGCCAGGCCAATGACAGTGCCATTCGCTAGCCGCCGCGTAGTGCAGATCAGCCAGGTGTAGCTCTGTACCAACACCAACAACCCCAGATAGCCCGTCATCAGCCCCCAGCTCCAGCTGGCGTTCCAGGTCAGCAGCGCCGAGGCGTAGAAGCAGGCGTAGATGGCGATCCAGATCAGCGGGATCAGGCCTTCAAAGGTGAGCCAGGCCGGCCGCCGCAGGCGGATGAACCAGGCAAACTGCTCGCGGCTCGGGTTGAGCAGCACACCCACCGCCACCATCACCAGCAGGATCAGCAGTGCTGCAGCCATGGGTTCTGTCGGTGATGGTTCCAGCCTGGCGCGGGGAATGACTCAGCGCAGCGATTCGCAGGCCTCCCCATCGCTGTTGCTGTCCAGGTAAGTGTGCCCCTGGCGCAGCAACTCCTGGGCGCGGGCATAGGAGCCGATCTCCTTGCAGCGGTAGCGGCGACCGTCAGGGGTGGTGCCATCCGTTGTTGTGGCAGACCGGCGACCACGGCGAAAGTCCCAGGGACGGGTGATGCCGCCGTTCACCTGCCAGACCCCATAACGGCTCCTGCTTGCACGGACCTCTGCATCCAGATACTCCCTGGTATTGCAGCTGCTCAGGTACTGGCGGTAAGCAAAGGCCTGGCCGTCTTCCACCATCGCCAGGTTGATGTTCACGCCGCTGAACACCTCGGCTACTGAGCGGCCGTAGCGATCGGTGGTTTTGATGTCGAGGCTGACCGCACGACCGATGGGCAGGCGCTGCTGCAGAGACCTCCGGGCCTGCTGGCCGTAGGGGCTCTGGGCCGTCTCCGGGGCATCGATGCAGGCCAGCCGCACGGTGATGGCCCTGCCGGCCTGGCGGACGCGGATGGTGTCGCCGTCACCGATCGAGAGCACGGTGGCCTGCGGAGTCTGGGCCCGTGCAAATGGCGCCATCGCCATCGCGCCAACAGCCAGCAGGGATGGGATCACCAGGGAATGGCGGCTGTGTCGCCAACTGCTCAGGATGGAGTGCAGCTGCACTCCGACCCATGAAGGGCGCTGGTTTGGCTCTTGCCCTGGTGGCGCTGGCACAACCTCTTCAGGCACAGCCATCGCTGCAGACCTTTGACCGGGATGACTCGGGGATCATGGGCTGCCAGGGGCAGGCCGCACCCCGCGGTGCAAAGCCATGGAGCCAGAAGGTCTATGCCACCTGGGCCTTGGGCGAGGGCACGGTTGTGATGGCCGATGGCCAGGCACTCCGCTCCTATGCCTACGAGCGGAGTGATGCTGGTGGTCGCAAGTCCATGTGGTGGGTGATCCCCGGCTATCGGGTTGAGCTCACCTTCTCCACCCAGCGCACGGGCTACGAAACCTCTGGAGGCAACGGCGCCATGCGTGTGTTTTCAGGAACTGCCGGAGACTCCATCAGTATCCCGGTGCGGGTGGACGAGGGCTGCTGAGTCGACAGTTACATTCGAGCAGCACCTCTTTGCGTAGGACCAGTCTGGACTTGCCAGGTTGTTGAAACGGTCCGATTCTTGAAAGCCGGCTCTCCTCTCGATGACGTCTGAATCACCAAAGCAACCAGCGGGGGAGCTTGTGACGCTTGAGTTGAGTCAGTCCACCCTGATGTGGCTGGATGCACTGCGTGAGGAGTGGGGGCTGCGTAGTCGCGAGGCCTTGATCAGTCGCTTCCTTGACGAACTTGCTCAGCCAGCGAACGATGCGTAACTCTCTGCTCCTCGCCTTCAGCGTTCTGATCAGCAGCGCTGCTCTGGCCCAGCAACCCGTGCAACCCCTCCCGAAAGTGGGAGGGTGCCCGCTTGGCTACTACACCTCCAGCGGCTACTGCGTGCCCAGCACCAGCGGAAATACTCGCGGCGCCATTGAGAAGAGCGGCAACTCCTGCCCGCTGGGGTTCTACTCATCTGGCAACTACTGCCTCAGCAGCCCCAGTAACGACCGGGAGGCGATTCAGAAAACCGGCAAGTCCTGCCCGCTGGGCTGGTATTCCTCAGGCAACTACTGCGTCAAGAGCCGCTGAGCCATGGGTTTCCGCTTTCGCCGCTCTACCCGCCTGGGCCCGCTGCGCTTCAATTTCAGCAAGGGTGGGCTCAGCTCGATCTCAGTTGGCGGGCGGGGCGCCTCGTTCAACATCCCCGTCGCCCGCAGTGGTGGTGCGTGCACCACTGTGGGCCTGCCTGGAACTGGCCTGAGCTGGAGCGTGGAGCACACGCCGGAACCTCCAGCCGTGATCCCTGCCGGGAGAGCGGAAGGGCTGCCCAACAGCCGCCGGCTGCGGCCCGGTCAGCTTGATGCCTTTAAGCAGTCACTGCTGGCGGTGCTGCGGCAGGAGCTGTTTGCTCCTGGATCCGCTGGCGCCCTGCTGTGGGAGAACGCCAGCGTGAGTCCGTTGCTGGCTGCTGGCTCCCTGAGCGCGAGAACCGCTGGCCTGCTGGCCGTGATCGAAACGCCGGAAGCGATGGAGGGCTACGTGCTGCGAGCCCAGGGACAAGACGATGCAAAACGGCGAGCTCAGCGCTGCATCGAGGCGGTGCAGGAAGCCTCTCGTCTAGCGACGACCAGGGGCTGGTTGCCCTGACTGCTCAGGCCAGGCGATCTTCTGAGAGCTGGCGGAAGGCGTCATTGAGCAACACCACCTCGGAGAACGACTGCTCGAGGTCAGAGAAGCGCTGGGGGTCAAACAGCTGATCGAGATCGAAGCTGAGAATCGGCCGGATGCTGGCCGGCACGCTGAGGAAGTCATTGAGCTTGCGCAGCATCTCGGCAGCGCTGGCGTGTGCCTGCTGCAGCTTGTACTCCTCGGCCTCAAAGGCAGTCAGCGCCTGCTGCAACTGGGGAATCGCCGATTCG
>CAMAPJ010000153.1 GCA_945860085.1 Synechococcus sp. UW140 | reverse complement strand
TCGGATCGATCCCCTTAGCGCGGGCAAACATGGAGCGGTCGCGACCCAGCACCTTGGCCAAAGCGGTACGGCTCAGATCCAGCTCATCGGCCGTACGCAACACCGCCTGCAGCAGCAACTGGTCATCACTGAGGGGGGCTGACTGCGCTAAAACCGGCGCTGCGCGGTCCACAACTGCCATCGTCCTGTTGCAATTGCGTCAATCCTAGGGCTGGCGCAGCAAATGCACCAGCCCTTTGTCGTCAAGAGGAAAAGCAAGCCCCGGCGTCGTATCGGCATGCAGTGGGTCACTGCCAGAGCGGTCCGCCGAGCTGGGGCATCCAGCAGCCCAATCACTCCATCCCCAACCCGTAAGGGTGGCTGGCGTGGGTTGCCCCATGGTGGCCTCGCGGGCAAGGGCTACGCAAGGCGCTACGCGCCCCTTGCCTACGCGAGGACCTAGGGGGCGTTCCACGTCCAGCCGGCAATGGCCGTTAGCCAGTCCCGTCAAAAGTCCTCGGCCAAATCGAAATCCAAGGCCCCAGCAGCAGCAGGCCGCAGGTCCGGGCCCAATGCCCAAGAGCGCCTCGTTTTCAGCCTCATCGAGTTGATGCAGCAGGGGTTGGCTCCCTGGCGCAAGCCCTGGGATGGATCCGGCGGAGGGCACCACTGCAATTTGATCAGTGGCCATCGCTATCGGGGTTCCAATCCCATCCTGCTCACGTTGGGGATGCACATTCGTGGTTCGGACCTGCCCTTCTGGTGCGGCTACGCAGAAGCCAGGCAGCTAGGCATCAGCCCCAAGAAGGGCAGCAAGGCGGCGATGATCCTGCGGCCCCAGCTGCACCAGCAAGCCGAGGAGGCGGAGGCGGGTCAGCAGAAGCAGGCAGATGGTGCCGAGGGGGCTATTCGCAGCTGGGTCAGCTATCGGCCCGTCCCGGTCTTCAATGCAGCCGATCTGGAGGGGCCTGGCCTAGCCGAGCTGATCGCGGCCCGGCAAGAAGCTGCCGGCCAGCAGGCCCGGCCAGAGCCGGAGCGTTTAGCCGCGGCAGAGGCCGTGCTCTCCGCCTGGCCGGTGCCGGTCAGCTTTGGCGGTGATCGGGCCTTCTATCTGCCCCAGCTCGATCACATCCAGCTTCCTGAGCGAGCCAGCTTTGATACGCCGGCGGCCTTCTATGCCACCTGGGCCCATGAGCAGGTCCATTCCACCGGCCATGCCTCTCGCCTCATGCGTGATCTCGGTGGCGCCTTTGGCAAGCCCCGTTATGCCCGAGAGGAGCTGGTTGCCGAGCTAGGGGCCGTGCTCCTGGGCGATCGGCTGGAGATCGGCAGTGAGCTCCAAAGCCATGCCGCCTATCTGGAACATTGGATCGCCCTGCTCCAGGCCGAGCCCCAGGTGCTGTTTCAGGTTCTGGGGGAGGCCAGGCAGGCGGTGGAGTTGATTGCGCCGGAGGGGGTGGGGCCTGGCGAAATGGATTGCCAGGCCAAAGTCCACGAGGCCTGAAGGGCCATGGGCCGGCGGCGGCATGTGTACATGGCCGGCCATTGCCATAGATCAGTTCAAAGCGGCATAGGGCAGCAGATGCAGGCTCGACCAACAAATGTTGTGGCTATATCCAGGTCCCAAAGACTTCCTCATCTGCTCACCATCAAAAAATCGACCCTCAAACTAGAACATATCCATGGAGAAGCCAGGTACTCTTCGCTTGGAGTGAACTTTGAAAAAGGGTATAGCCTGGATTTAGAAAGCTGGCTGGAAGCTAAGCATGGTGTCCTTTAGACACGATCCTTGCTATAAAGGTAATGCAAAGCGCAGTTAACCATGGCCTTTTGGTGGGTAAACCATAAACAGACCTACCGGCAGGAAACCGATGGTGGTTACGTCTGGTCGCCTAAGACCAAGGCCAATGGGGCCCTTAATATCAGCTATGACAACCTCACACGCTGCCATACTGGCGATGTGGTGTTCAGCTACGCCAACGGTCTGATCAGCCAGATCGGTCTGGTGGAAGCAGCGGCGGTTACGGCACAAAAGCCACCCGAATTTGGATCGGCAGGTGAAAATTGGAGTCAGGAGGGCTGGCTGGTGCGAGTGAACTGGCAGCCTCTCAAGCAGCCATTAGTTCCCCAGACGTTTTTTGAGCTGCTCCAGCCGCTCCTACCCGAACGCCATAGCCCCATCAGCACCACCACGGGCCGAGGCAACCAGGGGGTATACCTGGCCGGTCTCAGTGAAAGCCTGGGGCAGTTGTTGCTCCAGCTGATTGAGGAGCATTCCGACCCCGCCTTACGCGTGCACCTGATGGTGCTGGAGGAAGAGGGCGCCTACACCGCCGCCCTGCTCGATGACATGCAGCGGCTGCGGGAGGTGCCCAGCAGCACCGAGCGCGATGCCCTCACGAAGGCACGATTAGGGCAGGGGTTGTTTCGCCATAGGGTCTCAAAGCTGGAGCCCGCCTGCCGGGTGACGGGTTTGGCACGGCAAGAATTCCTTGTGGCGAGCCACATCAAACCCTGGAGATCCTGCGACAACAGCGAACGGCTGAGCGGCGCCAACGGCCTGCTGCTCTCTCCCCACGTAGACAAACTGTTTGATCGGCACTGGATCAGCTTTGACACCGGTGGTGAGCTGATCTGGCACCACGAAGCAGCAGGGGAGGCCTTGCGCTGCTGGGGCATCCAGGGGGCCAACCTGATCCGGCCTTTTGGACGTGCGCAGGAGAGCTTCATGGGGGCCCATCGGGACGCCCTGCGGCGCTAGGGCCTGGTTGGTCAGCGTGTTCAACCTGGTCAGTCTGGTCAGGGCGCCGCATCTCCTGGCAAAAAGCGCTGGATGAAGGTAGTCAGCGCCATCGGCGCGCAGCGCAGGGTCCAGCCGTCATCTCCAGGCAGGCGCCGCCAGCACTGCACCTCCAGCTGGGCATCTGACCTGGGTGTAAGTGTGACTTGGTAGCGGTATTCGGCATCGGCGGCCTGCTCAGGGCTGGCCATGGGTTCCGCCTGATGCTGAGTGCTCAAGAAGGCGGATAGGAATGAGGAGGCTTCCCTGGCTTCTCGCAGGGTGGCAGTGAACCTCCATGCGGCTCCGGTGGGATAGCCATCGTGATGAAGGTAGACGTGGGTTTCCGGCGTAACCGGGAAGCCGATGAAGGAATAAACGGCGCGGGTTGCCAAGGGGCGAATGCAGCAGCACGGAGAAGTGCCACCGGTGTTTCATACCAAAGCTGCGACGGGCTTATGCCTACATGCAGTTGCCGTCACCTCGACTCACCGCAACCCCTCACAAGCCACCCCATCCCCATTGCGGTCCAGGTAGCTATGACCCTGCCGCAGGAGCTCCTGGGCCTGGGCATAGGAGCCAATCTGCTTGCAGCTGGTCTTGGTCCCGCTGGGCTGGGGAGCTTGAGGGCTAGGAGCCTGTCGCGCATAGATCCGCGCCAGCTTCTCCACAGACGCCCCAGAATCTGCCCAGAACGTAGTAACTGCAATGGATCTGGGCGAGAGAATGGGGCATGCAAAAGCTCAAGACCTTCCGCCCCTGGCACCCGGAGCAG
>CAMAPJ010000152.1 GCA_945860085.1 Synechococcus sp. UW140 | reverse complement strand
CTATCGGGTAATCACCCAGCGGCTGGAGCCGGCGGGGCTCGTCTACCTCTGGCCGATCAGCGGATAACCATGGCACTTCGATTCCACCTTCTGCAGTTCGTACGTCGCCTGGCCAGCAGGATTGCTGGTATCGCCGAGCACTGGGCCTTTCACTTGGACCCAAGCCGTTCCCTTCCACCTCGGGCTAGGCGATCGGATATCAGCTTGGCTGCTGCAGAGACATCGCCTACCCAAATTGATGAAGACAAGCCCTATGCGCTGATCCCCCTTCTCAACGATGCTGGTGAAGTGCAGGCCGGGGCTTTTGCCTACGGCCTGGAGGAATCAATGCAGATGATCGAATTCCTCCGAACTGAAAGCTTGTATGGGTCTGGGGCTGCAGCCAGTCAGTCAGTTAGCGGAGCGGTTGGCGACTTCGCAGCAAAACTCACGCCCTCGCTAGCTGCTGCCGTGCAGACCGGCCAACTGATGCGGATCGTGGGGCCGGCCTCAGTTGTTGATGGGCTGGCCAAAGGAACCATGACCATGATGCAGAGCGGAGGCAACAATCTCGGTGGCGTCCTAGTTCAGGGCTCCTCAAAGATCGTCGGACAGGCCCGCTTTTCCCCAGCAGCTGGTGTTCTCGCCCCACTGGTGGTCTATCAGGCTATTCACGCCATCGTTGGCACACAGCAGCTCAATGAGATCAATCGCAGGCTCGCCAACATTGAGCAGACCTTGTCAAGAATCGTTCAGAGGCAGAACGCCAAAGATATCGGCGAAGTCATCGCTGCGGCCTTAACCCTTCAGGACATCCTTGCTGAGCATGCCCACACCGGTCACTTCAATGCTCAGATGCAGGACCGCATTTCCCATTGCGAACGGGATCTGCGTGCCCACTTGGAACGCCTGAAGATTCTCAAGGCTAACTTCCACGACAAGATCAACCAAGCGCGTCAACGCGCCCAGAAGCGAGAAAAGCCCCTTGAGCTTGCGGGGTTGATCAAAGAAGAAGGTGATCAGTTCGGTCAGGACACGCGACTGCTGGTCGCTCTCTGCGCTGCTGTCATTCAGCTGGAGCAGGGATTGATGCTCATCGCACTGGAGCATCACCCGGAAAGCCTTGCCTATCGGCAGAAGCAGATGGTGGCTCAGGTCAAACAATGTCGCGAAACACTTGCGGACATGTTGGATCTGTCTGAAATCAAGAGTGAGATCAAGCTCTGCCTCGACGACATGAACTGGTGGCAGCGCAATCTGTTTGACCGTAGTGCTGCTCATTTGTTGAAGCAAGCCTCCGAGCTTCCGCTCGACGCGACCCTGGTCAAGTCTTTGCCAGAGCACCAAGGAGGAGGCATGTTGATCTGGAAGGATCATGAGCGAGGGATCCAGGTTCGCGCTGTTGCGGCGGCGCAGCTTGAAACAAGTAGCGAGCGCTCTGATGGGGATCCAGAGGAATGGCCAGAACCTGCATACATAGCCCTCGCGCCATCAACGAGTCTTCGCGTTGGGGAGACTTACAAGCTTGATATTCATAACTCAAGCTCTCTTGAGGAATGGAGCAAACGCGATGTGCCTATTCGCATCCTCAAGGGCACTGGAGTGGGTGAATGGGTTGGGATGCGAATGGATATTCCCGAGGTTGCATTGGTCGAGATCTTTGTGAAGAACAACTGACCCATGCCCCGCCGCCCCTCCACCACCGACCCCGAACTCCTGGCCCACCAGCAGTGGCTGGGCTATTTGCAGCCCGTGGGTTTGGTGGTGGCTCCTGCAGCAATGCAGGACGCCGGTTGGGTGGTGGCCCGCAGTGGCAGTGAGCTGATCGAGCGGCAGCAGCGCTACCGAGATGGTCTCGAACCCCTGGGCGGAGACGACGACGATGCGGATGAGCGAGAGCTGGGCTTTACCGGCATCGAGACCTTGTTGGTGGAGCAACTGGGCTGGGGCACCGATCAGGTGCAGAGCGACCCGAAGCTGATTGAGGACTACACCAGAGAGCTGCCTGAACTGGGGGAGACGCTGCAACCCACAGCAATGGTGCCAGCCGCCTCCGGCGAAGGCGCGCAGCTGCTGGTACAGGAATTGCCACTGCTCACGCCACTAGATCAAAAGCTCACCGCTGGTGAGCACCTCTGGAGGGCTTCAGCGCAGGAACGCTTTGAGCGCCTGCTGCGCGAAACGGGGGTGGAAGCGGGCCTGCTGTTTAACGGCTCCCAGCTGCGGCTGGTGGTGGCACCCAAGGGGGAAAGCTCCGGCTATCTCACCTTCCCGCTGGCAGATCTGGCGGAGGTGAACGGCCGGCTGATGTTCTCGGGGCTGGATCTACTGCTGGGGCAGAGCCATGTGTTCCTCGATCCCGATGGCTACCGATTGATTGATGTGCTCAAAAAGAGCCGCAGCTTCCAGGCGGTGGTGAGCAATGCCCTAGCCGATCAGGTGCTGGCGGCGCTGTGGGATCTGCTGCGGGGCTTCCAGCAGGCCGATGAGCTAAGCCAGCGGCAAGACATAGAGCTGCTGGGCGATCTGCCTGAGCAGGATCCACAGCAGCTCTACGGCGGTCTGATCACCGTGCTGATGCGGCTGGTGTTCCTGCTCTACGCCGAAGACGAAGCGCTGATGCCCAGCGATGCGGTCTACGAGCAGAACTACAAGCTCAGCGGCATCTACGAGCAGCTCCAGCAGGACGAGAGCGAATACCCCGACACCATGGAGCAGCGCTTCGGGGCGTGGGCCGGGCTGATGAGCCTGTGCCGGCTGGTGTTCGACGGCGGCGGCCCCACGGCCGACTACCTACCGGCACGCCACGGCCAGCTGTTTGATCCGGCCGTGTACCCCTGGCTGGAGAGCCCGTGGATCAGCGACGGCGTGGTGCTGGCGGTGCTGCGCAACCTGCTGATCGTGAATGGCGAGCGCATCAGCTACCGCGCCCTCGATGTGGAGCAGATCGGCTCGGTGTACGAAGGGATCATGGGTTACGCGGTGCGCCGCATCCCCGGCCGCAGCATCGGCCTGAAAAGCAAACCCCAGGGCGCAAAGAAGCAGCTCACCACAGCGGTGGATCTAGATGCGCTCGTGGCATTGCCCGGCGGCAAACGCAAGACCTGGCTTGAAGAGGAGGCCGGCACAACTCTGCCGCCGAAATCTGCAACGGCGTTGAAGGACGCCAGCAGCGAAGCCGAGCTGCTTGAAGCCTTGGCCCCGCGCATCAACCGCGATCTGTTCGATGGCCCCCAGGCGGCCGGCGGCCTGGTGTTCCAACCCACCGAGGAACGGCGCCGCAGCGGTAGCCACTACACGCCCCGATCACTCACAAGGCCGATCGTGGAGGAGGCCCTGCGCCCCTGGCTGGAGCGCTGTGAGCATCGCCCCACAGCGACCCAGATCCTCGACCTGAAGATCTGTGATCCAGCCATGGGTTCAGGAGCCTTCCTGGTGGAGAGCTGCAGGTATCTGGCGGAACTGCTGGAGCAGGCCTGGACCCGTGAGGGTCTGCCGGATGCACTGAAACCAGGCGGCCACGCCCACGGCGAAGAACCCTTGATCTACGCCCGCCGACTGATTGCCCAGAGCTG
>CAMAPJ010000151.1 GCA_945860085.1 Synechococcus sp. UW140 | reverse complement strand
TCCCCCGCAAGCCAGGTCGCCAGGCCGATCGGATCGCTGTCGACCATGGCGTTGAAGCTGTTCAATGGCGAGAGGCGCAGACCCACCACGGGGGCTTCCTGGCCTACGGCCTCGAGCACCTCGAACAGCAGCCGGGCCCGATGCTCGCGGCTGCCGCCGTAGGCCCCCTGGCGCTGGTTGCTGCCATCGCGCAGGAACTGGTCCAGCAGGTAGCCGTTGGCGCCATGGATCTCCACCCCATCGAACCCGGCGGCCATGGCGTTGCGGGCCGCCCGCTGGAAGTCCGCCACGATCGCCGGCAGCTCCCCATCGTCCAGGGCCCGGGGCACCACGTAGGGCTGCTTGCCCTCGGGGGTGTTGACCGTGTCGCCCGTGATCGCGATCGCACTGGGGGCCACCGGTTGGCGGCCGCCATTGAGCAGGGGATGGCAGGCGCGGCCGCCATGCCAGAGCTGCAGCACAATCCGCCCGCCGGCTTGGTGCACGGCATCGGTTGTCAGGCGCCAGCCCGCCACCTGGGCCTCGGAGTAGATGCCGGGCTCGCTCCAGAAGGCCGAATGGCCCTCACTGACCATCGTGGCTTCGGCGATCAGCAGGCCGGCCGAGGCCCGCTGGGCGTAGTACGCGGCCATCAACGACCCCGGCTGGTGGCCGGCTTCGCTGCGGCAGCGGGTCAAAGGCGCCATCCACAGCCGGTTGGCCAGCTCCAGGGACCCAATCCGAATCGGGCTGAACAGGTCGGCCATGGCTGGATTGCTCTTGGGCAGGAACGCTGGTCCGACTCTGGTCGCGCCGTCAGCCCCTGACAACGGCTTCCCGATCCGGCGAGGCAGCGAGCCCCACCCCCTACACCGGCTAACTCATACTCACTCCGACTTTGGATCAGCTGGGGCCATCCTCTAGCCCGCGCCATGGATCTCTCCAATCCAGCCACCCTGGCCAACCTTGAGGCCGCCCTTGGCGGCGAGAGGATGGCTAATCGCAAATACCTGTTCTTTGCCGATCTGGCCAAGCAGCTCGGCAACGTCGAGCTAGCCCGCCTGTTCCGCGACACGGCCCACCAGGAAACCGAGCACGGCCTTCGCCCATTTCCGCCTGCTCCACCCCGAGCTCGTGGTGGCCGATCCCACCAGAGTCAGCCCCGAGCAGAGGCAGGCCACCCTCAGCCGCTGCCTGGAGTTGGCGATTGAGGGGGAAACCTACGAATTCACCACCATGGATCCCGAGTTCGCTGCCCAGGCGCGCCAGGAACGGGATGGGGCGGCCGAGGCCGAGTTCAAGGCCCAGGTGGCCGAATCCCAGGACCATGTCGCCATCTTCCGCAAGGCGGCCAGCAACTTCGGCCTGCTGACCCCCATTGAGCAGCACCACGCCGAGCGCTACGGCATCGCCATCCAGGCCCTCCAGGGTGGCGGCCAGCTCGGCGACGCTGGGGAAGCCGTGGGCGGCAAGTGGATCTGCCGGATCTGCTCGATGATCTACGACCCCGCCCAGGGCGATCCCGACTCGGGCATTGCCCCAGGCACCGCCTTTGGGGCCATCCCGGCCGACTGGGCCTGCCCGATCTGTGGCACCAGCAAGGCCAACTTCATCCCTTACAAGGAGCCAAAGCTGGTTTCTGTCTGATTCGCTACCGGATGGACAAGGGGTCGGGTGGGACTTAGTGTGGGAATCAGGACATGCCTCCAGGCGCATGAACCAGCTTCCCTCCCATCGTCCGGCTCCAGGCTCCGATCCCCACGCTGCCAGCACCTCGCTCAAGTGGGGCTGGGATGGCGAGCTCTCGCCCGTCGACCTGCAACGGGTGCTTGAAAGGCTCTGTGATCCCAGCCTCACCGAGTGTCAGCTGGGCGACGGCCAGTAGGCCTTAGCTGAACAGCCACCCCGTTGGCAGGAAACGGGATGGGCGGTCATTAAAAGTGGGCACATCTAGGGTTGCCCAAAAATGCCTGCCGATCGAGGTCCACCAGTGGCTGTCAAGCTGCGATCGGGGGCTTATACTTAGCCCGCTATTAATTCGCTGGTTCATGCTGTCCCGCTCCCTGCTGCTGGCTGCCGCCCCCTTGATGTTCGCCTGGGGCACGGCTGCTCAAGCTGCGCCGAAGTGCCAGTTTCTGCAGCCCATCGGCGGCAATGGCGCTACCCCAATTGTGGCTAAATCGGTGGGCCGGGGCCAACTGATCGGCCGCCCCAACTGGAACACCGATTTCATCGTGAACCAGCCCTACAGCAGCTACAAATTCTTCTTCACGGCGAATTCAGCTGATGCGAGCGCCCAATACCCCGTTTCTGGCTTCATGAAGTTCAGCGATGGCAGCAACCTGCAGGTCATCAACGAAACGATGAATCCGCCGATCGGCACAGGCCGCATGTTTGGCCCATTCCCCGCGATCCCCGGCAAGCAGGCCAGCCAGATGAACTTCAAGGTCGGAGCTAGCGACGATCCTGGCGCCCTTGGCTTTAGCTACCGCATCTCCGTGCAGGGCTGCATCGGCTCCTGAGGGTCCGCGTTAGGGGGATTTGTTCCATAACCGGCGGATCCTCCGAGCGCTTCACCCCTGCAATGGGCCCTGTCAGGGAGTCAGCAGGGCCATTAACCAAGCCCTGCTGGCTCCCACTGTTGCCTTGGAGTTGTGTCCGGCGGAACCTGGAACCAGGCCAACCCCTCCCTAGGGTTGGACCTGTGATGATTCCCGGCCGGCCCCAGACCCTAGCCCTTCTTGGTGGGGGGCTTTTTTTTGTTGTCCTGCTCACTAGAAGCTGTTGGCCCCAAGGGGAGGAGTCCAAGCGCAAACCGGCGGTGTTGGTGTCCCTGGCGCCGGTAAGCCTGGGCGATTTTGATGAAACCTTCCCGATTACGGGCGAGGTCAAACCGCTGGCATCAGCGGCGATCCGCTCCCAGGTATCGGGAGTGGTTCAGCGGGTGTATTTCCGCGAGGGTCAGGAGGTGGAGGCGGGCCAGCCCCTGATCGGGATTGACCCCAGCCCCTGGCAGGCGGCCCTTAACCAGGCGATCGCCAACCGCAATAAGGCGATCGCCAAGGTACGGGAAGCCCATGCCGAAGTGAGGCGCAGCCGCTCGGAAGCCCGCCTCGCCCGCCAACGGGCCAACCGCTATGGCTCCCTTGGCACCCAAGGGGCGGTCAGTGTCGACCTGGCTGAGCAGTTCCGTAGCCAGGCCCTCTCCCTGGAAGCCACGGTCAACAGTCGCGAAAGCGAGGTGGAAAGCACCAGGGCCGACCTGGCGGCCGCCCGCGCCGCCGAATCGAACGCCCGGCTCAACCTGGAGCGCACCACGATCCGCTCGCCAATCCGCGGCCGGGCCGGCCAGCTGCGGCTGACCGCCGGCAACCTGGTGCGGGAGGCCGAGGACCGTCCCCTCCTGGTGGTCAACCAATTCCGGCCGATCACCGTGCAATTTGCCGTGCCCCAACGGCTGATTCCGCGGCTGGAGCTGGGGCTCAAGGTCAAGTTGGGCGGCGGTGATGGGGGCCAGGTGAGCTCGATCGATAACGCCGTTGACCCGAGCACCGGCACCACCGCCGTCAAAGCCATTTTTGCCAACCGTTCCCAGCACCTGGT
>CAMAPJ010000150.1 GCA_945860085.1 Synechococcus sp. UW140 | reverse complement strand
GCCCCGATCACGAAGGTGGCAAGACCCGACAGCTTGGTCGTGGTCGAAAATTGACTGGCTTCCAGACTGCCTACGCGGGCCTCGATCCCATCGACCCGGCCCTTGAGGATCGCCAGTTCCTTTTCAAACTCTTTGGTTAGCTTCTTGAGCTGATCGGTCACTTCCGTAACGCGATCTAGGCAGGCGTTCAGCAGGGCGGCCGCCTCAAAACGGGTGAGCGGCTTTTTGCCAGCGAAGGTGCCGTTGGGATAGCCCGCCACGCAGCCGTAGCGCTCCACCAAAGTGGAGAGGGCTTGATAGGCCCAATCTGTGGGTTGCACATCTGAGAATTGGGAGATGCTGGTGACCTGCTCCGCACTGGCGTAGTGCTTGACGTCAGGCAAGTTCAACGGTGCGGCCTGGGCAGCGCCTGCAGCAAGGAACAGCAGGGGAGAACCAACAAGACGAAGGGCGCGCATGGATCAGGCGTAAAGGGCAAGCAGGTGCCGCGATCACTGGCAACGCAACCAGGCATGACGCCCGCCTGCCCAAGCCAGGAGCAACCGCAATGGGCCGCATCCTGCAACATCCCTCCAGCAACCATGCCCTACTAGAGCCTTTAGTCAGGACTTCCGGACCTGGCCTGCCCTAGGGCGACGGCGTTGGGAGCTCGGCCCCTGCCCCTACCGGTGGCTTGGCCCCACCGCAGTCTTGCCATTGCTCCAGCAGCGCAGCCAACTCCTGGCGCATGGCCCCCAACTCCTGGATGTGCTGATCGATCGCTCCCAGCCTGGACCCAATGGAACTCTTCAAGGACGTGCAATTACAAACGCCAGAGCGCCTGACCTCCAGGATGCGGCGAAGCTCTGACAGGGGCACATCCATGGCCCGTAGGGTGCGAATGAGGGATAGCTCCGCATAGATCGAGTCATCAAACAAACGGTATCCCCCATCACTTCTGGTGGCTGGGCGTATCAGGCCTTCGTCGCAATAGAAGCGAATGGTCTTAACCGGTACACCGGAATAGGACGCCACCTGGCCGATCTTCAAGCCGGGAGCTCCTTGGGGATCGCCAGTAGACACGGTCAACCAGGGGGGAGCCCTGCGGTCGAGATCAAAACTAGCTTAGGAGGGTTTTGCCTGATGTGCTATCCCAGAAAAGAAAGCCTAAGGACTGCAAGATAATGCCCTTATGGCGGCGAGTCAGCTAGCAAATCAGCATGCCTATACTTTGCCCTATCGCTCAACGATTCCGAGTGGTTTCTTTGAATTTGCGAGCCATAGACCCCCCCAAAAAAACGAGGTCTGGGGCCGATTAGCTGCAGGTCCGCTGATGCAGCCTGGCCAGGCTCAGTTGAAATCAGGCAACCAGCTGCTCAACAGACACACCCCACCAATCAGTAGAAACAGCCAGGGCGAAAAGCCCACCACCGTTCCCAGGGCCACGCCCAGACCGATCACTAGCCAGGGGCAACAGCGGGGCCAGGGACTAAAGGCCGTTTGCGAAAGCCCGCCACGCTCCGATTGCCCAGGGCAAGCCTCGCCAGCCGAGCTCGATGGGGCCAAATTGGCGGCATCCGGCATGGCCAGGCCAGGGGGAGGACTCCTTTTCTAGCCAAGGATCTAGACAAGGATCTGGCCAAGGGTTCAGGCGTCCTGGTCCTCAGGGCTCGCCCACCCGACCAATGCCAATCAGATTGGGCTGGAGCATCAGCCGTTCGGGCCAGACCACCTCCAGCACGACCGGCGCCAGGGGCCCCACCCACTGGCTGGCCCCAACCACCCCGAGGAGGGCAAGACCTCCTAGAGCCAGCCGCCAGCGGCGCCGGGCCAACATTTCAGAACGGGCGTCGCTCATGACGCCCCTCGGCCACCAGTGTCGAGCGGAGCAACGGCTAAAGAACCACCCGACGGGGTCAGGCTGGGGCTTGCGTGCAAGCGCCGCTGATCAGCTGAGTCTGCGGCGCCAGGACTTGGGTGAGAAGCGATCACTCACTTTGATTAGGCCATGGAGCTGGAGCTGGCAAGACACTCCCCAAAAAGAAACACATGCCTGTTTCTGGCTGAGGGTGATGGGCAGCCCCTAGGCCAGATCAGCACTGCCCATGACCTGCAAATAACCGTCCGAAAGGATGACTCCCCGACATCAAGCAAAAATCAAAGCGGGCGGCGGGAATCGAACCCGCATCATCAGCTTGGAAGGCTGAGGTTTTACCACTAAACTACGCCCGCAGCAGTACCCCCGTACTGGGGAAGCCCATGGTTCCATGGCTCCGCCCGGCAGGCGAGAGTTGGGATCAGGGCAGCTGCAGCATTATGGCCTGCGTCAGGACAGGCAGCTTTGGCCACAGAGAGGGACGGGGGCAACGACTCAAGCTGGGGAGGGGCCCAACCCGAGGGCCGTCAAGGTTCAGCAGGGTCGGACCAGGGTGGTGGCAACGGCCCGAGTGATCACCCTGCCCCTGGCCAGGCTCCCGCTTCAGGTCCCCCCGTCACCGACGCGGCCGACCTCCGCGGGGGCGCCCGGGCCCGGCTGCTCTGGTCCTACGGCATGGGCGATGTGGGCACCGGCATGGGCGCGGCCCTGATCGGCTTCTATTTGATGCTGTTTTACACAGCCGCAGGGCTGCCGCCCTGGCAGGCGGGCCTGGCCTATGGCTGCGGCCGCCTCTGGGATGCGATCAATGATCCGGTCATCGGCTGGTTGAGCGACAAGACCGCAAGCCCCCGCTGGGGGCCGCGCCTGCCTTGGATCTTCTGGAGCGCCCTGCCCCTGGGATTGGCCATGGCGGCCATGTGGTGGCTGCCCCCCTGGCCAGATGTCTGGGTGAAATTTTGGATTTTCCTGCTGGTCTCGGTGGTCGCCAACAGCCTGTACACCTGCGTCAACCTGCCCTATTCGGCCCTGGCCGCCGAGCTCACCACCGATGTGCCGCTGCGTACCCAGCTGAACACGGCCCGCTTCACGGGCTCGATAATCGCCACCCTGGTGGCCTCGGTGCTGGCGGGGGTTCTGGTCAAGGACCTGCAGGACCCAGCCACCTACCTACCCGTGGGGCTGGTGTCAGGCCTGATCATCACGGTCACCACCCTGATCTGCGGCTGGGGCCTGGTGCCCGCCGCCCGCCACTGCCAGCGGCCAGAAAGCCAGCCGGGCACCACCCGCCGCCTGCTGGGCCGGGTGATCCACAACGGTCGCTTCGTGCGGGTGCTGGGGCTTTACCTGCTGCTCTGGTGCGCCCTGCAACTGATGCAGGCCGTGGCCCTCTTTTATCTACCCATGGTGCTGCAGGTGCCGGAGGGCTGGAGCCGCTGGATCCTGCTGCCGTTCCTGGTCAGCACCCTGCTGGGGCTCTGGCTCTGGAACCGCCTTTCCCATCGCCGCGGCCGCCTGGTCGCCCTGCGCCTGGGCAGTGGCCTCTGGGTGGCCGGCTGCCTGGCGGTGCTGGTGTTGCCGCCCTTGGATCCCAGCTTCAGCCCCACCGGCTCCTGGGCCAACCTGGCCAAGCTGGTGGCCCTGCTCACCACGATCACCACCGCCGGCATCGGCGCCTCCACCGCCTACCTGATCCCCTGGTCGTTGCTGCCCGATGCGATTGATGCCGACCCGGAGAAACCGGCCGGC
>CAMAPJ010000149.1 GCA_945860085.1 Synechococcus sp. UW140 | reverse complement strand
CCCCTGTGGCGAGTGGCTTACAAGCAGCCGGAGGACCTGAACGTGGGCCCGGTGGTTCCTGATGGAGCAGTTTGGAAGGCGTGAGCTGAGCTGCCAATTCACAAGGCCCCGCTGGGCCGTTCAATCGGCGTAGACGACCCCCACCCCCGGCCAGTCCTCAAAGCCAAAGCTCTCCATTGGGCCCTCGGGTTCGACCCACTCCTTTGGGGCCGGATCGGCGTACTCCAGCTTGCCAATCACATGGGAGGTGGGCACTCCCAGAACGTCCCCCGTATCGACATCAAGGACCGCCAGCCAAATGGGATGGCCCTGGGCATGGATCATCTGGATGCGTCCGACCAGCTCCGGCCTATGGCTGCCGGCCCGCACCGCAACCAGCTTGCCCGGGCGGAAGTCCATGGGGCGAGGGTAGTACAAACGATCAAGGTGGCAATAGCCTTGTGCAATTGGCACGTTTGGCCCATTGGCGTTGCCTCTGATGTTCGTGATGCGGAAGGCCTCGAAACCCCTGCTCGGCATGGCGAGCCTCTCCCTTGCTGCCATTGGCCCCCTCTGCCACGGTGCTCTCAATCGGAGATGGCGACACGATCAGCGTTCAGAAGCTAGGGAGTGACGCGTTTGCCCCCTGAAATACAACCCATCTCTTCTATAGCCGGGGCCGTTCCAGGGTCAGGCCGGCGACGTGCCTGCGATTACATCGCAGCGACAGCATCGCACCTAATATTAACCTTATACCCAATCGGGAAACCGAGTAATCCGAATGTTTGCCTTCAACCGTCGTCGCTTGCTCGCCGGAGCAGTAGGGCTTGCTGTGGCGGGTCTGCTGCCAATCACTGCAGCCAATTCAGTATCGGCTGCCACCACCATCCAGCTGGTGAGCCCTACTGATGCCGCCGCTGTAGCCAAATCTGGCCAGTGGAAGGTGCTCGATGTGCGACCGGTGCCTCCGCTGGATTACATCGGCGGCCACCTCCCCAACGCTGTTCACCTATCTGATCAGGCCTTCCGCGGTCCCAATGGCAAACTACCCTTCCAGATCTGGGCCGCCGGGGATCTGGCCAACCTTCTGAGCAAGGCTGGCATTTCCAATCGGGACCAGGTGTTGGTCTATTCCGATGGCACCAATGTGCTCGGGGCCACGCTAGTGGCCTACATCCTCGAAAAGAGCGGTGTCCCCAAGGTTGGCATCATCGATGGTGGCTTTAGTGGTTACAAGGCTTCAGGTTCTGAGGTCACAAAGGCATTCCCCAGTTATCGGACCGGTGCCTTCAAGCCCACCAACGTCCCTGGTCTGGCGATCAGCTTGAAGGAGCTGCTGCCCCTGGTGGGCAAACCCAATGTGGTGATCATCGATCCCCGGCCGAAGGCCCTTTACGAGGGCACCGACCCCCTGTTCATCCGCAGTGGCCACATTCCAGGCGCCATCAACATCACCTGGCAATCGGTCACGGAGGCCAATAACCCCGAGGATTCCCTCAAAAATCCCCACAAAATAAAGTCCGTCGAAGCCCTACGCAAGCTCTTTGAAAGCCGCGGTGTCACCCCAGACAAAACGGTGATCATCTCCTGCAGCACTGGTCGTGAAGCCTCTATCCAATACATCCTGCTGAAGCATGTGCTGGGCTATCCCAACGTGAGGCTCTACGAAGGCTCCTGGACCGAGTACAGCGCCACCGACTACCCGCTCGAGGCTGGCCCGGATCCCACCCTGGTCAAGAACTAAGCAATCATGCGAATCGTTGGCCTGGCATTTCTTTTGGTGCTCACCTGGCTAGGGGGCGTGTTTGGCGGCTTCGCCAGCGTTGCCCTCGCCTGTGACAGTGGCAGTGACTCAGCTCCCCTCGCCAAGCCCAAGCCCAAGGACAAGTCCAAATCGTGAGATCCCAACAGCTCGCCTGGAGCATCGGAGCCCTAGCCCTTGGCCTGGCCTGGGGCTTGAGCTCCCCTAGCTCGGGCTTGGTCTGGCTCCTGGGTTGCTCGATTGGCTGGTTGCTGGTGCACTTTCGAATTGGCTTTAGCGGCCCCTTACGGCGCCTGATCAGCCAGCGCGATGGGCAGGGCCTCTATCCGATAGCAGTGTTGCTGGGCGGCCTGATCGTTGGAATGGCCATCCTTCTGGGCTTGGAGGACTCCCTAGGGCTCAGCCTGCACCTCGCCCGGGCGCCCCTGCGATGGTCCCTGGTCGCTGGGGCCTTTCTCTTTGGCATCGGCATGCAGCTGGCGGGCCGCTGTGCAAGCGGCACCCTGGCCTCCCCATCCCCTTCCGGTGGCAGCTTTCCCCTCAGTCTGGCCGGTTTGGTGGTTGGGGTTTTTGCCGGTAGCCTCCATCGTCCGAACCTGGAGCAACTCACTCCGCCTGGATACCCACCCGTGGTGCTGCTCGATCGCTTTCCCCTCTGGGGGGCG
Organism: Synechococcus sp. UW140; assembly: GCA_945860085.1. Classification (GTDB taxonomy): domain Bacteria; phylum Cyanobacteriota; class Cyanobacteriia; order PCC-6307; family Cyanobiaceae; genus BAIKAL-G1. Next base: position 1,232 of record CAMAPJ010000149.1, on the reverse strand, counting down.
GTGCTGCTCCAGTTGGGCTTGTTGCTGCTGTTGGTGTTCGCCCTGCATCGGTTTGCCCGGGGAGGCAGAAGCGTTCCAGGTGCCTGGCGAGGCCAGCTTCCGGGTGTTTTGGGGCTTACGGCGGCGCTGCTGCTCCTACTTGTCGTTAGCGGCGAACCCTGGAAGGTGCTGTGGGGACTGGGGCTTACCGGCGCCCATGCAGCCCGTGGTTTCGGCTGGGACCCCGCTAGCAGTGCCTTTTGGGCGTCACCGTCACGCTCAGCCCTCCTCGCCAGCCCTCTGGGCTGGTTCCAGCATGGGGCCGTGATTGTGGACTTGGCAGTGATTTACGGAGCCTTGGCTGCCGGTGCCTGGCGATCTGCCGGCAGAAGCCCCGCTCCATCGCCTCTAGCCCAGCCCCTTTCCTATCTTGGCGGGGGCCTGTTGATGGGCTACGGCGGCTTTCTCTCCTATGGCTGCAACATCAGCAGCTTCCTGGGCGGTGTGATGAGCTTCAGCCTCCATGGCTGGCTTTGGCTCCTAGGGGCCCTGGCTGGGTCCTGGTTTTGGCTGAGCCTGAGCCAAAAGCTCAGCAGGGATCCTCCCCCTGGCGGGTAGCTATTTCGGCCTCAGCTGCGCCCTTTGCCACCATGTGCGGTTTGGGAACTTTGGGGGGTGGGGCCCCGCACCCTGCCCGTAGGCACTTCAATCGGCATAGACCCCCCCTTGCTCCGCCTGACACGATGAAGCTCCGCCGCCGGATGGTTTGAGCAGGGTGATGGAGTGGATTGTCCCTGCACGACCTCCATGCAAAACCCAGTCAATGCCGTGCCCTGGGATCAGATCAGCATGCAATTTGATGGTGTGATATTTGGCCACGAACCATTCCCAGGCGCTTTCGTTTTACGCGGATGGAGGTGGTCCTGCCAATCTTTGCTGAATCCAACTTGGATCCCGACGGCAATCCAGGATTGCGTAGATGTCGATCGTGTCCGCCTCGATCAGGTAGTAGAGGGCGAATGGGAAGCGTTTGATCAGCAACCGATGAAACCCATTCACCTGCAAATGGATACCGGCGTACGCGGGAAGCAGCCGAACGTCAGCCTCGATGGCATCGAGGAAGCGATCGCCAAGACCTGGGGCCTGACGTTCGTAGAAGAACCAGCCGCTGCGGAGATCCCTTTTGGCGCCCTCAAGGAGCCTGATGTCCACGCAGCTCAGCCCTCAACTCATCCAATGCGGCATCCCAACCT
>CAMAPJ010000148.1 GCA_945860085.1 Synechococcus sp. UW140 | reverse complement strand
CTGCCCTTCTTCGGTGCTGATCTGGTCACCTTGCCAGCGGGTCACCTGATTGCCCTTGACCTTCAACCAGCCCTCAAGGCCGACCAACGGCACACCACCCCAGTCTGGGAGCGCCTCCTGCCGATTTGGGAGCAGTGGCAGACGCTTCTTCCCTCGGGTGGTCCGATTCCAGCCGAGGCCGAGCCCTACTTCTCCCCGGGCTTCCTCTGGACAAGGCTTCCCCTGGGCAACGACGGCGACGCGCTGATCGAGAAGGCGGTCTTCCCGGCCTTCGTGGCCTACCTCGACCTTTACCTGCAGCTGGTGGCCGAGGCCCAACCCGTGAGTGACGAGCGCCGCCTAGAGCTGCTGGCCGGGCAGCGAAACTATGTGGCCTATCGCGCCGAGAAGGATCCGGCCCGGGGCATGCTGGGCCGCTTCCATGGCAAGGAGTGGACCGAGGCTTACATCCATGGGGTCCTTTTCGACCTCTGAGCGTAGGCCGCTCTCGGGAGCGCAATCCGGAGGGCCCAGCGCCTCGGCCTGCCACTCCAGCAGCCTGGCCCGTGGTCTCAATCGCACCATCAGTCGTCGATTCGACAGACGCTGACCACCCTGGTGAGTGCACTGTCGTCCCTGACTCCAGCCGCTGCGGGCTTCAAGGTCACCTGAAACCACCATTGAAGGCCGTCTTCGCTGCGCCGAAGCGTCTGATAGCTCTGAATGTCCCAGTGCCTCAGGGCCAGAACGAGGGCGTCACCGCTGCAACCGGGACAGTTCACCTGCAAGTCCGCCAGCCCCTCGGCTGTGATCTGGTAATTGGGCATTGGGATAGGGCGCCTGAAGCCAACCTCCCACGCGAGGCGGAGCTGGGACATCTCTCAGCGGGGATGATCGAGCCATCCCTTGCCTCGCAGGCCGCCAACAGGCCGGCTAACATTTAAGAAATGTAACGGCTTCATGACGTCCTCGCCGGATCTGGCCTCCCTCTACCAATTACTAGCCAAGGAGCAGCGCCCCATCCTGCCCTCAGGTGAACGGCGGGCCATCCTTGGATGTGGCTATGTGGGTGAAGCGGTCGCCAAGGCTTGGAGGCAGGAGGGCCATGAACTTTGGGGAACAACAACCCGCCACGAACGCCTAACGAACCTGGCAGAGATTGTTGATACTCCGGTAGTTTTTGATTCTACAGACCCCCGCAGCAGCCTTGAATTTACTGGAGGTCTTGACGGGATTCTTGTGTCATTTGCACCCTCCAAGGCTTCCCAAGTTGATGTAAATCAGTATCGGGAGACCTTCCTTGGAGGCTTGCAGATACTGGCTGAGGCACTCCAGCAACGTCCTAGGCAAACCCCGCTTCAACTGGTTCACTTGAGCAGCTGCGGTGTTTACGGCAATCAACAGGGTGCCTTAACCGATGAGACCGTGCGTCCGGATTCGCGTCATCCCGTTAATGGGGTGCTGGCGATGGCTGAGGACATGGTCCAGTCACTGCGCTCAGAATCGATCAACGTCTGCATTTTACGACTGGGTGGCATCTACGGACCAGGCCGTGATATCCCCGCCATGCTGCTTTCAGCTGCCGGCGGCGTTGTTCAACGCAATGGCCAAAATGTGCCTTGTTGGATCCATCTAGATGACATTGTCCGTGGAGTATCATTTGCTTTTGACCATAACCTCAACGACACTTATAACCTGGTGAATGATACCCAATGCACCGGCCAAGAGCTGTCTGACCTCCTGTGCGAACAAGCTGGCCTGCCCCTGACAAAATGGTTGACGACTGACACGACCGATCGGGTGCTCAACGCAAGAGTGAGCAATGCAAAGCTCAAGCAACTTGGCTTCACCCTGTCTCAACCATCGATGGTGGGTTGATAACGACGCTCCACCCAGCTGACAAGTTGATGCTTCTCATCGTAGCCAATGATTAGATGGACAAAACTGTTTGCATTTAACAGGCAGCCAAAATTCAGATCAAATGCACCCTGGGGCAAGCATCCCGGCAGACTACACAATAGACCGTCTAAGAAGCAACCGTTGACATCATATTTTTGAAAGCTGTCTGCATCGAATCCAGCGATAGAGTGGCCCTGAGCTGAGTTTTCAGAGCCCTGTCCGGGTCGCAACTCCTGCTCGATCCCAGGCCATCCTGTGATGGTTTGGAAGATATTATGTATCGAATCTGGCTTGGGCCGATCTGGATCGATCAGCGCTCGCTTGCAGCGAAAGGGTGTGGCGGCGATGGATTGCAGGACCATGGATTGATCCTCCCGTCGCTGATAAAGTGCAATAAGCATGGAGCGGGAGCGGCCGGCGAAGAAGTTCACTTCATGGCCTGCCCGGCCAACACTTCCGTCCATTTCTAGACTTGATTGTCCTGCCGTATCGGGGAAATGCCAACAATTATTGCTTAGATTATAGCTATGCCGAAACAAGGGAAACCGGCGCTCCCCCCCTGGGGCGAATCGCAAGCCCGTTCCATGCCAAAGCCCCGTGTTGGCATCGGAGAAACGGATTGCATAGATCGATTCAGCTGGATCAGATTCTCCCCGGGTCAGATTCATTCCAGTGCTGTCTCGCCCATACCAGCTGGTCACCCCATGCCAGTCGCCATCAAAGCTGGCGCGCATCAGATCCCACTGACGATCTGCTCCTGTATTACTCCGGTTGGTCGTCCTTGCCATGGTGATCAGTCCTGGATCTGGCTTGTCATCGCCTGATTCTCTCAGGCCGGCCAGATGTCACTCCTTGATCATCGTGACGGGGCAGTAGATCCCATTTTTCTAGGGCTAGTTGGCACCCGATGGTCATTAGGAACCAGCGTGATGATCTTATTGTCGTGGGTAGGCACCCCACTGGTGTCAAGACTCGGCGCCGGGATCCCCTCAAAGCCCGCCCCTAGGCACCATGGGGGGCATCCGGGTGGATGGCGATCCAAGATCGTGGTGCGGCTGCGGTTTCTCCGTGGCAAGGCAGCTGCCGGCAGCGGGGGAGGACTGGACACAATGGCAACATCAGATACTCTCTCCGGCACCGTGCGGGCCATGGCTGGAACCATCGATCCAGATGCCGGGATCAGCGCAGCAGGCGAACCGATCACGGAGGCCGAAGCGCTGCAGCGCCTTCGACAGAGCGAAGATCAGTCGCAGCAGTACTACGCCGCCTGGTGGCTGGGTCGTCACCGCAGCCGCCACCCGGAGGCCCTGCCCCTGCTGCTGGCCGCCTTGGGCCAACGGCGCCCCCGGGATCCCGGCGCCGGTGTCGAGGAGAACGCCATCGCCCGCAATGCCGCCCGCGCCCTGGGCAAGCTGGGAGATGCTGGCGCAATTCCTGAGTTGCTGGCTGCCCTCGACGACGCGGATGACGGCCTGCGTGAGGCGGCCGCCCGCTCGCTCGGCGAGCTGCAAGCCACCGAGGCGGTGGCCGTGCTGCTCCGGCGCCTGGCCAGCGGCCCAGCCGGTGCTGGAGCGACCCGTTCTGACAGCCCGCGCCTGCAGGAACCCTGCGAGGCCATGCTGGAGGCCCTGGGGGCGATCGGCATCGCCGAGCCCGGCGTGATCACCTTGATCGAACCCTTCACGGCCCATGGGCGTCCCCTGATCCGCAGCGCCGCCTGCCGGGCCTTGCTGCAGCTCAGTGGCGAGGCCCGCTGGGCCGACCCCTTGGTGCA
>CAMAPJ010000147.1 GCA_945860085.1 Synechococcus sp. UW140 | reverse complement strand
GCACCGCAGCGATGAACCTGTTGCGCCTGGCTGGGTTCCGGTCAATCCGCTCTGGCTTGCAGGCGGTGATGCACGACATCACGGCGCTGCTGGCGATGGCCAGGCGGAGGCCTCAGCCGAACCCATGCTGAGACTTTGAATCAGCCCTGTCCTGACACGGGTCGCCCTCGTCTCCGGTCTAATCACGGCGGTCAAATCAGGCGTGCATGCTTTGGGTTGGGAATTCATCTCGATTAATCCACTCTTTTCGGCCCTGGTCGCCTCCACCGTTTTCCTGCTGGGGTTCTTGCTGAATGGCGTGCTTTCTGACTACAAGGAAAGCGAAAAACTCCCCGGCGAAATTGCCAGCTCTCTGATGCTGATCGCCCGGGAAATCAGGGCCATACCAATTCACAATCCCAAGGGGAATGTGCAGGATTGCCTTGTTGCCATTGGCGACCTCTCCCATGCGGTATTGAAATGGATTAAATCCGATAGCCCCACCGAAGAATTGTTAAGGGTCTATGACCATGGCCATGACCAGGTGGTTCTGGCCAGCCGCTGGCTGGAGGCCTCCTCCTTGAAGGGCCGGTTGATGACAGAGCTCTCCTTTCTGCTGCGCTCCATTCATCGCATTGACGTGATCCGCGAAACGGATTTCGTAACCATGGTGTATTGGCTGGCCAACTTGGCAACGATCATTCTTTGCGGCGGCTTAATTTTTTCATCCGGCTATCCGCAGCAGGACTCGGCCTTTTTCCTGTTCGTCATATCTTTTTTGCTAGTGTTTGTACTGCACCTGATCAGCGATATTGACAATCCCTTTGGCTTCAGCGATCCAAGTTCAGCGGAAGACGTTGATCTTGAGGTACTGGAATACACGCACAGGCGCATCCAGGACCTGATCAACAGCCCTCTCATGGTCGCCAGCCATTCCCCCAGCAAGGCAAGGATTTGAAACCCCAGGCCTGCCTTCATCAAGGCGATCCTGCGGCGAGAGCTGGCTCGCTGTGCAGGCGCGTCGATGGTCCCCGCTGCCGGCTCAGGCAATACTGCTCCTTTGAGCAAGGGTCCTCAAGATGGCACTCGATCGCCGCTCCTTCCTGCTGAAAAGCTGCCTGGCGACGGCGGGATTGCTCGGTCTTGGGCAAGCTCCAGCCCGGGGCAGCGAAGTGACAACTGCTGCAGACCTAGGCGAGCGCGACAGGGGCAACGACCCCTGGCAGGTCTGCCGCCCCAGGGACCCCCTCCAGGCCCTATTGGCGGGCAACGCCCGTTTTGCCAAGGCCTGGAAAGCCGCTGATGCCGCCGCCAGTCAACGGCAGCGGGCCCGAATCCTTAGCCGTCCCTGGGAGCACAACTGCTATACGAGCGCTCGGGAATTGAGCGGCGGCCAGGAACCCTGGGCGGCGATCCTGGCCTGCGCCGATTCGCGTGTGGCGCCGGAATGGATCTTTGATGCCGCCCTATCCGATCTGTTTGTGATTCGCTCAGCTGGCAATACCGCCTTCACCGCCGCGGTCGGATCCCTGGAATACGACGTCGGCCATCTGGGAATTCCCCTAATCCTGGTGGTGGGTCACAGCGGCTGCGGCGCTGTCCAGGCGGCCCGCAGTGCCGATGCCCTCAGTCCCAACCTGAGCGAGCTGGTGCAACCAATTCGCTCCAGCCTGACGGCCGGCGAGGATCTCAACCAGGCGGTGCGGGCCAATGCGCGCCAAACAGCAAGCCAACTGACGCAGAACAGCGAATTGCTCCGTGGGGCCCAAGCCGCCGGGACCTTGACCATTCGCTCCAGCTTCTACGACATTCAGAGTGGCGAGCTAAGCCTGATCTAAATCAGTCCACGCTGGCTGAGCGGCCTCAACGGCCCAAGCGGGCCCGCAAGAACAACCAAACATCCCGACCAAAATAGCTGAGCATGGCAAACATGAAGATATAGAGGGCGCCGCGGTGGGGAACCACCAGGGAGAACAGATACACCGCCACCACCAGCCAACAGCGATCCCGACAAACCGCCATAATCTGGCTCAAGTCCTTACGCTGATCAGCAACCTGACGCATCTCCAACAAAGACAACGAAGCCAATGTTGCGAAGACAATCAACAGCGATGCAAAGTAAATCGATCGAAAGATTATTACATCGAACTCAAGCAAATGGACTCGGGTAATCAAGTATTCCTGCCTTAAATGGTTAATTACATCGACCCAGACAGGCGTAAATGCCACAATAGCAAGCACAATTGCAGAGAGCACGGTCTTGCGCCGCGCCGGAATCGTCAGAGAAAGCAAGGCGCGATGGATCGACCAGATCTCAAAGCCGGTAAAAAAGACGCCAAAAAAGGACACGGCATGGGACAACAAAAGGCGGCTCAACATGGCGTAGGCAATTTCATGGGCCTGGGCCTTGTCGATCGCATCAAGAACCAACTGGGGGTAGGACAACACCACAATCGTCAGAGCGATTGCATAGATGCCATCGACAATGCCGAACCAGGTTTCTGGTGCAGGTTTGCCGAGGTGTCGGGTGGGCAGCATCGTGAAAGCCGTTCAAATGTTGCGATAATGCCGCTAATCCTAGAACGCCAAGCCACCCAAAATTCGCAACTTTGCCTCTCTTCGACCCAACATCTTCGCTGAAGGGCGTTGCTACAGGGACAGACCAATGCGACCCAAGCCATCCCAATCTGCTGGAGGCCAAGTACTCGGGCAAGCGGTCAGCACGGAGCTCGGGGCGAATAGCCCCAGCCGAACAATTCAGGACTGGGAGCAAGCCTCAGCGGGCGCAGAAGCGCACCATCAAGCTGAGGCGATCCACCGGTTCGGGCAGCTCGGCCGGATCAAAGGGAGCTGCATCGGGGCTGGCCATGGCCCGCATCAGGATCGGCGCCCCGCCGCCGCCCTCCACTTCCACCTCTAGGGGCCGGAGCTGGTGCAGGCCGATAGCCGCCGCAATCGTTTTGGCCTGGCCCAGGGCATGGCCATAGGCGGCCTTGAGCAGGCTGGCCTGGGAGGCGGCGTCGCCGCTGGCCTGGGGGCGGGGGTCGACGGGGGAGAGGCGAACACCGGCCAGGGCCCCCACCTGGCGGATCAGGCCCTGCAGCTGGGCTGGCATCAGCTCACCACTCACCTGCAGGGAGGCCGTGGTCAGGGGCGGTTGCTTCGGCTCGGCCGCCCGGGTCCAGCTGGCAGGCGACGTCACCTCCAGCTTGCGCACCCCCAGCTGCTTGAGGGCCTGGCGCACCGCATCTAGACGCTTCTGCAGGCTGGCCAGGGCCCCGTCGGCCGTGGCCGCCTCCGCCTCGAGGCTCAACGACAGTCGCAAGACCTCAATCGCCCGTTTAAATTCAGCCCGCCCGCGGGCCTGCAGCAGCGTGCCGCTACAACCCATCTGCACCTGAACCTGGGCGATCAGCAGGGGGGGCAGCAACAGGGACATGGACGACCGGGCTCGCGAAGGGGTTGGGGAGGCGCTGAATCAATAGGGCCAGTCTGCTGAGGGCTGGCGGAATTGGGTTGGGGGGATTGGGCTTGGCGGATCTTGATTAGGCAGAAGACTCCGTAAGCAGCCCCAGCGGGCTAAGCTAGTACACAAGTATTGATAGGTTTGTCATGGCCATGAATCGGGTCCAGTTCCAGTCCGGACTGTCCCTGCCCCATTTCTTGGAGCTCTACGGAACCGAGAG
>CAMAPJ010000146.1 GCA_945860085.1 Synechococcus sp. UW140 | reverse complement strand
CTCACGTCAAACCTTTCATCCCAGCCCGAATGGCGCGGCAAATTCTCTGAGAAATATATTTCAACGGAGCTCAGGAAGATCTTGGCTGGATTGTCGACGGGGACACCCGCATCCTTGAGTCCACGCCTGGAGGAATTCATTAAAGGGCTGCAGGGGTTTAAGGAGGTCCACGAATTGGTAATGCCCATTCAAGGCCTTAGGGTCGAAGTAGAAGCTTTTTGTCTTGGTCGCACCACATTTAGGCCCACCGATCAGAGCCAGATGGATCAACTCAAGAAGAGAGTCGAGAAGACAATCCAAACTCTAAAGTACTCAGATGAAGACAAGACCTACTGGCGCAGCCATTATCAAGATGTAATCGAAGAGAGACTAGGGGTGTTCGACACGCTTGCTTTTTCTGAATCGGTCGCTGAGGTCTGCCAAGCTCGCGTCAATGCATTGCAGGATATAGATATGGCGCTGAGCATCTTAAAGTTTTTAACCCCTTACACTCAGGAACTGCCCGAATATGTAGGCCTAGGGTTGCCGGGACAGTTTACTGCGGCTGCTTACAGCAGTATTGTCTTTTCTGAGAATGGTTCATTCAATACTGATTTTCCGTTGGAGGGTCGCTATCTCCCCTTCAAAGTCGATGATCAATTCCTTGAGCGCCATAGAGAAACGTTGGAGAGCCTAGGCGAGATCATCGTGAGTCCGTCTCGCTCGGAGATTGAGGAACGTATCTTGGTCGCCATACAATGGGCGGGGAGAGCGCACTCAGATTCGCAGTCTCAACAGCAATTGCTGTCACTCATAACAGCACTGGAATGCCTCCTGAATCCAACTGACGGAAGACCATATCGTATTGGACTTTCTGAGAGTGCAGTGTTCCTTGTCGGTCCTAATTTGCTGGAAGGCAGGCTCAATCTCTTTCAGTTCCTTGGATCAATGTATGAGGCACGCAGCAAGATAACCCATGGCGGATCGGCCAAGATTTCGAGTTCCAATATTACAAGTCTGCAGCGTATCGTAGGTGCAGTGATCATGAGAGTTGTCGAGATTCGGCACAAGTACCCCACAAGAAAGGCATTGGAGTCTCAACTTGAGCGCGCCCGGCTTGGAGCTCAGCCAGATCTCTAAATCTTCAAGATTTACCGCTTCTCAATTTTAGACCGAACTCTTCAGTTCCCTTTTCGACTCTCCCAAACTGAAGCCTGAGATCGGTTGTGGAATTGCACCCCCCTTTCTGTGCTGGCGATTACGTCACCCGGCCTGCCTCGGCGTATGCACCGCGCAAGGGCTGAACGCGAGGCGCTGACGGCACCGGGGCGAGAAGGCGCTGTCGTTCGCCAGCACAACCATTGCCGTCACTCCCCTCAGTCGCTACTGCCCGATTCGCATCATCTAGATGCCGCCGGCCAGCTGCTGCTTTTGCACGTCCTCGATCGCGAGGGGCACATCAGCGCCCAGCCGCACTACGTGCCCCGCGAGCAGGCCCTGATCCTCGCTGCCAATCACTGCGGGTGTTCTGTCCCCAAGGCGAGGTGCGGGTGCTCTGAGCTCCCTGGGCAGGAGGCACTCCGCCTCCGGCTTTCAGTTGTTGCCACACCGCCCGTGGGCTTGGGCTTCCTGGAGCAATGGATCACCTCCCACCCAGGCGAGCGGGTGGATGCACTAGATCCCAGTCCGAAGCGGCTCACAGCAGCGGACTGACGATTCGATTAGGCGCTCCCTGCGATGGGGGTCCCTGCAATACCAGCAGCGGGAAAGCGGCTTACCACCAGGCCGTCAAACACCCACCTCAATCCCTCGTCCAATCCTCGCGCTGCGTCAAGGATCGGGCCATGCGCCCCGCTGGGGCGTCCTTGTCACATCCCTGCGGCTGGCCGTTGGGGGTGGGGTTCTCTGCCGTCCCCAGATGGCTGCCCCGCTTTCCCGCTCTGCCCTCCGTGCCCGCGATGCCCTGGTGCTCCAGCACCTCTCCCTGGCTGATGCCGTTGCCTCAGCTGTAGCCCGCCGCGTCTTCCCTTTGGTCGAGCGGGAGGATCTGATCCAGGTAGCAAGAGAAGCCCTGCTCCGTTCAGTGCTGCGCTGCAAGCCAGGCGAGCCTGCAGAGCCCTATTTGCGCCGCTGCATCTCAGGTGCCCTGCAGCATCACCTGCGCGATCGGGTGCGGCTGGTGCGCATCCCACGGCGGCTGCATGAGCAGGGTCAGTGCCCACTGGGTCACATCAGCCTTGATGGCCACGCCGCTGGCGAGCAGTGCCTGCTCGATCAGCTGGCAAGCCCTGAGCAAGAGGCAGCCGGGCCCGCTGATGATCTGGCGCTGGAGCAGCTAGTAGATCAGCTGCCTGCAGCTCAAGCCACGGCCCTGAGGCTCACCATCCTTGAGGGCCTGTCGCTCCGGCAGGCAGCAGAGCAGCTGCAAATCAGCGCCATGTCGGTGCAGCGGGCCCAGAAGAAAGCTCTTGAGGCTCTGCGCCAGCAGCTGGTAGGCGGGGGCTGAGGCCCCTTGGATCAAGCCTGCTCGAACACCAGAGTGGAGAGCGGCCACCAACCGCTGCCGCCCTCGTCGTAAGCCAGCTCCACCATCGGGTCGGCTTCACTGCTGTCTCCTGCCAGGGTGAGCACGGTGGCACCGCTCTCTGGGCTGATCAGATCGCGCCAGCAGCGAGAGCCAATCACTGGCAGGGGTGCCTTGGTGTCAGTCATGGTTCAGGGGCTCACCATCACCCGGTTGCCAGCGCCGCTGTTGCTCACAGCTGCGAACTGACTGCGCTGGGGCGACCAGCAGAGCGAGCGCCAGCCCAGATCAGCTGGGGAGCTGCGCACCGTCCAGTTGAGGCCGTCTGAGCTGGTCATGATCCGGTTGCCGGTGCCGCTGCTGCTCACCGCCACCAACAGCTCCCGCTGCGGCGACCAGCAGAGGGCGGTCCAGGCGTTGTCGGCTGCTGAACCGCGGCTACTCCAGCTGATGCCATCCGGGGAGGTCATGACACGGTTGCCCCGGCCGCTGCTGCTCAGCGCCACCAACAAACCCAGCTCTGCTGCCCAGCAGAGCGCCGTCCAGTTATTGGCTGCAGCGGCCGTCCGCAGGGTCCAGTTGCGGCCATCGCTTGATGTCATCACCCGCTGGTTGCCGCCGGTGCTGCTCACCGCCACTAGTAGCCCCAGCTGCGGTGCCCAGCAGATGGAGCGCCACTCCTGATCTGCCGCAGCCTGGCGGGTTGCCCAGGTGAGTGCATCGGAGCTGGTCATCACCCGGTTGCCCGTGCCGCTGCTTGCGACGGCCACCAGCAGTCCCAGCTCTGGTGCCCAGCAGACCCCGGTCCAGTTGTTGTTGGCCGGCGTCTGGCGCAAGGTCCAGCTGCGGCCGTCCGGTGAGGTCAGCACCCGATTCCCAATGCCGCTGTCGCTGACGGCGACAAACAGCCCCAGCTCGGCGGCCCAGCAGAGCGCCACCCAGTTCTGATCGGCAGCCGCAGGTTGGGGGCTCCAGCGGATGCCATCGCTTGAGGTCATCACCCTGTTGCCCGTGCCGCTACCCGCTACGCAGGCGTAGAGCCCCAGCTCCGGCGACCAGCAGATCGCCTGCCAGCTGTTGTCTGCTGCTGAGCGCACGGTTGACCAGAGCACGCCAGTGATTCCCAGCACTGGTGTCTGGCCAGCCAGTTCCGCCAGTGCTGCTGCAGGCAGCTGATAGGTGCCGGCAGCGGGGCCAGCAGGGCGGGTAATCGCCAGCAGGTCGCCTGGTTGGAGGGTCATCAGCT
>CAMAPJ010000145.1 GCA_945860085.1 Synechococcus sp. UW140 | reverse complement strand
GACCTGCTGACCCAGGACATCGGCTTGGTGCTGTTCTGTGACCCCCAAGGCAGCCCCCTCGGCTGCAACGTTTACGTAGGTGGTGGCATGGGCCGCACCCACAACAAGGAGGAGACCTTCGCTCGTACAGCGGACCGCCTCGGTTATGTGGCCTATGGGCACGTGCTTGAACTGCTGCAGGCGATCGTGGCCCTACAGCGGGACCATGGCGACCGGGAGCAACGGCGCCATGCCCGCATGAAGTATTTGATCCACGACCGGGGCGTCGATTGGTTCCGTCAGGAGCTGCAGGAGCGCTACTTTGCCCACCCGATCAAAGGGATGCGGCTAGAGCCAAAAACCAAGCTCGAGGATTACCTCGGCTGGCATCGCCAGAGCCGTGGTCTTTGGTTTGTGGGCCTACCAGTGCTCTGCGGACGCCTATCCGGTGAGCTCAAGAGTGGTTTACGTCGACTGGTCGACACCTACAAGCTCGAGGTGCGACTCACCCCCAACCAGGATCTGCTGCTCTGCAACATCGGCACCGCCCAGCGCTCCACCATCCGCGCTGCCTTGGCAGGGCTTGGTATGGAGGCACCGGAAGCACCTGCCCCACTGCAGCGCCACGCTCTTGCCTGTCCGGCCCTGCCCCTATGTGGTCTCGCTGTTACGGAAGCTGAGCGCATCCTGCCAAGTGTGCTGGAGCGGCTGGAAACCCAACTGCAGCGCCTGGAGATTTCCCGATCGGTGCTAGTGCGCATCACCGGCTGCCCCAATGGCTGCGCCCGCCCCTACATGGCTGAGATCGGCCTGGTTGGCAGTGGTGTTGACCAATATCAGTTGTGGCTGGGGGGCACCCCCAACCTCAGCCGATTAGCGGAGCCCTACTTAGAGAAGATGCCGCTGGAGGATCTAGAAACCACCCTTGAACCACTTCTAAAGGCCTGGCAGAGCGCCGGCGGCCGCCGCAGCTTTGGCGATTTTGTGGTCAAGAGTGGCCGTGACACCGTGCAGCAATTGCTGGAAGCAGGAGCTGGGTGAGCTTGGCTCGCATTGCCCTGTTCGCCTTTTTAACCATGCAGGCGGCCTTAATAGGCGCTCCCCTCCTGGCTCAGGGCCGGCAGCAGCCTCCCCCAACTGCCTCACTCCAAATGCTCTAAGACCCCGATCTGAGCACGTGTGATTCGGAGCGGATTCGAACCGCGTTTGAGCAACAACTACAGCCCTTTGCGGACCAGGGTGATGCAGTGCTGGCACGCCTACGCCAGATTCAGCTTGAGATGACAGCAAAAACCCTTAGGCGCTGCGTAAGCCGCCAGTTGCTGAGCCCGGATCAGGCTGCTCAGCTGAGCAGGGAACTGGCCGACTCCCCTACCCGTCCATAAAAGGCCTCCCTGGCGCCGCTACGCCAGGCCCAGAGCTGATCACCCCAGCTGAAGTGCCACCACTCGTTGGGGTGCTGCTCAAACCCGGCCCCGGTCATCACCCTGGCCAGCAACTGGCGGCGCTGGTGCCAGCTAGCGGCAGGGCTGAAGGAATCAGCCAAAGCGGCAGCTTGATGAAACATGGGTTCGGAAACCCTGCCAATTGCATCGATCTCTCCCCCCATCGCCAGAGCCTGGCCGCCAGCATCGGCCAGGGTGAGATCCACGGCAGCTCCGGTGCTGTGGGGTGGTGGGGTGGCCGGATCATCGCTGGGAGGGGCCCAGAAGCGGCCCACGGCGGCCTCTGCCCGATCTCGCTCTGGGGAGGGATGGTCGGGGTTGATGCCGATTCGACCACACTCGGTTACCAGGGAGTGGCGCACCATGAAGCGCTGCACGGCAACAGGCCGCCAGGCATCAAAAATCGCCAAGCTCCAGCCAGGCTGCTGCTTCTGCAGCGCTTGCTGGGCTTGCAGCAGGCGGGAGACCACCCCCTGCCGCAACCGAAATGGCGATGCAGCAGGCCCGTAGGGCGCTCCCAGGGCTGCGTAGGGATGGGGTTCAAGCCGCAGCAAGGCCGTTGGAATTTCCTGCAGCGGCTCATCAACCTCAGCAATCGGAATGGAGTTCCAGGGGCGCAAGGGGGCTGAGGTCAGGCTTTGCCATTCAACCTGGGCAGCAAAGCCAGAGGTGGCCGGCAGATCACGGCATCCAGCCCTTAAGGTTTCGAAACTCTGACGACAACCCAGACCTCGCCCATGCCCACTCGCTTCGTTTTGAGCGGCGATCACCCCCTCGATGGCAGCCATGGCCGGGATTTGTTGCGCTCCTATATGCGCGACATCAGCAGGGTGCCGCTGTTGAGCGCTGAGCAGGAGATCACCCTTGGGCGCCAGGTTCAACAACTGGTCGCCCTCGAGGAGGTTCGCGAGGAGCTCACCTTGAGGGCTGGCGGGCTTGCCCCTAATGACCAGCAGCTGGCTGATGCTGCCGATCTAGCAATAGATGAGCTTCAAGCCCGGATCCGCGATGGCAGGCAGGCCAAGGAAAGAATGGTGTCGGCAAATCTGCGCTTGGTGGTATCAATCGCCAAGAACTACACCAATAGCAGCTTTGAGCTGGCAGATCTGATCCAGGAGGGCACGATTGGGCTGGTGCGAGGCGTGGAAAAATTTGATCCCAGTCGTGGATACAAGTTTTCTACCTACGCCTACTGGTGGATTCGGGAGGGCATCACCCAAGCAATCAAGAACAAGAGCCGCACGATTCGCCTACCAGCCCCAATCACGGCCTCCCTCAGCAAACTCAAACGCTGCCAGAGGGAGCTAAGCCAGGTACTAGGTCGTCCGCCCAGACTGCATGAGCTTGCATCAGCCGCAGGCATGTCTGAACTGGACGTAGAGGAGCTGATGTTTCGAGCCGTGCAGCCGCTCAGCTTCGATTACACCACGGCTGAAGGGGAAGCCATTAATCTGCTGGATAAAGTAGCCTGCGATGGGGTTCAACCAGATCAACTGGCCCTAGAAAATTGCCTCAAGAGCAATATTCGTAAGTTGCTGGATCAGCTGCCCGAACAGGAAGCCCAATTACTCAAGATGCGTTACGGCATCGATCAGGAGACGGCTTTGAGCTTGTCAGCGGTGGCTCGCGAACTTGGTATCACCCGTGATACTGCCCGCGGGCTAGAGCGTCGGGCCGTTGCTTCCATGCGCGATTTATCAGGGCAGGTTTCCGACTACCTATCCGCCTAGTTAGGCAGCACGCCACCTCATATTGGGGTGTTTTGGTGGCTAGTTAAGCCGGGCCGCTTGATCCATCTGGCGGCGACGCTGCTCAGCTAGGGCATGGGCTAACCCCTGATGCTTCTGTAATTCCGGATCAGCAGATGTGATCATGCGGGCTACGTCGCGGGCTTCTTCGAGCACAGTTCCATCCTCGGTGAGACTCGCTAGGGCCAAATCAGGCAGGCCGCTTTGGCGTGTACCCAGCACCTGGCCTGGGCCCCTCAGGCGCAGATCCATCTCGGCTATTTCAAAGCCATCGCTGGTGCGCACTAGCACCTCCAACCGCTGGCGGGCCAGAACGTTGCTGCTGTCGTTGATCAAAAGGCAGTAGGAGGCGGCAGCTCCCCGCCCCACTCGACCCCGCAGCTGGTGCAACTGGGCAAGACCGAAGCGTTCAGCATGCTCAATCACCATCACGCTGGCCTCCGGCACATCAACACCAACCTCCACCACCGTTGTGCTTACAAGCACCTGGGTTTGCCCGCTGGCGAAGGCGCCGATGGCGGCCTGTTTCTCAGCGCTGCTTAGCCGGCCATGCAATAGCCCCACCGCTAAATCCGGAAACTCCTCCTCACTCAATTGGCGGTGCACCTCCACAGCCGAGCGCAGCTCGAGTTTCTCCGACTCCTCCACCAGCGGCAGCACCACATAGGCCCGTTGGCCAAGGGCCACCTGCTCGCGGATCAGCTCATAGCCCCGCTGGCGCTGACTGCCTTTGATCATGCTGGTGCGGATTGG
>CAMAPJ010000144.1 GCA_945860085.1 Synechococcus sp. UW140 | reverse complement strand
CATCGATCTGGCAACCGGCACCACGCCATCCAAGCCAGAGATTCGCAAGCCAGATCAGAGCAATCCTTACGAGCACCCCGATGCCCAGCGCCGATTCCGGGTGCTCACGGGCACCGAGGAGCTGGCCCGGGCGCTGGACTACCCCTGGGAACGCTGGATCGTCTTCCTCCATCCCAGCCAGGCCGACTGGGTGAGCCGCTCATTCAATGGCCCCACCCGCGTGCAGGGCTCGGCAGGCACCGGCAAAACCGTGGTGGCCCTCCATCGCGCCGTGCACCTCGCCCGAAGCAATCCAGATGCCCGGGTGCTGCTCACCACCTTCTCCGACCCCCTGGCAGCCCTGCTGCAGGACAAGCTCCATCGGCTTGTTCAGGGGGAGCCACACCTGCTGGAGCGCCTGGATGTGTTGGCCATGCAGGAGCTGGGCGAGAGGATGCACACGGCCCAGCTGGGCAAACCACACCTCATCGCCGCTGATGAGCTCCGCGCATTGATTCAACGCCACGCACCAGCGGAGATCAGCCGCGTCTATGGCGAAGGGTTCGTGGTGGAGGAGTTCAGCGAGATTGTGGATGCCTTCGGGCTGCGTGACTGGGACAGCTACCGCGATGTGCGCCGCCTGGGCCGCAAGAGCCGCCTCAACGAGGCCAAGCGCCGCCTGCTCTGGGAGGGCTTCGAGGCAGTCCTCCAGGAGCTGGAGCGTTCAGGCCAGTTCACGCCCCACCAGCTCTTCCATAGCACCGCCGAGCAGCTCCACCGCAGCGGCGCCAGGCCTTACCAGCACATCGTGGTGGACGAATGCCAGGACATCACCGCCGCCCAGCTTCGTCTTCTGGCCGCCCTGGCCGGGACCGGCCCCGATGCCCTGTTCTTCGCAGGAGATCTGGGCCAGCGCATCTTCCAGCAGCCCTTCTCCTGGACCCAGTACGGCGTGGACATCCGCGGCCGTTCGCGCACGCTGCGCATCAACTACCGCACCTCCCATCAGATCCGCAGCCAAGCCGATCAGCTGCTTGATCCCGAGTCCCGCGACGTGGACGGCAACGTGCAGGACCGGCGCGGTGCCATTTCCATCTTCAACGGGCCCGAGCCCGACATCCGGGAATGCGAGGACACCGACAGCGAGACCGAGCAGGTCGCTGCCTGGATTGAGCAGCGTCGCAGCGAAGGCATCACTCCCCGAGAGTTCGGCGTCTTCGTACGCAGCGAGGCCGAAATCACCCGCGCCGAATCAGCACTGCAGCTGGCTGAACTCCCCTACGAGCGTCTGCAGCCTTCGGCCATCCGTCTTGGCAGCAAGGCCACCCTCTCCACCATGCACCTGGCCAAAGGGCTGGAGTTCCGCGCCGTGATCGTGATGGCATGCGATGAAGACGTGATCCCAAACGCCGAGCGCATCAAGGCCATCACCGACGACAGCGACCTCGATGAGGTGGTGGCCACCGAGCGCCATCTGCTCTATGTGGCCTGCACCCGCGCTCGCGATCACCTGCTGATCACCAGCGGCGATACCTGCTCGGAGTTCGTGGAGGACCTGCTGGGATGACACAGCCAGCGCGCGTGCAGCTTCAGATCGCAGAGGCCGCACGCACGATCGCCCTGCAGATGCTTGAGGAGCGCGGGAGAGGCGCGGTTCTCGTTGGTGTCGCCCGTGTCGATGCAGCCCTGGAGCGACTGTTGCAGGCGATCTTGCTTCCTCCCCAAGGATCTGCCGACACCTTCTTCCAGCCCGACCGGCCGCTGGGATCCTTCGGGGCGCGGATCACTCTGGCTGCCCGCCTGGGTCTGATCGATCAGCCAGTGGAGCAGGCCCTGCAGACCCTGCGGCGTGTCCGCAACGCCTTCGCGCATTCCACCACCACCGCCATCCTCGCCGATCCCAGCCATGCCGACCGGCTCGCGCAGGCCTACGCGGCGGCCCGATCCAACACTCTCTGGCAGCCGCCGGAGCGGATCCTGCAGGAGAAGGTGGGCGGTGATGGCACACCACTCGATCCAGCCCTGCGGGACTACATCCTGCTGATCACCATCCTGGTGGCCTTCCTCGAGGCCGCTGCTCAGAAGCTGGCACCGCATCCTCCGGCTGTGGTGATGGGGTTCACTGATCTGACTCAATAGAGCAGCCTGTTTCCCTCGTACCGGGCCTGCAGCAGCTCCAGGCGGTGGATCAGCTTCTGCTGGCGCTGCTCCTGGCGGGCACGCGTGCTGGGACTGCCATTGAAATGGGTCAGCTCATTGCGGAGCATGTAATCCACAAAATCCTTGGCTTCGCAGGGACGATTGCCCATCCACTTATGGAAGTTACGGTGAAGGGCCGAGCTGATCACCAGGAGGTTTTCGTCTAAGGCTGCCAGATCAGGCCTTGTGGCGGCATCAAAGAGGTGGTGGGCTTCCAACTGGATCGGGTTTTTGTCGGCAGGGTTGGCCCGCTGCTGGGTCACCGCACAACACTTTGCCTTGCTGTGGGCCCGTTGCATCGCGGCCTTCACTCGGGCTTCATGGCTTTCAAGCACCTTGCGTTGGACCTCAAAGCAGTCTTCTGCGACATCGGCAACAGCCTTTACCCACGCTTTGCGTGCTTTTGTGATGCGGCCCTTGTCGTGCATCGTTCGGGCGAGGCGAGCGATGCCGCGTTGGCTCCAGTGGCGTCCTTCCGCATCGTCGAACGCGGCAAAGTGGACGTCTATCTCAAGCCCTTCGGCGCCATCGAGGCCCGCGCTTTCTTCCTCAATCCGACGCAGGCTGCCAGCAATTCCCTTGCCGTTTGTCCCCAGCACCCGAACCACAGAGCGCTGCTGAAGAAACACTAGGTCGCCACGGATCTGCAAAGTAGAGCGGTCCTGGGTCACCTGGATGATGCGCCGCTGCACCAAGGCCCGGGTTACACGGGCGCGGTGATGGGTGAAGAACTCCTTGAGCTGGGCGAGGAAACTACCGCCTTCGGTTTCCTCCAAAAACTTGGCGATCGCCATAACGCCTTCTTCGTAGAAGCGGCGCTTGCGCGCCTGGCCCGGCTCATATTCAAAGAACTCTCCCTCAATTAAATCCCAGGCATCATCGAGATCAGAGTCAAAGAACTCGCAGATCCGATAAAGCTTTGCAACTGGGATGCGGAGCATTTTGGCCGCTTCCTTGTCGTTGAACATATCGCGTTCCCGCTGCCGCCGCGATAGTGCTTGGGACGGGGATTGTGGTGTCTTTGTCATCAGCGGAAAGCCAGTAATGAATCACGCATTTTCTGTAGCCGCTCCATCACCCGTGGGTCGCCGCCCACGTCAGGGTGATGCTCTTTTGCGAGGCGACGAAAGGCATCCTTAATGTCATCGGCCGTGGCCTTAGATGGTTCTAAGCCGAACACATGCCAGGGGCGGAAATTCTCCAGCACATCGATGCCATTGATACAGGTCTTGCCGCTGCGATTGCGCTCTGCCTGGGGTACACCCACCCACTCTCGATAGAGTCTCTGCCAGTCCGCCTTGGTCTTGAGATCAAAGCTGCGGCCGGCCATTGCCAGGTTGAACTCGCTCGACTCGCGAAGTTCCTTTGCTGACTCACAGCCAAATACCTTGAACACCTCGCTCTTGAGTTGGGCGAGCGTGAGAACCGGCTCGGGGAACGGTTTGCCGTTGATCAACTCGGCAAAAGCCAGCAAAGCAGATGCGTCTAGGGATCCCTTAGACAGCAGCTCGGTGATGTGCTGCTGAACGGAAGGCCGATCTAATGTTTTGCGCGTCGCTCTAGTTGGCGATGGCTTTGGAGAGCTGCGGCTCGGCACTGGCAAGGAAGGGTGGATGCAGTGCCCTTGGTCTAGCGCAGGTAGGCTCCGTAGCGCTGCGGTATAGCCCTGTCTTCACGATACGCAGTATCGGTCAGGGTCGAATGTATGCGTCCAATGCATGGCTCGACTGGATTCATGGTTCCTGTCTGTCATGCCGCTCCCTAAAGCTCGATGCTGGACCAAGGAGCCTTTTCTAGTC
>CAMAPJ010000143.1 GCA_945860085.1 Synechococcus sp. UW140 | reverse complement strand
GAAGCTGAGATGCTGCGCTACGGAGCCGAGCGCCTCGGCCAATGGATCCTCTGCCTGGAGCAGCCGGGCGACTTACCGCCGCCGCCGGGTCCAGGCGAGAGTCCCGCTAGTTGGCAGCAGGCTTCGAGCTTGCTCCAGGACAACAGCCTCGATGCCATCAGTGCTGAGCGCTTGCAACACCTGGCCCGCCGGGCCTTTCTTTGTAGCCAGGGCTTTCGGGCGATTGAAGCAATGGAGCAGGACTGGCGCCGGCTGTCAATCGCTTAACGCTTGGCTTGATTCCAGGATGCTCCCTGCTGTGATTCCTAAGTTGGCACTTGACCAGAGCCTTGCTGACGCCCTAACGGGGCTGGCGTGAAAAGAACCAGGGCTCCACGCGATAGTGCGGCAGTACCACAAGCACAACCCGCCAGAACCCCAGCTCTGGCGGGTTGGCATCGAACAGGATCAAGAGCAACACTTCCTCGCTAACCAGCCAGGGGTACTCCTGCCGCAGCAGGGGGTTGCGGACCTGGAAACGGGGCTTGGCGCCCACGGGGCGAGATACGAAACAGTATTGGGCTGACGCATGGGAGGCAGGTTCCAGAGCAGGTCGATCCAGGGAGTGCGGAAGCCGCCGGTGAGGGAGCGCAGGCCGCCGATCAAGAGACCCTGATCCAGGCCCTGGCAGACCGGGCGGTGGCATGCTTCCAGCTGGCGGTGCTGCTCAACTTGCCGCCCCAGGTGACCCCCAACGCCAGTGATCCGATCGTGGTGCAACCGCTCTGGCAACTCGATCTCGAAGCCAGCCTGCTGGCTGCTTACCGGAGCAATCCCGAACTGGAGGCGATCCTGGCCACGCGCACGGCCCTGGCCCACCAGAGCCAGGCTACTGCGGCAGGTCTGTTGCCGAAACTCTCCCTGTTGGCCAGCGGTGGGAGCAGCAGCTCCCAAACCAGCCTGGGCAATTTTGATCTTGGCTGCTGTTGCTGCTGCTGCGGTTCGACCGCCCTGCCCCTCTCCACCACCAGCGGCTGGGACTGGTCGGTAGGTTTGACCTTCACCTGGCTGCTGTTTGACGCCAGCACCACGGCCGGCCAGGCCCGGGCGCTGACCAAGCAGGCGGCGGCCACCGCCCAGCAATACGCCGCCACCTGCAACGACATCCGCCTGCGGATCGAGCGAGCCTTCTTTAACCACGAGGCCAGCCTCGCCAAGCTGAGCTCGGCCCGTCGAGGCGTGGCCGCTGCCCTAAAGGCCTTCCGTGATGTGCGGCTGCGCTACCTCACCGGCCTCGACAGCGAGCTCAATGTCTCCAACACCTAGGATCGACTGATCAACTTCCTGGTGCGGCGGCTCAACGTCACGGTGGCCGTGAACATCACCTACGCGAAGTTGCTGAAAGAACTGCTGCCGATGCCGCGCAATCCCAATCTGCCGATCCAGCCCCAGCTTCAGCTGCAACTCAGCAGCAGCCCCTGCACCCAACCCTGAACGGGCGACACCCCATGGCTGCCGCCATGCTCTCCCTGAGCCCTCTTTGGCGCAATAGTCTGCGAATCTGGCTGGCCAGCACCCTCGTGATCGGGGTTCTGTTCTGGTCTGGGCGCAACCAGGTGCTGGGGCTGGCTCTGGTGATGGCTGTGTTGTTCGTAAACGAAAACGACCTCACCCCTACCCGGAGCATCGGTCAAAAGGTTGCCGGAGCCTTGATCGGCTTCCTAACGGCCATCGTGATGCAAGAGCTTTCCACCAGCTGGGTGGTGCTTGGCCTTGCCCTGCTGTTCACCGGTGTGCAGGTGCGCGGCCTGGGCCTGCTCAAAGGCCTTAACACAGCCTATCTGAGCTGCTGGGCCGTGGAACTCATGCACCACGGCAACCAGTTCAATTGGGCGGTGATTTTTGATCTGGCCTTTGCGGCGGTTGTGGGCATCCTGATGGCGCAGATCGCCACCTGGGCGCTGTGGCCGCATCGCCCCCTGCAGCAGCTATCCGCCCTGGAAGCTGGGATCACCAACCAGCTCAGCCAACAGATCAGCGCGATGCAGCAGTGGCTGAGCAGTGGCGGTGCGCCCCCTGCAGTCCTGCGCTCTCAAGATCTGCTGCCCAGCATTCTGCTGTTGCAACAGCTGCGTGACCAAACCCAGGGTCTCGCCATGCCCGCCCACACCAAGCAGCTGCTGTCGCGCTGGGCGCAGACCGGCAGCCTCTGGCGGCATGTGTTGCGTCAGTGGCTGCTGCTGGAGCCCCTGCTGCAGCAGCTGGCCACCCCACTGCCTGCAGAGAGACCTGAGCTGCTGCTGCGGAGCACGCTTGCTGATCTTGCCGAGCGCTTGCATGCCCAGCCCGCCGCTGCCCCGGTGCCGAGCACCTCAAGGCCCGCTCAGCTTTGGCTTGAGGAAGCAGGGCACCTGGGCGCTCCCCAGCCCCTGCTGCTTGCTATCGGCCAGCAGTGCCAGGAACTGCAACGGCTGCTTCACAGCCGGGCACTGCTCAGATCCGCCCTGGCGCAGCTCTCGGCCTCGAACCGATGACCAGCCCAGCCCTGCGGGACGGCCTGCGCCTCGCCGCCACTGTGACGGTGGTGAACGGCTTTGCCAGCATCACCGGCCTGCCTTTTGCGCTTTACGCCTCCCTGGCGGTGCTGAGCGTCACCGTGGGCAACTACGGCAACACCCTCGAACTCGGCCGTCAGCGCCTGGTCGGTACTGCCATTGGAGCCATGGTGGTGCTCTTTGGCTACCGGGCCTGGGGGCATCTGCCCCTGGTGGTAGCCCTGCCGCTGGCCCTACTGCTGGCCCGGCTGATCGCCGGCTTCTTGCGGCTCACAGTGGGCTATGGGGTGTGCTGCTTCGTGGTTGTGATGGGCTGGCTGACGCACGACCAGCAGCTCGACAGCTGGATCCCGTTGCGCTTGCTCTGGACCGCGTTCGGCATCCTGATGGCCCTGCTCAGCCTGCGCCTTTTCTGGCCCTCTCGGGCCCGGATTCAGCAGCGGGAGGGACTCCTGCAGCTGCTGGTGGATCTGGGAGACGCCTTGCAGCAGGTAGTGCAGAGGCGCCACCAGCAGGGGCAGCAGATTCGCAACCTGCGCATCAACCTGATCAGCCTCCGCGACCAACGCCAGGGCGCCTTATTAGAACTGGGCACCCTGGCGAGCCAGCATCCAGTAGCAAAGATGTGGGCGCTGTTGGACCAGGCCAGCGAGGCCCTGATTCTCGATCTTGATGAGCTGCGGCGCCTGCCCAATGCCGACTGGCAGGGATGGGGGCTGGAGGACGACTACGCCACCGGCGTGGCCTTCGTAGGGGGCGTGGCCCAGCGGCTGCTGGGCTGGCAGGAGCAACTGGGCGGTTCAGCGCAGCTGCAGCCACCGCCGAGCCAACCCCGCTTGATGCTGCCCCTGGAGAGCCTGCACTCAGCCAAATCCCTGGCTGCCTATCAGCAGCTCAGCCCCGAGCAACTCCAGCGAGTGGCCTCGCAGTGGATGGTGCTCAACCGCATGGAACATACCGTGGAGAGCACGGAGCGCCAATGGCGAGAGCTTGTGAGCTGAGCGCTCAGGCGTTGGGCCGCGACGACCACCAGCGCTCAATCCGGTAGCCCAGGATCACGATCAGAACTACCAGCCAAAACCACAATTCGGGGGCGTTGGCGTTGAAGAGAATGATCAGCAGCACCAGCTCGCTCACCAGCCAGGGGAGTTCTTGGCGCAGCAGGGGATTGGAGATCGTTGGTAACCGGGGAGCCATGGCAGGGATTCTGGCGATGGAAGGGGGCGTGACTTGCGGCCCCCAGGGGGTCAGGGGAGGGTGCCTGGCTGGCGCAGAAAGGGCTTGTTCCACTGGCGGTCAATCCGTTGGCTGCGGTAGCCACCGGTGAGGGAGCGCAGGCCAGGCACCACATAGCTGATGGGGCTGCGCCATTCGACATAGGCATGGCTCAACGCCGTTAGCCCCTCGCGCACCGGGAAAACGCCACTACCGCCCGAGAGGGTCCAGCGGAAGCCATCGACGCTGGTTGGATCGCGGTCCAGGCTGATGTCGGCCCGCATCACCGGACCATTTTTGGTGAGCTCCTGGGCGAGCTGGGGGTTGCCGATGGTGGTGGAGATGTCATCGACGCTGGCGGGCAGGCTCAACACCCGCTTCACCGTGCCGGTGA
>CAMAPJ010000142.1 GCA_945860085.1 Synechococcus sp. UW140 | reverse complement strand
GGGGCAGGGGATTGATCTTGAGCCGCCGCTCCCGCGCCAGGATCCCCAGCCGGATCGTCGCCCCCACCACCGGGTAGACGAACAGGATGATCAGCACCGGGTGCAGCAACGCCAGCCAGTCGATCGGCGTCATGGGCAGCGGCGGGGATACCTGCCATGCAAGCATCCGGCGCTGAAGGGGCTGGGGGTTGTGAACTGCCCGGGGCCGGCACGGGACCCTCCAGGTCAAGGCACGGACGTTCGCAAGGCTTTCGATCACCCAGGTCTTGGGTCCGGTTGAACCGACTACATCAAGATTTAAACGCCGTAACCGGATGCGGGGCAACGGCCTAGCGATCGCGCCCAAAGCTAAACAAAGCCCGACCCAATCAGCCCCTAACAGCAAAATAGAGCCCCAGCAGTTAGGCGGGCAAGAGTAGGCTAACCGCTTTGGCTGCGGCCCTATGGACCCATTCCAAAGCGCGACAATATCCAACACAAAATCCATCGAAGCGAGTCAAAGGGTGCCTGCACCACGCACACACCCCTAACACCTAGGCGGTAAGCGGAACAACGCCAGCAGCAGCGACGCAGGCAACCACAACGATGGCGAAGGAACTAGCCAGATCGATTAGTCGCTGCAATCGCTGCAATTCAGGCAAGGCCAAATGCGTTGACAACCATTAGCAGCAATAGACCAAGCTTAACGCGGAATCGGACATTGCTTATATTTCTTACTAATTTGATCCAATGCATCTTTTTGGGCAGCGGCAGGGATGTCAGGGTCACTCTGGAATGCCCCCGCTAAATAGTCTTTTGCGTAATTTTCATTGATCACGCCTATCTTGTGAAGCTCGCACACCGTCGAAGTAATCCCGAGATAAAAACCATACCAGTACGACTGCTTATCCAATTGCTGCGCCCGGGCGTTAAGCGGAAGGCAAGCGATGCCAGTCGCCAAAAAGGTCAGCACAAATAGTCGCGAACGGCAAAGCAGCATTTTTAGTGATGATTATTCGCTTCTAACCATAGGACATTTCAAAGCGAATACCCCTCATTCATGGGCATCAAGAATGCTCAAGGTCACACCAATGACCGAATGAGAGGCTCCTTAAGTCTGCACCTGGCAGCCAGGCCCGTGGAGGGCCTCACTCGGGAGGCGCAGACGACTTGCTCCTTCATGCGCCTTGCCCGTCGTTTGCGCCACAGGTCTCTTCATGACCCAGCTCACTGCGCGGAAGCCCATCGCTGATGGGGATGAACTGAGCTGACTGGTTGGATTGCCAATGGGGTCTGCGACTGCATGCCTTGCCGGGAGCGGTACCTAGCGGTCGCAGAGGCTTAGGGGGCATGAAGTCGTCGATGGATTAGCCGCTAGCAACGCAATGGCATCAACCTGAATGTCGCTGCCTCCGTGATGAATCCGTGTTGGCTGATGGCCTCCAGAACCTTGATCCCCCCTTCAGGGCAACACCTCCGGCCAGCCCTGGCGAACCAGCAGCAGGGAAAAGTAGGGCTGCTCCTCGGGCGCCACGGCGGCCGCCGGCGCCACCAGCTGGTCGGGCCAGCCAACCCGCTGGGCGAACAGGGCGCCATCGAGAAGGCCCCGATCGGCCAACACCTTTCGCACCCAGGGCCAGCGCTGGCCGAGTTTGAGCAGGGCCAACACCTGCTGGGACGCGGCAGCCTGGTCCAGCAGGGCCTCCAGGGCGGCGGGAGCCTCGGGAGTAGGCCGAATCAGCAAGGACTCCTGCTGCAGGGCCAGGGGCCAGCGCCCGGCCGCCGCCGCCGCCGCCACGGCCGTAATTCCGGGGATCAGGGTGATGGTGCAGGCGGGATGGCGTTGCTGCAGGGCCAGCAGGCCGTAGGAGGCCGTGGCGAAGAGGGACACGTCCCCCTCACAGAGCAACACCACTGCCTCCCCGGCCGCCACCTCCGCTGCCAGGGCGTCGGCCGCCGCCCGCCAGGCCCGCTGGCGCGGCTGCGCCTCCGCCACCATCGGGAAGACCAGGGGCAGGCGGCGCTGCTGGGGGCCGATCCAGGGGGCGGCGATCGTGGCGGCCATCCCCACGGCCTCCGGCCGGGCCACCGGATAGGCCACCACCGTGGCCGAGCGGATCGCCCGCACGGCCGCCACCGTGAGCAGGTCGGGATCGCCCGGGCCCACGCCCACCAGGCTCAGGCCCGGCGCCGCGGCTGCAGCCCCCTGGGGCCCAGGGGCCGGATCAGGCCCGATGCAGTCCCACACACAAACGCCCCAGCTGACCTTTTCTAGGCTCCCCCCAACGCCTACCGCCCCTTTCGAGCCCATGACCCGCCTGAGCCTCTACCGGGACAGCGCCAGCGCCGATCCAGGGCCAACCCTGCTGCTCGAGAGCGACGACGCCGAGGTGATTGCCCAGGCCCTGGCCGAGCGCGGCCTGGGCTACGAGCGCTGGCCGGTGAAGCCAGAACTCCCCGCCGCTGCCGATCACGCCGCGGTGCTGGCGGCCTACGCCGGCGAGATCGCCCAGGTGCAAGCGAGTGGCACCTATCCCACCGTCGATGCGATCCGCCTGGGGCCTGATCACCCCGATCGCATTGCCCTGCGCCAGAAGTTCCTCTCCGAACACACCCACAGCGAGGACGAGGTGCGCTTCTTCGTCGAGGGCCGGGGATTGTTTGTGATCCATCTCGAAGGGGAGGTGCTGCAGGTGCTCTGTGAGAGCGGCGATTTCCTGCGGGTGCCCGCCGGCACCAAGCACTGGTTTGACATGGGCAGTGCCCCCCACTTCACCGCACTCCGCTTCTTCGACAACCCGGCCGGCTGGGTAGCCGAGTTCACGGGCGATCCGATCGCCAGCCGGTATCCGTTGCTGGATTGAAAGGCGGGCCCCTTCAGGCCCGCCAAGGGGACCTAGCTGTGCATGCGGGGCTGGGGATGGAGCGTGGCCAGGATCGCCGCCTCGGCCGCCGCCAGCTGCTCCAGCCGTTCCACCAGCTGGGCCCGGGGAAAGCGGGCCTCACAGAGCACCCAGTAGAGACCGAAATGGCGCGCCTCACTGGCCAGCAGGTCGCCGTAAAGCTCCCGCAACTCCGGATCGGGGCTGTGGGCCGCCAGCAGGGCCATGCGCTCCTGGCTGCGGGCCTCGATCAGGCCGGCCACCAGGAAGCTGTCGAGCTTGCGCTCCGGGTCCTGGCGGCGCACCAGGGCCACCAGGCTGGAGCCGTAGGGCGGCGCCGGCAGGGGCCGCAGGGCAATGCCCCGCTGCTGCATCAAGGCCAGCACCCGTTCGAAATGCTCCAGCTCCTCCCGGGCCAGGGGGCTGAGCACGGCGGCCAGCTCTTCATCAGCCGGGTAGCGAAACAGCAGCTGCAGCGCCGAACTGGCCGCCTTGCGCTCGCAGTGGGCGTGATCCAGCAAGACAAGATCCGGATGGGCGATGGCCTGCTCCAGCCAGGCGGCGCTGCTGGGGGCCGCCAGCCACTTGACCCGGGCCGTGGGCGAGGCAGGAGCGGCCCCAGGGGGCTCAGCAGGCCCCTGACGGGTTACCCCAGGCAGGGAGCCAGCCAGGGCAGAAGACACGGGGCTCATCGCTCGGAGGATTGGAGCAGTTTGTCCACCAGGCCCTCCAGGGCAAGCCGATAGCTGGTGGGACCAAAACCGCAGATCACCCCGATCGCCTTGTCGGCCAGGGTGGAGTGGCTGCGAAAGGGCTCGCGGGCGTGGGTGTTGCTCAGGTGCAGTTCCACGAACGGGATCTCCACGGCCAGCAGGGCGTCGCGGATGGCGATCGAGGTGTGGGTGTAGGCGCCGGCGTTGATCAGGATGCCGTCGCAGTGGCCGCGGGCTTGGTGAATGCGGTCGACCAGGCCGCCCTCGTGGTTGCTCTGGAAGCTGGTCAGGGCCACGCCCAGGCTGGTCGCCTGCAGCTGCAAGGCCGCGTCGATCTCAGCCAGGGTGCTGCTGCCATAGAGCCCCGGCTCCCGGGTGCCGAGCAAGTTGAGGTTGGGTCCGTGAAGCACGAGCAACTGCATGGGGGGGTCAGCTGGTAAGTTCTTGGGGTGTGGTTCGGGTCGGTGCCCGAGTGGTTAATGGGGGCGGACTGTAAATCCGCTGGCTCTGCCTACGTTGGTTCAAATCCAACCCGGCCCACCTTCCACATGCCCTTGTAGCTCAGTGGTAGAGCACTCCCT
>CAMAPJ010000141.1 GCA_945860085.1 Synechococcus sp. UW140 | reverse complement strand
TGGTAGCGGTCGCCAGCAGTGGCACGGGCAACCGAGTGATGACCAGCAGCGATGGCCTCACCTGGACAGCCCGACCGGCTGCTGCAGATCAGGAGTGGCGCTCGATCTGCTGGGCCCCGCAGCTGGGGCTGCTGGTGGCGGTGAGCAGCACCGGCGGCAACCAGCGGGTGATGACCTCAAGCGATGGCCGCAACTGGACCCTGCGGACAGCTGCCGTAGCCAATAACTGGACGGCGCTCTACTGGGCAGCAGAGCTGGGTTTGCTGGTAGCGCTGAGCAGCAGCGGCCGGGGCAACCGGGTGATGACCTCCCCGGATGGCATCACCTGGACGAGCAGGTCCTCCGCGGCCGACAACTCCTGGACCTCCCTCTGCTGGTCGCCTCAGCGGGAGCTGTTGGTGGCGGTGAGCAGCAGCGGCACCGGCAACCGGATCATGACCAGCGGCGATGGCCTCAACTGGACCGTGCGCACCTCCCCAGCAAATACGAGCTGGCGATCGATCTGCTGGTCACCCCAGCGCAGTCAGTTTGCGGCGGTGAGCAACAGCGGCACTGGCAATCGGGTGATGGTGAGTCCATGACCCATGCCTGACACCACGACTGCCCTGCCAGCGGTTGGCTCGCGCTGCTGGCGGGATCTGATCAGCACTGAGAGCAGCGTCACTGTGCTGAGCCTTGCGGCCGAGTCCCTCAATGTCGATCCGCTGGTGGAGCTGGCCTACGACGAGGGCGGCAGTGGCTGGTGGCCGCTCTCCACGCTGGTGCTCGAGCAGTGACTGGGGAGGAGGGCCTCAGCCCGCCCCCACCAGCTGCTGGCGCAGAGCCTCAAGCGCTTTCTTCTGGGCCCGCTGCACCGACATGGCACTGATCTCCAGCCGCTCGGCCGCAGCGCGGAGTGACAGGCCCTCCAGGATCGTGAGCCGCAGGGCCGTGGCCTGGGCGGCGGGCAGCTGATCGACCAGCTGCTCCAATGCCAGCGCCTGCGCATCACTGCCGCCAGGAAGCTCGGGCTCGGGGGAAGCCAGCTGATCGAGCAGGCACGGCTCGCCTTCGGCGTGGCCATCAAGGCTGATGTGGCCGAGGGGGCAAGCCCCTGCTTCATGGACGCGCTTGGGTACACGCACCAGCCGCACCCGATCGCGCAGGTGATGCTGCAGGGCACCGGAGATGCAGCGGCGCAGATAGGGCTCAGCCGGCTCACCTGCTTTGCAGCGCAGGACAGAGCGGAGCAGGGCTTCTCTGGCTACCTGGATCAGATCCTCCCGCTCGACCAAAGGGAAAAAGCGGCGGGCTACAGCTGAGGCAACGGCATCAGCCAGGGAGAGGTGCTGGAGCACCAGGGCATCACGAGCACGGAGGGCAGAGCGGGGAAGCGGGGCAGCCATCTGGGGACGGCAGAGAACCCCACCCCCAACGGCCAGCCGCAGCGCTGCGACAAGGACGCCCCAAAGGGGCGCATGGCCCGATCCTTGACGCAGCGCGAGGACTGGACGAGGGATTCAGGTGGGTGTTTGACGGCCTCGTGGCGAAACGATCCCAGCCCCCCGTTCCTGCCGGCACGGCCTGTGGTGAATGACCGGCTGACCTTGCCTTTGGCGCAAAAGCTGGATGGCTTCCTGGCTGATGGCGAGCTCCAGGTGGAGACCCTGCACTCCGGCCCGATCCGCCTGAAGGTCTACGGGGTGGAAAGAACCCTGGTCGACTGCTTCCGCCATCGCCGCCGGCTTGGCATGGAGCCGGTGCTGGAGGCCCTCAAGGATGCGATCAATCAGCGGCCGCTAGAGGTCGATGAGCTCTGGCGCCAAGCCCAGGCGCAGCGCATGCAGCAGGTGACGACTCCTACCTGGAAGCCCTGCTGTGACAGCGAAGCGGTCTGAATTCATCCGCCAGCGGTTGCTCAACCGCTTCGTTCACGTTTGTGGATGAGCGGTCAGGTCATCCCGTCGACACGGAAGTAGCCAAGGATCATTTCTGGTTTGCAGATTGCTATCTGCACGTGAGTCTTATCCTTGAATCCGGATCCTGGATAGACCTCGCTTCCTTCTTCGAAGACGCCATAGACGGTGTCGTAAGGCGGTTCTTCTTGATCTCTTCTTAGTTCATGCACCATCTGAATAACAGCGCAGTCAAGCTGTCGCTTCAGGTATATTCCATTTCTGCGATCTGAATTGACCGGCAGTGGGGTTTCGGCCGTTTTGAAGATTGTTTCTGTGGCTCGGTACGCAAGAGCCAGCTCGTCCATGACCCCGTAATCGGTCAGATTGAGGCAGTTCCCTGGATACGCAAAGGCTCCCAGCACAGAAGGATCTCCCATCTCTTGTGGACGACGCTTTTTGCGATCTTTTGCCCAATCGAGTGCGCGATTTGGACTGTCAACCCAAAAGTAAATTCCCGGTCCCAGCCAGTCGTAATCGTTTTCGCTTGGTTGGAGGGTCTCTTTGCCGCTTAGAACTGCCTCGGCGATTTCCCTGTCGCAGCCGTGATAAAGAATCAGGGGCCCAAGGCTGTTCTTAGGCCGTCTGGGCATCCTGGCTGCGATATGGAGGGCTGAGCTGGCCGTCAGCATCGATGAGGCCTGCTTCCATCAAGAATTTGCGCGCAAGGCTTGGGTCACGCAGCTTCAGCAAGAGAGCGTCCACTTGCTCTCGAGATAGCTGTCCTGAGCCTTCGCTCCGCGTCTTTGTAGTTGGAGGGGAGACTGCCATGCAGGAGGAAGGGGTAGGCAACGCCGATCTTGACGGTAGGACCTTGGAGAGCTGCTTCTTGGTAGGCGCTGCGACTTTCATCATGAATGCCGGAGCAGACTTTCGCCAGCACTGCCGGGGCTGGGGCTTGCCACTGCCTGAATGGAGGCGAGCTTATGGGGCCTGTTCACTCAGCAGCTCCGCTAGCCACAGGGGCAGTGCGGCACTAACGGCAAGCAGGGCATCCCACTCATGGGGTGGCAGCACACGGCGGAGCGTCGGCAGGGGGCACGGCGGCGGCGTTGCTCACCAGCTGGCCGCGTGCCGCCAGGCACCTCGCCTCCATGACGAGCTGCCCTAGGTGCTGCCCTGAGCTCACCGACGCTGATCGACAGCTGATCGATCATCGGATCGAGTGCTTCCTAGCAGACGGCGACCTTGGGCTGGCTGCCGATTCGGTGCTGGCTGCCCTGGAGCAGTCGCTCTGAGCAGGACCCGCCACTCTCCGGTGACCGCTGGCTGCGCCTGAAAGAATGGAATAAGACCTCTGATCTGGAGCGGGAGCGATGACTCAAGCCTTGTCGACCGCGGTTGCCACTGCTGCCCAGCTTCCTGAGGAGGAACAGGATGCTCTGGCGGCGATCCTGCTTGAGGAAATGGAATCGGAAGAGCGCTGGAGCGCACTCTTTGCCGACTCGCTGAATTTGCTGGAGCGGATGGCCAATGAAGCCATTCAGGATTTCCAGGCCGGCCGGGTTCAGCCCATCGACCAGTTGCAGTGAACTCGGTTACGACCGACCAGTTCCGGCAGCTCTATCTCCAGGCGCCCTTGGAGGGGACGGCAATGAACCCCACCCCCAACGGCCAGCCGCAGCGCTGCGACAAGGACGCCCCAAAGGGGCGCATGGCCCGATCCTTGACGCAGCGCGAGGACTGGACGAGGGATTTAGGTGGGTGTTTGACGGCCTGGTGGCGACTTGCCCCAATGCCCCCGCTACGATTAAAGGGTCCCAGCCCTCCGGTGCTGCCGGCATTGCTGTGGTGAATGACCTGCTGACCCTGCCCTTGGCGCAACGGCTGGAGCTGGTCCAGGCCCTGTGGGACTCGATCGCGGCCGAGCAGAACGGCCCTGATCTCACTGATGCCGATCGACAGCTGATCGATCAGCGGTTGGAGAGCTTCCTGGCTGACGGCTACCCCGGTGTTGATGCCGATGCGGCGCTCGATTCCATCGAGCAGTCGCTCTGAACAAGGTGCTGCGACTCCGTCCAGCAGCTCGAGATGATCTCGACGCTGCGGCCCGCTGGTACGAAGCCCAGGAGCCTGGCCTTGGCCGTCAGTTCTTGGCCGAGGTGCGGCTGGTCTTCCAGCGCATCCGCTCCAACCCGACGGCGTATCCCACCAGCTATCGCGGCACGCGCCGTGCCTTGATTCGCCGCTTCCCCTACGGCGTCATCTACCTGCCCGTTCCCGACCAGAGCACCATCGTCGTG
>CAMAPJ010000140.1 GCA_945860085.1 Synechococcus sp. UW140 | reverse complement strand
CGGGTGGCCATCGGGGGTGAAGCTGGCCAGGCCCCAGCCATCGGCATGCTCGCCGCTGGCGCCACCACGCCGGCTGAGCCCCCGGAAGGAGAAGCCCATGTCGGTGGGGGTGTTGGCGTTGAGGGCGAGGAGTTCACACATGGACGAGTGGCAGGTGCTGGATTAGCGGGTGTTGGCGAATAGGTGATCCCAGATGCCGCCGTTGCCAAAGAATTCCTTGTTGACCTGGCTCCAGCCGCCAAAGTCTTTCACCGAGAAGAACGTCTTCACCGGCGCAAAGCGATCCTTCACCCGCGCCCACACCGAGGGGCTGGTGGGCCGGAAACCCTCCTCGGCGAAGACCTCCTGCGCCTCATCGGAGAAGAGGTAGGCGGCCAGGGCCTCTGCGGCCTTGCGGGTGCCCTTGCGGTCCACATTTTTGTCGACCACCGCCACGGGGCCTTCGATGCGGATGTTCAGCTCCGGCACCACGAAGGGATCCTTGAGGTCGCCAGTTTTGGTGGCCAGGATCGCCTCATTTTCGTAGTTGAGTAGCACGTCGCCCTGGTCGCGTTTGAGGAATACATCGGAGGCTTCCCGCGCGTCCTTGGGCAGGTTGTCGACGTTCTTGTAGACGCTGGTGACAAAGGCCTCAGCCTGCTGGGGCGTGCCGCCGGCCTGGGTAATGGAACCCCAAAGAGCCAGGAAGTTCCAGCGGGCGCCACCGGAGGTCTTGGGGTTGGCGGTCACCACCGTGACGCCGGGCTTCACCAGGTCCTTCCAGGTTGTGATCTGCTTGGGATTGCCGGCTCTGGTGAGGAACGCCACAGCCGAGTTGGTGACGATGCCGTTGTTGGGCAGCTCCTGCTGCCAACCGGGCTGAATCAACCCCGACTCCTCCAGCTTGAGCACATCGGCTGAGAGGGCCAGGGTGACCACATCGGCATCGAGCCCATCGATCACTGCCCGGGTCTGGGTGCCCGAGCCGCCGTAGCTGGTCTTGATCTCCAGCTCCTGGCCGGTTTTCTGCTTCCACTGCTCCACAAACTTCGGGAGGATACGGACGTAGGCGCCTTTGGTGACGGCATAGCTCACCAGCAGCAGTCGCTGGCGTTCACCCGAGCCGCCTCGCTGGGGAGTTACCGATGGACCACCGCAACCTGCCAGGAGCACGAGTGAGCCTGTGGCGAAGAGGGCCGCCAGAGGCCGCGATTGAATAGTCACGTAAACCAGTAGGGAATGTGCAAATATTCTACTACGGTTTGACTATCGGGAATTGGGCAAGAAAAAGCCCCGGCCGGCTGGCGCGAGGCTGGAGGGGTGCTTGTGTGTGGATGCTGAGTGGATGGGGGGGCTGCGCTCAGCGGGAGGCGCGGAAGATCTGGTCCCAGATCGCCCCATCGCGGAAGAATTTGCCGGTCACGGCCGGCCAGCCACCGAAGGCCTCGATCGTGTAGGGCTTCACCACGGGAAACTTGCCGCGGGCGTAGGCCTTGCCCTCAGCCGTGGCAGGCCTGAAACCGTTGTCCACAAATGCCTTCTGGGCGGCTGGGGTAAAGAGAAACTTGGTGAAGGCCTCGGCCACCTTGCGGCTGCCATTGCGATCCACGTTCTTGTCAACCACCGCAACCGGCTGGGACGTGAGCACATTGGGGCTGAAGGTCTTGTAGCCAGCGGTCCACTCGCCCTTGCGTTTGGCCAGAATCGCCTCGGTTTCCCAGTTGAGTAGTACGTCCCCCTGCTTGCGCTTGATGAAGAAGTCGGAGGCCTCGCGGGCATCCTTGGGCAGCACTTCGACGTTCTTGTAGACGTCACGAATGAATTGGCGGGCCTGGGTCTCAGAACCACCCGCTTTCGTCACCGAACCCCAGAGGGCGACGAAGTTCCAGCGGGCGCCACCGGAGGTCTTGGGGTTGGCGGTGACCACGTCCACATTCGGCTTGGCGAGGTCTTTCCAGCTGTTGATCTTCTTGGGGTTACCCGGACGCACAAAGGCCACCACGGTGGAGTGGATCGGTGTGGCTTTGTTGGGAAGACGGCTTTCCCAGCCTTTCTTAATTAGCCCGGCCTGCTCGATCCGAGACACGTCGGCGGCCATGGCCAGATTGACGATGTCGGCGTTGAGCCCATCAATGACTGCCCGGGTCTGGGAACCGGAGCCGCCGTAGCTGCCCTTGAAGGTGACGGTCTGGCCGGTTTTCTTTTTCCAGTCATCGGCGAACAGCCGGACGATATGGTCGTAGGCGTTTTTGGTAACCGCGTAGGAGACCAGGGTGAGGGTTTGGGGTTTGGCCGGCTGCTGGGCCTGCACCAACGGAGCATGAAGTGTGTTGGCAGCAGCTACAGCCAGAGGTAGGCAAGCGATGCCGGTAAGCAACAGCTGGCGGCGACTGAGCCGAGCAGAAAAGGGTGTCGTATTCACGGTAAGCCGATCGGGAACTAGAAAAAATTACGGCGCAAAGGCTTGTGGAGTTGTGGCGCAGGGCACACGCCCCGCCCGCACAATTCCCGACCTGTAAACCGTTGTTTACTTGGCAGAATGGGACAAGTTCCAAGGCCAGCCATGGTTTTCAGTGCCAAGACGGAGTACGGACTGGTGGCGCTGATCGATCTGGCCGCCGTCTATGCAACGGGTGAGCGCCAGCAGACCGGCGAGATCAGCAGGCGGCATGGCATGCCTGAGCGCTACCTGGAGCAGATGCTCACCTCCCTGCGCAAAGGCGGGTACCTGGTCAGCGTGCGGGGCCCCAGAGGGGGGTATCAGCTGACCCGCTCGCCGGAGCTGATCACCGTTGCGGAGGTGGAGGACTGTCTGGAAGGGGACGCCCGAGCCGAGCGCCAGGGCGATCGGAGCAATGCTGAGTTCCGCGTTCTCGACGGGCTGGCCCAGCGGGCGCACCAGGCTCGAACGGCCGTGCTGGAGGGCACCACGCTGGCCAATCTGCTGCTGGAGCGGGACAGCCTGCGGGAGCCCACACCGATGTTCTACATCTGAAGCCCCAGGTCGAGACGCATGCGAATCAACCTGTGTGCCTGAAAACACCGGTATGCCCATCGGAAATAAGACATACTCCTGAGCAGTTGTTCTCCGGCTATGGCCTGCTGTCTGCGAATGCCTTGCTCCCCTCTGAATTCACGCCTCCGCGGGCCAAGTCATTACCCGCCCCATCGCTCGTCGACGCCATGACTTCATCTCTGCTCAAGCGCCCTTTGCAACTCACGCTCCACCCTCAGGACGTGCTTCCAGAAGGCATGAGTTGGCGGCTGCATGAGGGCTACGTGCGCTCGGTCACCTGGGATCTGGAAGGGGAGAGCATCACCCTGGGCCTCTGGGCCCCAGGGGATGTGATCACTTCAGAAGATCCCGTGCTCCATCCGCTTGAACTGCAGTGCCTCACCACCGTGGTGGTGGAGCACATTGAGCTTGATGCAAGCGAGCAGCTCCAGCATCTGCTGCGTGAGCGGCAAATGCTGGCGGAATTGTTAACCATTCAGCGGATTCGCTCCGGGGACCTGCGCCTGTTGACCTTGCTCAGCTGGATCGGTCAGGCCCACGGGCAGGTGAACAGCCACGGCTGCCGCCTGTCGCTCAGTGAGCTCAACCTCACCCACCGCTCCCTGGCGGACATCTGCGGCCTGACCCGGGTCACGGTGACCAAGCTGCTGAGTCGTCTTCGCGCGGAAGGGCGGCTGGTGGCGATTGGCGACAGCGATCTCTTGGTCCCCAGCCAGCCATGAGCCACCCAATATCTCGTTGGTGCCTGCAATGGGGCCGCAACGGGGAACTGGCCCAGAGCGATCGCCAGGATCTGCTCCAGTCGCTGTGTGGCCCATCGGCCGTGCCCCAACAATCCTTCTACCTGCCCTGAATCTCTGCCCTCCTGGTCTGCGCCAGGAGGGCTTTTCGTTGTCCATCCTTGATGCAATGAGCCCGATCTACGCCGACAACAGCCTCAGCATTGGCCGCACGCCCCTGGTGCAGCTGAACCGTGTGACATCCGGCTGCGGCGCTCGCGTGCTGGCCAAAATCGAAGGCCGCAACCCTGCCTATTCGGTGAAATGCCGAATCGGCACGGCGATGGTCGCGCAGGCCGA
Organism: Synechococcus sp. UW140; assembly: GCA_945860085.1. GTDB lineage: Bacteria > Cyanobacteriota > Cyanobacteriia > PCC-6307 > Cyanobiaceae > BAIKAL-G1. Next base: position 172 of record CAMAPJ010000140.1, on the reverse strand, counting down.
ACGCGACGGTCTGCTCACCGGGAGCAGGGAATTAATCGAGCCCACCAGCGGCAACACCGGCATCGCCCTGGCATTTGTGGCAGCGGCCAAGGGCATCCCGCTCACGCTCACCATGCCGGAAACCATGAGCCTGGAGCGGCGCAAGCTGCTCACGGCCTATGGCGCTCGCCTG
>CAMAPJ010000139.1 GCA_945860085.1 Synechococcus sp. UW140 | reverse complement strand
AGCTCCTCCTCCCAGACACCCTCCAGAGGATCGGGCCGGGTGCGGCCACGGAGCTGGTTCGCCCTGGGCTGCAGCTGGTTCCTCTCAATCCGGCGGGCGCTGCGCACTGAGATGCCCGCCGCTGCGGCAGCAGCCTCCTGGCTGCTGCCCCCTCGTCGTGTCGTCATGTACAGGTTGCGTTGGTGACTGGTCAGTGGTGCCGGCATCCCCTGGTCCCTGCGCATCGGCACCAGGCTCTCCAGCACTCACCCCACCGGCCAACGAGCTTGTCGCCGACCGGTCAACTTCATTGTCGGCAGACAGGGTGCGGTCGATGCGGCCGTTGCGTTGCTCCATCCGACCTGGGTTCCAGGGCACGTCGAAGTGGAAGAGGTAACGGCAGTGGTTCTGCAGGTTCACCCCTTCCCGAGCGGCATCGGTGGCGATCAGGATGCGCAGCGGATCCTGATCGGGCGGGCTGTTGAAGCTGCGCTTGAGGGCTTCCCGTTTCTCATCGCCGATGCCGCCATGGAAGGTGGCAATACGTTCCCGTTCCCGGTCGCTGCCGGCGATCAACGATTCGATCTGCTCCTGTAGCCAGCGCTTGGTGTCGGCGTATTCGGTGAAGATCAACAGCCGCTCGCCGTTCCACTTGGCCCCCTCCTGCCCCAGATCAGGGCAGAGGTGCTGCTGGATCCAGCGGCGCAGGTAGTGGATTCGAGCATCGGGCTCATACCGGGCGCGCTCGCTGATGCGCTGCATGTCTTTGAGCAGCCCCCATTCCTCTGGCCCTGCGCCCAGTTCGGTCGTGGCCACAGCCAGCCGATGCTCTTGCTCGGCTTCCCGCTCCACACTGTCTTCATCGGCCTCGGCGCGCTCGTCATCGCCGTCGATGCCCTGCTTTAGCAGCTTCAGCTGCTCAGGGTCGCGGGCCGTGCGTAGCCGCTCGCCGGAATCGCGCCGCCGCAGCGTGTCGCAATGAACGCCCAGGGTGCGGTGGAAGCCTTCGATCGAGCTAAGTAGACGTTTCTGGAGGTTGGTAACGACCAGTAGTTCGGCGGCACGTTGTTTGCTGCTCGCTCCCTTGAGCCGTTGATCCCGCAGGGTGCGGTAGGCCTTGAGCAGGCGTGCCAACTCAAGCTCAGGTGTAGAGGGATCCAGGCCCTCCAGCACCACGGGCACCACTTCGCGCTTGGGCAGCTCCTCGCCAATCCGGCGCAGGTCTTCCTTGAGGCGCCTCACCAGCACGGGCTCAAGGTCGGCCTTGTTGCGCACTGGCACTCCCCGGCAGAAGCGGGTGGGGTCAAGGATTTCCAGCAGGGCGGAGAAGCTGTTGCTGTGGCCGTTGTGGGGCGTGGCTGAGAGGAACAGCTTGTGCTCAAAGCAGCCGGCCAGGCCGCGGATGGCACGGGTGAGCTTGGAGTCGACGGCAATTTTGGAGCCGCTGGCGGGGGCCGCGTTGTGGGCCTCATCGAGGATCAGCAAGGCTCTCTCACCATCCCCGAGCCAATCGCGCAGGGCACCGGCGTAGTCCTCATTGCGCACCAGCGACTGGCTGAGGATGAAACGGGTGTGCGTCGCCCAGGGGTTGATGCCCCAGCCCCGCTCCCGCCGCATCCGAGATACGTACTCGCGGTTCATCACCTGGAATGGCAAGCCGAAGCGGCTCTCCATTTCGCCCTGCCACTGCAGCACCACCGACGGCGGGGCCACCACCACTACCCGCTGCGCCTTCTGGCGCAGCAGCAGCTCGCGCATGATCAGTCCGGCCTCGATCGTTTTGCCTAGGCCAACGTCGTCGGCGATGAACAGAGCCACCCGCGGCATCCGCAGGGCCTTACGCAGCGGCTCCAGCTGGTAGGGCTTTACATCGATCCCCGCCCGCAGCGGGGACTGGAACAGCCCCGGGTCGGTGGCCGTTACGCAGTTCCACTGCAACGTGTGCAGGTAGCTGGAGAACACCCGCGGATCATCGAAGCCCCGCTGGCCAATCGTCTCCCAGGTGCTCTGGCCCAGCACGCGGGCATCCACCTCACGCTCCCAGAACACCTCGGTGATCTGACCGTTGGCGTCGTCATCCAGGCAGGCCAGCCGCACCACAGTGTCGCCGGCGGCCGCTGCTTCTTTGACATCCTCCACTAAGTGGTTGTGGCTGCGGCAGAAGACCACGCAACCCTTGGTGGGTTTGGTTAAGAGCAGTTCAGGCATGGATCACCTCCAGGCCAAGGTTCTCGCGTTCTTGGGCTAGGTGCGCTCCCAGCCGACTGGTCGAGGAGCAAATCAGGGTGAGCTGATCTTGGGCGCGCGTCATCGCGACGTAGAGCTCGCGAAGATCGCGGAGTTGCTGCTCAGGATCGCCGCTGTCCAAGGCCCGATCAAAGTCCTCCAGCCACAGGAGGTACACGCTCTTGAACTCAAGGCCGAGGGCTGATTGGGTTGTGATCAGTCGAACGCCTGGCTGATTGACGCCGTAATTGTTCTTCGTTTCGTTGCTCCGGTTAACCCAATACAGCTTTTCGCCAGCCAGCCGCGATTCTGATTGCGTCAAGAGGCCCTGAAGTCGACGCGCATACCCGCCGCCTCCATAGCGATAAATGAACGCGATGTCTTTTGCCGCCAGACCGCCTGCGATTTCTCGTTTGCATGCCTCAAGGGCCAGCAGCTCCACACTGGAAACTGCCTTTGCTAGCACCAATCTTGGCCTAGGCCCATCTCGATCTGACTGATCAGGAATGACCAAAGGAAAAGCCTCCTCTGGCTCGGGTTCCGATGCCACCAGTGTGGAAAGAACGTTCCAGGCAAAACCAAGGACTTGCTTGGTGTTTCGATAGTTCTTCTTGTAAATCCTGGTACGCCCTCGGGCGTTAATTCCTACCGAAGCCCAGCTGAATCGCTTGCGTTTGCGCAGCTTTTGGCTTGCATCATTGACAATCAAAAGAGATCCTTCTTCTGGATTTTTTAGGGCTGTCTTTAGCGCATTGAACCAGGCCGAATGCATGATGTGCGCTTCATCCACCAGGATGGCGTCGTACCGCAGTTCAGGGCGTTCCTTGAGCTGTTCCATTACAAGGCTGGCTAGCTCTTCGTCGACCTCATCCCCTTCGCTGTCATCGCGCCCTTCATAGCGCGGAAGTGCTCCGCACAAAGCCCTTGCCCATCCGTGGAAGTGCCTGACTTCGACGCCAGGAGAGCAGAGTCTCAATGGGATATTTTTACCGCCATGCACAACCGATCTGATATAAGCAGCAAGAGTGACATTGAAGCAAGTAATTAGTATCTGCTGATCAGGATCCTCTTCGAGCATCCATTTAGCACGCGACGTGAGAATCAGCGTCTTGCCGGAGCCAGCGACACCACTCAGGATTCTGTGCCCGTTCCCGAGTTGTTTGGCTGCTCGCTCCTGCTGTAGATCAAGGGTTTTGACGACTGTGGCATCTTGCGGAATCGGAGTTGGCAGGTTCCAACTTTGTGGCGTTGCTGGAACACGCTTGACGGTGGTGGACGGGTTGAGGATCGCTCGAACAGTCTGGATCTGATCGTCGGTCAATGGCGGGAACTTGAACTTCGCTCTGCTGTCAAAGAGATCCCAGAAACGAACAATGACGTCGCGGTCGCTCAAGTCGGCCCAGGCATCAATTTCGTCAGAAAAAAGAATGGATTCCTGAAGAAAGACGGGCGCAAGATTTGGGCCAAGCAAGTCTTCCTGCTCAACTTCATCCCTTGTCATCCCTGTCATAACAGCGCATCTTCCAATTGGAAAACAGAGTTTTCCAAAGTTGATTCCTTGCTGGTTGTTCAGGAGGATGGGCTCCTCCTTGAGCTTGTCCATTAAGGCATACTTATAGCTCTCTGCTTGCTTTAATGGGTGGCTATGTACCTGCTGTCTTGTTGGTCGGTCTCCTGAGGTGGGCCACTCGACAAGAACTTGGTTGCTATCAGCCTCTTTGATCATGTTCTTGGACCAGCCCTTGGCCTCGACTACCAGCAGTCCATGAGTGTCCGAAAGAATGACAAAATCTGGCTTAGATGTAGTAGCACTTGGCTCGTGCCAGGCAATGAAGTTGTCTGGCAGCGCATTTCGAAATGCATTGAATAAAAACTTCTCACCCCTTGGTGCCGCTGACAGGAGGCTGTCAGGGATCATTTCGGCCATCGACAGCCTCCTAGAGCTGGCAATGGATGCTTAGCCAGAACATTCCGCTTCTTGATTACCCATAAGCCTCCGCGACCCTGAGAGCCCGCTCCGTGCAGGGCATGCAGCAGCAGACCGCATTGGCGATCCGTGCAGTCATCTCAGCCATTGCAAAGCGCCTGTTGAAGCGGAAGCAGTAGCCGCCCAGGTAGCGCCTTG
>CAMAPJ010000138.1 GCA_945860085.1 Synechococcus sp. UW140 | reverse complement strand
TTGAGCCTGCTGGTGCAACCGGAGGCCAAGGTGCGAGCGATCAGCGACAGCCTGCGCCAGCAGGCACCGACCAACCCAGCGGCCGGGCAGGTGTTGCCGTTGATCGCCGCTATTCTGTTGACACGGTTCAACGACCGACCGATCTCTGAGATCTGCGCCATGGGAGGCCTGACCCTCGACGACTTCACCAGCAGCCGCGCCTATCGCGAGATTTTCCGGGAAGGCGAAGCCGCCGGCGAGGCCCGTGGCGAGGCCCGCGGCGAGGCCCGCGGCGAGGCCTCCGTCACCCTGCGCCTCCTAAACCGCCGCTGCGGCCCCCTAAGCGCAGCCACCACCACCTCGATCCAAGCCCTGCCGTTGCCCCAGCTGGAGTCCCTAGCGGAAGCCCTGTTGGATTTCACCGGCCCTGCTGATTTGCAGGCGTGGCTTGAGGAACACGGCTGAGCTCCTTCCGTCTGGGCAGGCGTGTGGCCACCCACCTGAAGCTGCGTGGCCACAAAAGCGCTCCACGATTAGATCACCTGGCTCTGCTCGCGTTGTTTGCGCCTTGGCATGGAATTGGCCCTGGGAATTCCATGCTGGGGCCATGCTGCTTTCGTACGTCTGCGTTAGACGGCCAACAACAGTTAGTAGCCGTTAGCAGCTGTTAGCGGTGACCTTAGAACCCTCTTTGAGCTCGCTGCCGGTGTGCCAACTTTATGCCCGATTGTCAGGCTTATTGGTCAGTCGGTTTAAAAGATCAACGCCAATATCACTTTGGGCAATGGCTTCCACTGCTGCGGCCATAGAAGTCCCGCCTTTAGAGCTAAAGAGGTCCATCACTTTCGTGACACCATTTGTGGCGCTGCCCCGATTGGCAATGATCTTAATATCTGCATTTTGAAGAGATTTGGCTTGTTCGCTGCCCACGGCATGTAAGCCTTGAAAGCCTCTATAAGGGCATGGTATTTTTGATAGGATTCATTGGTGCCAATTTCTTGGGTAAGGCTGATTTGAGCGCTGACGGGTGCAAGTTGCAGTGCTTTTTCGGCCTCTGCTCGCGAAATGCCAATGGCTTGAATGGCAGCAGCATTATTTTTCTCTGCTTCTAGATTGCCCTCGGCAACAAGAATTGTGGTCTCCTTGTTTTGAGAAGCTTGAACTAGCGCTGTTTGTTTTGCTATGGCTGCAACTTTCTGTTCCTTCTCCGCAAGCACCAGGCCAGTATCTCGTTGTATCTCGGCAACTTTGATCTCTTCTACGCGACGGACGGCAAGAACCTTCTCTTTGATTTGTGCCTGTTCAAGTAGAACTTCCTGCTTGGATTGTTCTTGGGCAAAACCCACCGCTTTCTGTTTTGCGGCCGATCGTTCACCCGCTTGTTGCTCGGCAATCTCCCTGCTTAGTTGAATCTCCTGGTTGGCAGCAACACTTGAAATCGCCGACGTGCACAAGTTTTCGACTTCTGCATCCTTGGCATGGCGATTGTTCTTTGCAACAGTGATACGACTATCACGGTCAATTTTAGAGATTTTCTTGGCCTGAATACGTGCAATCACGCCAGACTTCTGGGAGTCACGAATGTCCATGAGCTCCATGCTTTTAATGGAAGAAACTCCCCATTCGGCAAGTTGGTCTTTTACTTCTTTGGAAAAGCTTTCGCCGAAAGTTGCCCGTTGAAGCCAGATATTATTTATGTTGTCTGATGCTAGAATATTGCGGACGACTCCCTGAACAACCAGTCCCAATTGATGCTGCAGTTCATCGATGATCTGCCCAAGAGACCCATGGGGGCTGATCGGCCATGAGCCCGCAGGTGCTCCAGCTGATTGCAGCCACCCGGCTGGAGGAAGCGGCCTTCTGGAGCGACACGCTGCTGGGTTGCTCGCTGCGCCAACCGCAACACAGGGAACTACTGGCACGGATCCAGTTCACCAACCACCAGCCACTGGCGGTTGGTTACAACGCCGCGATCGAGACCGCCCTGGCCGGCTCGGTGCTGGTGTTCTGTCACGACGATATCGATCTGGGCCCAGAACCCCTCGGGCCCCAGCTGCATGCAGCTCTTGCGCGATTCGATCTGGTGGGAGTGGCCGGCAACCTGCGCCACCAGCGCGGCCAAATCGGTTGGTGGCGCGATCCCCATAGTGGCGGCTGGGACCAACCCTTCCTTAGCGGCGCCATACGGCACGGCACGCCCGATCGGAGCCGGCTGGATGTGTTTGGGCCAGCGCCGATGCCGGTGCAGCTGCTGGATGGCGTGTTCCTGGCTGCCCGGGCCGACACCCTGCGGCGTTCCGGTGTGCGCTTTGACCCCTGCTTTGCATTTCACTTCTACGACCTGGATCTCTCTCGTTCCGCCCGGCGCGCGGGCCTGAGCCTCGGCACCTGGCCCCTGCCGCTGGTGCATGCCAGTGTCGGTAAGCCCTGGGGCGAAATCTGGCTGAAATCTAAACAGGCCTATCTGCGCAAATGGGAAGAAGGGAGCGAAACGGGCAAGCCCACTTAGCCCCCCTTGCCGTTTTTACTCGCAGTGTTCCAATCGGCGCGGGCTTTCGAGAAAGCCCAGGCCTGGCCGCAGGCCGCACACCACTATCGCCAGCCGCAACTCGCCAGGGTGCTGCACCAACAGAGCCGCTTTCTGTAACTGATGCTCGTATAGATCGTCAAGCTCTTTCACGTTTATCACTGCGCCGTAATGGTGGTGCGGCCTGCCTCTGATTGCTATTGCAATTAGGAACCTTGATAACCTAAATGGTTCAGGCTGCAGAGGTTCTCACCGGTAGTCGGGCAATAAGGGTATGATATACCTCCCTTGCATACGAAGCGTTTAAGGCACCGCATGATCTCGAGTTTACTTCAGCCTGGCGGTTGCTTCCTCGATTGCCCCCTCTGCCAAGAAAGATGTCACCCCTGTTAATTGACTCTTTGGGGGCTTGCCATAGGGGTAATTAACCCATCCCCCGCATGTCGGTTCGCTTGAGGCCCATGCCGCTTGCTTTGCGTAGGGCCCACAGTGGGCAGACCAGTAGTGGGCCGAAGCGAGCCCAGCAGTCCCCCAGCCCATGACGCTTCGCCACGGCTACTTCACGGGAGCCGGCTACACCTATGACGCCCAAAGCGAAGGCTCCCCCGAACGGCTGGCCTTCCTGGCGTTGCTGAACCGGCACCGGGCCCCGGAGGTCTCAGGTCCTTTCCAGTTGTTGGAGCTCGGTTGCGGCCAGGGCTTCCACCTCTGCCTGCAAGCGGCGAACTATCCCCAGGCCCGCTTCCTCGGCATCGACTTCAACGCCGAGCACATCGCCCATGCCCGCTCCCTGGCGGCGGCGAGCGGCCTGGGCAATATCCGCTTTGAGCAGGCCGATTTCCTGGAGCTGGAGCAGGCCGCAGCCGGCGTCATTGCTTGGGGCGACTTCGACTTCACCGTGGCCCACGGGATCTTGACCTGGGTCTCCCCGGCGGTCCGCCACAGCTTGATGCGCCTGGCTGAACGGGCCCTGCGTCCCGGCGGCCTCTTTTACCTCTCCTACAACACCCTGCCCGGCTGGCTGCCGATGCTGCCGTTCCAGCACTGCGTCAGCAGCTTGCAGGGCACGCTCGGTACCGGTCAGCCCGCGCTCGATGGTGCCCGGGAGCTGTTTCTGGGCCTTCGCCAGGCCAACGGGCTGGTTTTTGGTTCCCAGCGGGATCTGGCGCTTCGCCTTGATGGTTTGGGCCAGCTGGATCCCGCCTACCTGCTGCACGAATACAACCACAGCCATTGGCAGCCGCTCTATGCCAACCAGGTGATCGAACCCATGCGTGAGCTGGGCTTGGATTACCTCGGTAGCGCCACCCTGGCCGAGAACTTTGAGGGGCTGCTGCCGGTGCCCGCCCAGCAGCAGATCCAACGCCAGAGCGATCCAGCCCTGCGGGAGCTGGTACGCGATCTGGTCACGAACCAAACGTTCCGCCGCGATGTTTACGTGAAGGGGCTGGATCCCCTTTGGCCCCTGGAGGCTTTGGCCGCCCTGGAGCAGCTGCGGGTGATCAGCCTGCTGGATCCAGGCGCCCCGGCTGACGAAAGCAGTTACCGCTTTCCCCTCGCCTGGGGGGAGATCCAGGGCAACCGCGACTGGATTGGGGCCCTGCTAGCTGGCCTGGGGGATGGCAGCCGCTCCCTCGCCGAGCTGGAGCCAGCCATCCCCTCTGGCACCTCCCAGCTCTCGCTGCAGCAAAACCTGGGCCTGCTGCTGGGCAGCAAGGCCTTGGCGCTGGTGCCGGGCGAGCGGGATCCCGCCCCCAGCCAACGCTTCAACGTCCAGATTGCCGCCAGCGTCGCCGCCGGTGCTCCCTATGCCAGCGTGGCTTGCCCCGTGAGCGGCAACCTCCACAAGCTC
>CAMAPJ010000137.1 GCA_945860085.1 Synechococcus sp. UW140 | reverse complement strand
CACGCTGCTTGGCGTCGAGCATCTGCCCCTGGAGGGTCCTGTGTTGCTGGCTCCCACCCATCGCTCCCGCTGGGATGCCCTATTGCTTCCCCATGCGGCCGGCCGGCGCCGCACCGGCCGCGATTGCCGCTTCATGGTCACGGTCGATGAGATGACCGGCCTGCAGGGCTGGTTCCTGCAGCGATTGGGCTGCTTCCCGGTCAATCCGCGCCGGCCGGGCCCCTCCTCCCTGCGCCTGGCCGTCGAACTGCTCCAGGCCCACCAGCAGCTGGTCGTCTTCCCTGAAGGCCGGATCCAGCAGGACGACGAGCCGCTGCGGCTAATGCCCGGCCTGGCCCGGCTGACCCAGCTGGCCCTGATCCAGGGGGTGCCGGTTCAGGTGCTGCCTGTGGGGATCGCCTATGGCCACAGCCAGCCCCGGCTTTGTGATCGGGCCGCCCTCTGTTTCGGGCCACCCCAGCCCCTAGAGGGAGAGGGCCGGCGGGCCCTCGCCGGCTTCACCCACCAATTAGCCGCGGCAATGCAATCAGCTGAGGAAGCGGCCCGCCGAGCCGTGGGCCGTCCCCTCGCGGCGGCCTAAAGTTGTTTTCACTACGACCCTTTGCTGTGCGCCGGCCTTTTGCCGCTCTTCGGACTGCTCTTCGGACTGCTGTTCTTGCCGCTGGATCCACCGCAGCCCTGTCAGCCCTGCCCCTAATGCTGGCGGCGAGCCTGCCTTTGGCAACCGCTACCGCCGCGCAGGCTCAGGCTGAGTCTGGCAAAGCCCTCGATTCCAGCGTTGGCGGCTTCAACCTGGCTTCGGTGAATGCCCTGCTGGCCAAGGGCGATGTCGCTGTTGCCAGCGGCAATCTGGGCCAGGCCCGCAAGGACTACGACGAGGCCCGCGAGGCCTGCCGTCGCCTGCTCGGTTTTTACCGTGACCTAAGCGGCGCCTTCCGGGGCCTCGATGCCCGCATTCCCCGGGAGATGGATCAGAAGGGCCGCGAAGCCCTCGAAGCCCAGGCCCAGGCCAGCCTGCGGCTGGCGGCCCTATTCCGTCGCCAGAATCAGCCGGAGGTGGCGGTGCCTCTGCTGGTCGAAGTGGTCAAGATCATGACCCCCGCCCGCGAGGAGGGCCGCAAGGCCTACCAGAGCCTGGTGGAACTGGGCTTTGTGACCACTCCCTATAACGCCGCCGGCCCGACGCTCAACTGAGCTCAACGCCCAGCAGGGGCCCATGCCCCCGATTTTTTACCCCTTGCAGGTCCGCTGTCCATGGTCCAACCCGATCAGGTGAAGGATGCCATCCGTCAGGTGATGCCCGATGCCCATGTGGAGGTCGAAGACCTCACCGGCGGCGGTGACCACCTGCAGGTCAAGGTGGTGTCGAAGGCTTTTGCGGGCCTCTCGAAAGTGAAGCAGCATCAACTGGTTTACGGGGCCCTGCGCACCGAGCTGGCCAGCGAAGCCATCCACGCCCTCGCCTTGACCACCACCTCCTTAGGCGGTTGAGCCCAGGGCTTGCCCCACGGCCGTTCATTGCCCGAACAGGCGTTCACTCGCCAGGCAGGCCAATCCCCCTTCCCAAAATCACTTTTCAACTTTCAACATGGATCCCAGCACCCGTCAACGCATCGAAGCTCTGGTTGGCAGCAGCCCCGTCGTGGTGTTTATGAAGGGCAACAAGTTGATGCCCCAGTGCGGCTTCTCCAACAACGTCGTCCAAATCCTCAACTCCCTAGCGGTGCCGTTTGAAACCTTTGATGTGCTCTCCGATCCGGAGGTGCGTCAGGGTATCAAGGAGTTTTCCGATTGGCCCACGATCCCCCAAGTCTATGTACAGGGCGAATTTATGGGAGGCTCCGACATTTTGATCGAGATGTATAACTCCGGCGAACTGCTCGAAAAGATCACGATCGCCTTGGCCTGAAGGTCTGAGACTTAGGGTCTGGAGCTCTTTTTCTAGGCCTGCCCCTCTACATTGAACCGCAACTGAACCGGGCCGCCCCGGTTTAATTGCGGCCCGTTTCGTAAAGGGTGCTGAAGTCGCCGCCGGGGCCGACGAAGCTGGAGGGATCCAGGATCCAGCGATCCACTACCTCCTCCAAGCGCCGTTGGGAGAGGGGGTCGAGTACGGCGGTACGCCTTAGGGCATGGAGGTAGCCATCGGCATATAGCCGCAGGTCGGCCGGCCCGTGATAACGGCTAGCTAGGGACTGGCAGGCATCACACAAAGACTGGAAATGGCGGATCGAATCGGGGTTCTGAAGGGCTGTCATAGCCGGACAGGCAACAGGAAGCGCACGCGGGTCGGGGTTTTGGGGCGGGGGCTGGACAGATTGCAAGGCATCGCCTGATACCAGTTTGTGGCCCTGGTTACCGATAGTCTAGGGAAAGACATGGAATCCCGGTTGGAGGGCGCAGCGAACCAGATCACCGTCACCGTCGCCGCCACGGCAACGGCCCAGGCCGCAGCAGTGCCCATCGTTGGAGAAGGGGCCCTGAAGCGCATTCTTGTGGTGGAGCCCCACCCCACCCTGCGTACGGTGCTGGCCCAGCGCCTTCGCCAGGACGGCCATTTGGCCGCTGCGGTCGCCACGGCCGCCGAGGCCGTTGATCTCTGCGAGGAGCAAACCCCCGACCTGTTGGTCAGCGCCGAACTGCTGGACCAGAGTTCGGCGCTGCGGCTGGCCGCCCAGCTACGTACGCCCGTGATGGTGCTCACGGCACGCACGGGCGCTGAGCCCTTGGTCGCCCTGCTCGACGCCGGCGCTGATGATGTGCTCCGCAAGCCCTTCGGCCTTGAGGAGCTGGCTGCCCGCTGTCGCAGCCTGTTGCGCCGCAGTGGCAGTGGCCTGCAGGAAAGGGTCTGCGTCGGCCCCCTAGAGGTCCACCTGCTGCTGCGCCAGGTGACCCTGCGGGACCAGCCTGTGGAGCTGAGCCCCCGGGAATTTGCTTTGCTTTGTGCCTTGTTGATGCCCCCGGGGCTGGTCCGCAGTCGCCAGGAGCTGCTGCGCATGGCTTGGCCTCCCTTCAGTGGCGGCCCACGCTCCGTTGATACCCAGGTGCTCACCCTCCGCCGCAAGTTGGAACAGGCGGGTCTAGGTGAAGGCGGCGGCATCGACACGGTGCGCCAGCAGGGCTATCGCTTCAGCCTCGACACGATTCCCGAATCCTCAAGCCCGACCCAATCCCTGGCTACCAGCCCGACCAGCGCCGTTTGAGTTCAGCCTGGCCCCCCCAGGGGTCTGTGCTTTCACAAGGCAAGGTTCTGGCCTTTCTGAACGAGCAGGGCCACAAGTTCGCCTAAGAGCATCAAGGTGGTGAGACCGGCCAGCAGTTGGTAGGTCCACGGGGGTGAGAGTCTGCCAATGCCTGCGATGTCCAGGCCTGAATGGAGCTGCAGCTGGGCCAGGAAGTCGTCGAAACGCGCCACCCGCTGGGGAAGGAGATAGCTGCCTTTGGCACTGCGCAAGTAGAAGACCCGCCCCCCCTGGCTGGTGGCTACCGCCGTTAGGCCGGTGATCTCTGGCCAGGTCAGGCTCCAGCCGCGGCGCAACAGCCAGCCGCACCAGGCTGGCTGGCCCACAGAAAGGCCTTGGGCCTCGACGGTCACGGTTTCGCTGGTAATCGCCAGCACCAGAAGCAGACCGAGCGGCACTGCTAGCGCCAACACCGGGCGCAGGCCACCGCTAGCCAGCACCGGCAGGGGCACGACCAGGGCCAGATAGAGGCCCACCAGGGTGCCTCGGATCAGGGGTGCCATGCCGTATTGGCGACGCTCGCCATGGGCCTCGGCTGGTCTGGGCTTCGGTTGTACGGGCTCAAGGAGACTGGGCTTGGAACTGATTAGCTGCGGGAGACCGGTATCGGGAGCCTTATCTTCAGGGGCAGGGGCGAAGGCCGCCTGATCAGGGGCGAGCTGCCCAGCCCCAGCCTTTTTTGGAGCGTTCATCGATCTTCAGGCGAACCGGGCAAGGGTTCCACCAGGGTGGACGGCTGATAGCGCCCCGAGAACACTTCTTCCTCGCGCCCTTCCCAAAAGCTGCCGAGGCGCATCAGATCCGCATGGGCCTGGTGCAATTGCTCCAGATAGAGGTCGGGATCCATGGCCTCTTTAGCTTCCTTGAGCTTGGAAAGGCGCAGCAGATGCCACATCCAGGGTTTGCCCAGTTCGCCGCGCTGCTCGAGGTAACGGGCCAGGTCGGCCGAGCTGGGGATCGGACTGGGCTGGGAGCTCATGACGCGCTTAGGACTTGTCCTTAGCCTATGGAGCCTAGCCAGGAGCCTGTGGCTGGCTGCAGGATTGTCCGGGCTCAGAGCGCCGATCCCCTAGGAGTTTGTTGCCAATAGAGAAGCAGCCTGCCTGAGACGGCGTACGGCAGCACTGAGCAGGACCGCTGCGGCTCTGTTCTGCTGCCCTAGGTGCCCATTGAGACGAGCCTCAGACAGCCCTGGCCACTCTGACCACGGCCACT
>CAMAPJ010000136.1 GCA_945860085.1 Synechococcus sp. UW140 | reverse complement strand
ACTCAGGCACATTGGCATCAATCGAAGGCCTTGCGATCGACCTACGCGAAACCGGCGAGCTGGAGGAAGCAGAAGCACTCTTCCGGGAACTGGTGACAGCCCGCCAGCAGGTGCTGGAGCCAGAAGACTTCCAGATCGGCCGCGCCCTCCGCGGCCTAGCCAAAACGTTGGAGCTGGCCGGCAAGCTGGAGGAAGCCCTCACCTACAGCCAGCAGGCCCTCGAACACCGCCAGACCCATGAAGGCCCCGATGCCTGGTGGACCAACCGCGAGCGCCTGGACCTGGCCCGCGTGCTGCACAAGCTGGAACGCAACGCAGAAGCCACTGCGCTGCTCCAAAAGCTGATGGCGAGCATGAACCGCAACGACGACCCTGACGACGCCGATCGCCAGTTGCTCAGCGATGCCGAAGAGCTGATGCGCGCACTCGCGGAGGGGTTTTGACCCGCATCGCGACGCTGCTGGGCTGGTTGGTCGTGGTCGGCCCCGCATTACCGCCCATGCCAAAGCGGTGTCCTACGGCCAGCAGCTCTGCGTGATGCTCAAAAGCGGCATTAGCCAGGACAAGGCCTGGTCCTACATCGCCCAGAAGCACACCAAGGCGGCCATGGCCAACCCGCAGACCGTGATCTCCTGGTAGTCAGGCGCGTCGGCTGGCTGGGCCTTTCGCGCGGCGCTCGGCAATGCCAACTCCAAGGCGCAGCACAGTAAGGCCAAAAGCAGTACGCTTTGACGTACGGGCAGCAGGAACGCCATGACCACCGTTTCAGCTACGGAAGCCCGCAAGCGGCTTTACGCCCTGATCGATGAGGTGGGCCAGTCCCACGAGCCCGTGCAGATCACCGGCAAGCGGGGCAATGCCGTCCTGCTCTCGGAGGCCGACTGGAACGCCATCCAGGAGACCCTGCATCTGGTCTCGATCCCAGGTATGCGCGAATCGATCCTGGAGGGCATGGCCACCGAGGTCTCGGAGCTGAGCAGCGAACCGGGCTGGTGAGCTGGACGGTTTTCTTCACCAAGCAGGCACAGAAGGACGCCCGCAAGCTCGCCTCGGCTTCTCCGGCGCTCAAGCAGAAAGCCCAGGCCCTGCTGGAACTCCTGGCCGTTGACCCCTATCGGCAGCCACCGCCCTATGAAGCCCTGGTCGGGGAGCTGCGCGGAGCCTGCTCACGGCGCATCAACATCCAGCACCGGCTCGTCTACCAGGTGCTGGAGGAGGAGCGGATCGTGAAGGTGTTGCGCCTCTGGACCCACTACGAGTAGGCGTGCCGTTCGCTGACAACCAGCCCGGCAACAGGAGGCATGGCCTCCTCCCCCAGCGAACATGAGATCCAGCAACGCATCCGCCTGGCTTGCGGCCGCGGGCGGGTACGGCTCTGGCGCAATAACACCGGTGCTCTGGACGACCAACAGGGGCGCTTTGTTCGCTTCGGGCTGTGCAAGGGCAGCAGCGACCTGATCGGGTTGCGCTCACTGGAGATCACGCCCGAGCTGGTCGGTCAGCGCATTGCCCAGTTCGTTGCCCTTGAGATCAAGACGGACTGCGGAATCGTCAGCCCCGAGCAGCGGGCCTTTCTGCAGCTGGTGCAGTCGCTGGGCGGCTTGGGCGGGGTCTGCCGCTCGATTGCAGAGGCCCAAGCGGTCCTGGACCTGGATCCCATGGCTGGGTCGGGCCAATGAACAGACCCGAACTGCGCCGGCAGCTGCAGGTTCTGGCTAGCCGTTATCCCGGCGCCCATCCCTACACGCTGGCTTTGAGCTTCCAGGCCCAGACGGGGCGGGTTCTCACCGGCCAACAGGTCAAACAGCTCTTAGCCGAGCCAGGAAACTGCCGAAAGCAGCCCGCCAAGCCGTAACAAGCTCTGGCTAGCAGTGCCAAGCAGCGCTTAGGATTGGGCTATGGCACAAGCAAAACAGCCCGTCAAGCGCACCTACCAGGCCGTTCTGGACTGGCAGGACGAGTCCCGCAGAGCCTTCGGGAAGATGCTGCTCAACTGGCGGCGCCGTAACGGCTGGACCCAGTACACCGCCTGCGAGTGGGGCACGGAAGCCAAGTTCGAGGTGATCTCCTACGGCAACCTCTCGGTGATCGAGCAGGGCAAAGCCGGCGAGCTGCGCCAGAAGGCCTTCTTCCAGCTCGAGGAGCTCAACCGTCGCCTGGAGGAGAAGGACTGGGGTCCGGTCAAGTCCCAGCGGTTGAAGGACCAGCTGAAGAATGCTGAGCCCCTGCACGGTGATGACGGCAAGCTCTGGGATGCCGTGGACTTCTGGAGCTGCTACATCGGCTATGTGCCTGTGCCAAGCACCTATCAAACCGCTCCCGCCCCGACGCTGACTGCCAAGCGAGCGGAGGAGCTGTGTCAGAAGTGGCGGCAGTACGTGCGCCGAGTCATCAAAGAGCGCGGCTTTGATGTCACCGAAGCTCTTGAGCTCCTAGAGGCCAGCGTTCCATCGGAGCATCAGAAGCGATTCCGCGAGGTGCTGGCTGTGGATGACTACAGCCCGGCAGAACTCTCGCAGCTATGGCTGGAGGGGGAGTTCTTCATGCCCGAAGACTGGATCGTCCTCTGGGACCAAGAGAATCCAATCATCTAGGCCCGCCTGGCAGCCCTCAACATGGCCGCCAGGACAGGCCCGAGCCTGGCAGGGGTTGCGCCTAGCGTCAGCTAGCCTCTAAGCTAAGGCCAGCGGGCACAAGCCCGGCTCTCAGATGCCATGACGCAATCCCCCGCACGCGCAGGCGTGCCACCCGACGTTCTCGAGCTGCTCGACGAAAAGGGCAGCGCTGAGCGAGCGCTCACCGCCGCCCTGGCCTCCTTCCAAGAAC
Source organism: Synechococcus sp. UW140 (assembly GCA_945860085.1). Classification (GTDB taxonomy): domain Bacteria; phylum Cyanobacteriota; class Cyanobacteriia; order PCC-6307; family Cyanobiaceae; genus BAIKAL-G1. Next base: position 1,722 of record CAMAPJ010000136.1, on the reverse strand, counting down.
AGGTGCAGGCCGTTCCATCCCTTGATCTGGCTGCCGTCGTCGAAGCAGCCAGACCAGCCTTCGCAGCAGGCATTGCCTTCAGCGCCCAGAAGGTCGAGATTCGCGGCCGCCACAAGCTGCGGGTCACCGTGATGCACGCTGGCGGCGCTGAGGTCAGCAGCGAGGAGTGGGCCGACGAGGTCGACGACCTGCTGCAGGCCGCCGGTTGGATGCTGGCGATGCTGCTGGGCATTCCCTTGGCCAATAAGGCTAGGCCTAGCAAGCCTCCTGGTCGGCTCCGGGCCGAGCTAGCAGATGTGCCTATTGCCGCCGATGCGGCTCCGCCCTCGCCTGCCTCGCAGGAGGAGGCCAGTCCAGTGGCTGATCTTGATGTCGCTCTGGAGCCGCTCACGCCCCAGGAGATCGAGGCCACCCACCAGCGAATCCTCGCCCTGCCCCAGGCCGCACGTCAGCAGCTGACCAAGTCGTTCCGCGAGCACTTCCAGGTGCCGCGCAATGCCCGCTCCATCGGTGATCGCATCACCCAGCACCAGCACGCCGCCTTCATCGATCACTTCCTTGAGGAGTGCGAAGAACAAGGCCTCGATGGCGCCGCGGCGCCGGCAGAGCCATGAGCAGCCGGCGTCGCTACGGCGAGCAGCCCCGCTCAGTTGCTGGCCGCCACTTCATCCAGACCCAGGTGCGCACAGATGTGTACCTGCGAGTCCGCGAGGTGATGGAGCGCCACAACCTCTCGGCAAGCGGGGCGGTGCATCACCTGCTGCGCGAGCGCTTTGGTCTGCCGCCCCTTCCCCCATTCGATCAACAACAAACTTCCACCGATTCATCCCATGGCTAAGGACATCTATCGCACGCCCCTCGCCGAAGTGCGCTGGGCCCACCTGATCACCCCACGTCACCAGCTCGACAAGAGCAAGCCCAAGGCCTGGACTGCCGATCTGCTGCTGCCCAACAGCGACGAAAAGGCCCAGTCGTTCCTGCTGGCGATGGAGGACCAGTTCATCGCCCTGCACGGCAGCCGCAAGCGCCGCGCCGAAAAAGGCTTCCCCTGGAAGCCCGACAAGGAGAAGCCCAGCGAGATCACCGTGGTGCGCTTCAAGGTGCCGCAGTTTCAGCGGCGCGATGGCTCGCTTTCCGAAGGGCCGCGCATCGTCGATGCCAAAAAGCAGCCCTGGGATGGGGCCGCCATCGGCAACGGCTCCAAGGTTGTGGTGGCCTTCGACATCTACGACTGGGACGGGGAGAACGGCTGCGGCATGACCTTCCAGCCCCGCGCCGTTCAGGTCGTCGAGTTCGTGCCCTACGAGCAGATCGACCCCACCGACGGGTTTGAAGAAGTCGAGGGCTACACCACGGGTGCGGGCAACGGATCCGGTTGGGCTGTTGATGACGACGACGAGGCCCCCTTCTGATGGGCTCGCCACACGTGCGCAGCAACGGGGCCGCCAGACCCCGTCCCCAGTTGCCTGCCTTCTGCCGCACCCGCCGGCCCACCGCCGTCGCGGTCAGCGTCAGCAGCCTCAACGCTTTGCGTCTGCTGGTGCTGCTGGGGCTTCTCTTTCAGCTCAGCACCTTGCTGGTGGTGATCGCCGGGCCGGTGCCGCCACGGCCCGTGATCAGCAGCAGCCATGACTTCCGCCCCGATGCCGTCTCCAGCGCCGCGGGGGTCCCACTTCTCCAACCGTTGTCAGACCGATGAACAGCTCAACGCCTTTCGCCCCC
>CAMAPJ010000135.1 GCA_945860085.1 Synechococcus sp. UW140 | reverse complement strand
AGCTGTCACACTTGACCTTTCTAGTTCGGTGGCCTTGAAGGTTAGGGGTGACTTTGCAACTGGTGGAGGCATGAACTATGGAAGCGGTGGCTGGGCTGGTCTGAATATTAAATTCTAAAGATTTTGCAGGCCGTCTCCTTGAAATAGTTATGTTCTTGCCCACTTTTGAGCAACCTTTATCTGGCCTCCCTTGCAATCCAGAGAATTACATCGACAACATCTAGGAAAATAGAGTTTGTATTCGCTACAAATCAAATCGTAAGCCAGTTTAGGCAATGGATTGAATTTTCTTTGACCAGGGCAATGGAAAGTTTTTTCGATATACTTAATCCACCTCCCGCAACCCCAACTCCAACCTAGCCAAAGCACAGCACCGTCTCAGCCAACACGAAACATCGCTCTCTACTGGAGGAGCGTCGGAGGCCGACTTCAAGGGCTCTTACGACACGTTTTCAAACACCAGAGGACCTTCTGAGTTCGGGACAGTGAGTCACTCCCTCACAGCAACGCAGTCCCCGACCTCACCCCGATCCCTTAGGAGGCGTTTGACGCTGGCCTAAATGGGCTTTTGTCGGTGCAGGAGAAAAGAACATCTGCATGACCCACCCAGATCAGTTGGACCAAAACAACCCACAGCCAAATCTCTCTCACAACTCCACCAAGCCCCACTCCCCCCGCTGGGGCGGATCGCCCGGTTCAACCTAGGGCACCAGCAAGGCCGTCCCGTTGGCGCTTCTAGGCACCTAACAATTTGGCTCCATTCCCAATTGAGGTGGACTGTCTCCTACGCCCAATGGGTATAGAGTATTTGCCGGCAGTAGATTACCTATAATTTTAGCAGAACAAACTTTGTCCATCTTACAAAAACATGGCGGCGTTAACGCTTCAACCACAGATGCAAACCGGCCTCCAAGAATGGCTATCCAGGCCCTTAGCCAAGAAGTGTATTGATGACTATGCTCTGTAGCGGCAGGTCGCAAACGACGGTTTGCCAGACCCGTCCAAGATTCACCCTCAGGCAATCGTGAATCAGCACGTCTCACATCCCTGCGATCTGACGCCAGGGGATCTCAGGGTTGACGCTCCGCAAATCATCGCTGAGATTTTTAGTTGCCTCTCCAATGGCCTCTAAATTACGAATCACTCCATCTTGAACTAATTATGATGCCATAAAATCTTCCCCGACTCCCTCGGTGTAGTCATCAATACGCTCAAGGCACTCGCGCATGCTCTCCAAATACAGCGTGTCTTTATTCATAGAGGAACAGCTTGTGCCAATACTTCAGCGCGAATTAGGGGGTGCAAGGACTCCGCCTCGGCCACATCCACAGCACAACCAAGCAGGCTCTCCAGCTCTTGACGTAAGCCAATCATCGCCAAAAGTGATTGCTGAGGCTCTAAATCGACCAGCAGGTCCAAGTTACTGCCGTCATGCTCCAATCCCAAGGCGACAGAGCCAAATAGCCGCAGGTTGCTGGCCCCGTAGCGCCTAGCAACGGCAAGCACTTCACCTTTGCTGGCCAGAAGGCGTTGCCGAATGCTGAGCGGGGCGGGCAAAACGACCATAAACCCATTCTGCTTCCCAAACGCCGAAAGGAGTCAACCCCCAGCCCTATCCCCTTCACAACTCCGCCAACGCATCCGCCACTCCGATCACCGGCAGCTGGATCGTCACACCCGCCGGTAAGGGTGCCGACGCCGGATAGCGGGCCAGCTGGGGGTTGAACAGCCGCAGGGCGCTCACCGTTTCCTGCTGGCGGCTCGCCAGGTTGGCGAGGGTGTCCCCATCAGCCACCAAGTAGGGGGCCGCCTGCATCAGGGCCGGGTTGTCCTGGCGTAGGGCTCCGGTGCTGATGCCATACCGTCCCGCCAGCCGATAGAGCGAATCACCCTTCGCCGCTCCAATGGACTTGAGGTCCTGCAGCTCCGGGTTCTCTTGCCGCAACGCATCAATGGTGATGCCGTAGCGGGCCGCCAGCACCGCCAAGCTGTCGCCTGGGCCGATCACCTGCACCCGGTTGGGTTTGATCGCCACCGTGATCGCCTCCCCAAGCTCCGCCTGCAGCAAGGCCCCAATCCCGCCGGGGCCATAGGCCGCCCCCACCAGCAGCAGCGATACCCCCGCCAGTACCACCCTCGGCTGATCCGGCAACGACACGGGTGTCGTTAGGCCGCCCATCTCACCAAACCAGCAGAGGCCGCCTGCCGGCACCTCGATTGTTGAGCGGCGGCGGCCCGCCGGTTCCTCGAGCACGGCCCGCAGGCCCGGCTCCTGCCAGGGCAGTTCCTTTGCTAGCCAGTCCCAGGGCTCCGTTGTCCTTGCCGGCAACAAGGCCGCCCGACACAGAAATCCCTCACACAGGATGTCGCCGGTATCGATCCCCGGGCCGTTATCGCGGCTGGAGATCAGATCCACCTGTTTCAAGGAGACCTCCCAGGCCTGGCGGGCGATGGGCTGGGCGGACACCGCTCCGGGGTAATCCAGCTGTTGCAGCAGCAGCCTGGCATTGGCTACCCCCTGCAGGGCCATCGCTGCTGGCAGGGTCTGCCCCATTAGCTGCGCTCCAGCCGGCCCTGGAAGCGGGGCGGCGCCTGGGGTTGCCACACCCGCAGAGCCGGCAACACCAGCAACAACGACTCCACCTGTTGGCGCCGTTGGGCCGCCAGGCTCGGACCCTGGCTCTCGGGCAGGGCGTACTCAGTCGCCACCTCCTCGATCAGCAGCTCGGTGGCGAACTCGATCACATCCAGCTTTCGTTTGGGAAGCTCCGCCGGCACAGGCGCAGCGGCTCCCTTGCGGCTGGTCTTGATCACCACCGGCTCGGCAACGACCGGAAAATTGGCCAGTTGCTCGTCGATCGCGGCGATCCGCTCCAGGCTGCCCACCGCTGCGGCGACTCCGGCCGGGTAGTCCCGCTCCAGCGCCGCCATCGCTCTCCCGATCGCCCCAATCGAGGCCGCGCTCACCGGGATGCCCAGGGCAGAGCGGATCGCCTCCAGGTCCCCGGCTCGCCAGCTGCTCGCAGCGCCTGTGGTCATGGCAATGCCCCTTGCCCCACCGGGTTCACCTGGCCTGGCGCCGCACTGATCGCCAGCTGCTGCCTGAGCTCATCCCGGTTGATCACGCCCCGGGCCTCCAGCTCCAGCCACTCGCCAACGCTCGGCTGGGGCCGCACCGGCGGCGTCATCGGGGTCACAGTGAGCGAGATCCCAGCCCCTGGTGTCAACGTCTCGCCGCTCTGGCGGCACCAGTGGCCCAAGAGAGACGAAAAGATCGAACTCTTCTGGGTCGCCAGCGATTGCAGCAAGGCATAGGCCTGGCCGGCGCACAGCGATATCTCGCTGTCGCTGCGGCCCGCACCTCTGTTCTGGGTTGGCACCAAAGCGTCGCGGTGCATCGTTTCATCCAGCAGCGTCAGATAGGACCGGTGCTCCGCCAGGGACTGGGCCCGGATCTCCTTCCACTGGAAATCGGCCCCTTCTGGCAGGTCCATATAGGTGCTGGTCGAGAGGGTGAGCTGTTCCGGCTGGCGGCCGGCGCCGTCTTCGTCGCGCTGGTAGCCGAACTGGTCCACCAGGCCCGTGCGTACACCCACCGGCAGGGCGCAGCGGGAGAGGAGGTCTTCGTAGTCGCTCTTGAGGCGGTAGTGGTTGAGGTACTGGTTGGCCAGGCCCAGGTGGGGCAAGTCCCCCTCGCCAAAGGCCGCCCCATCGGCGGCATACCAAACCGCAGGCAATAGCTGCTGGCCGGGCAGCACCAACGGCCGGCCGATTCGTTCGGCCCGGTAGCCAGCGGGTTCGCCAGTGCTAGCAACCGCCCGGTAGCTACTGAACTGCAGGCCCCCCGGTTGCAGCAGGGCTTCCCGGTAGATCCAGTCCTCCGGGGACTCGGGCTGCTCTAGGGGGGAGCCAGGGCCCAGCAAGTGAACGGCCACCCCGCCAGCTAGATGAGGGTCGGAACCCTGGGCCTGGGGCTGGCCTTGGTACTGGCTGCACCGCTCGCGCCAGCGGATCCGTTGCGGCAGGCCATCGCCGTTGGCCAGCTGCCAGTCGAGGCAGTCGCGCCTGGGCACCAACGCCAGCCTGGGCAAGGACAGCCGATCACCCCGCCGGATCGCTTCTTGCCGGTGGCCTTCTGAGGGCCAGCGATGCTCCGCCGGCAGCACCAGCACTAGGGCCCCGCCATCGCGCAGCACAAGCAGGTCGGCCAGGAACAAAAACACGCCCAGGTCCGTCCCCAGGCCATCCACATCGCTAAGCACCCCAGTGAGGGAACACGGGAGGTCCCGCCACTGCACCGAGGCCAGCATCCCGGCATAGGTGCGCAGGGCATCCCTGAAAAAGCCACTCGGCCGGGCATTGGCCAGTCGTTGCCGGTAGGCGGTCTCGGGCTCCTTGCTGCCTTGGGGCAGGTACAGGCCCCGCCTGGACTGGCCACCCGTGCCATCGAGCAGGTTCCAGCAATCGGCCACCAGCTGCAGCCGGTCCTGCAACGCCATCAGAGTGGGGTGGGCCTGCCAGGGCAGGGGGCCTCCTTCGCCTTGGCTCCGCTGTTCGGCCGCCTGGGCCTGCAGCTCCTCAAGGCTCAGAACCCGCCAGCGGTTGCGGCGGCGTGGGCGGCTCGGGTTGCTGCGCGGCAACGGGGCTGGGGTGGCTGGGGGCTATTGCCAGGGGGGGGCAGGCGGTGGCGATGGAACGAGCTGGCAATCCATCCCATCTCTACCGCCCCTAAACTGTTCCCATCCGTTCTTCCCTGGAGCCATGGCCATCCGTGCCGTCAGCGTCAGCGGCCTCAAGAACAACCCAACCGCTGCCCTGCGCCAAGCCA
>CAMAPJ010000134.1 GCA_945860085.1 Synechococcus sp. UW140 | reverse complement strand
CGCCTGGGCAGCCGGATCTCTACCCCCGTCTGCGATTTGGCCGATCTAAGCAGCGTCGAGAGCTGCGCCAAATCCCTGTTAGCGGAAGGGAAGCCGATCGACACCTTGGTGCTCAACGCCGGCCTGCAGTACAGCGGCGGGGCTGAGCCTCGCTGGTCAGCCCAGGGATTTGAACTCACCATCGCGGTGAATCACCTGGCCCACCAAGCCCTCCTGCAGCAGCTGTTGCCCCTGCTGATGCGGGGCACGGCTCCGGCGCTGGTGGTGCCGTCTTCGGAAGTGCATGACCCCACCAGCGCCGGAGGCAAGGTGGGCCGGCCGGCCGGCCTGGGTGATCTTGCTGGGCTGCGCCAGGGACCTGGGGCGCCCATGCTGGATGGCAGCGGCAGCTTCAATGCCGAGAAGGCCTACAAAGACAGCAAACTCTGCAACCTGCTAATGGCACGGGAGGTGGAGAGGCAGCTGCGGAAGCAGGGCACGCCACTGCCGGTGCTCGCCTGGAGCCCGGGGCTGGTCATCCCGCGCAGCCAGGGTGGCTTCTTCCGTTACAGCCGCAGCCATAACCCCGTGGCCCAGGCCCTGTTCGCCCTGGTTGCCCGCGACCTGCTGCGGATCACTGAAACGCCCCAAAGGGCTGGCGCCCTGCTGGCCGGCCTGGCCACCGCCTCAACGCCGCAGGCAAGGCCCGAATCCGGCGGATTCGAGTATTGGAGCAACCGGGTGCTGGGCCCCGGCCTGCTGAGTTTTGAGCCAGGCCAACCCAGTGCAGAAGCCTGCTCGGACGCCCTGGCTAGGCAGCTCTGGAACCTAAGCGCCCAGATCCGACCTTACTGATCGTCATCATCGCCGAATAGCCGGTTCAAGGCCCGCAGCCAAGGCGCGCCCCAGAAGGCGAAACCCACGTTTCACATTTCTTCACAATAAGGTGGGGAAAAGCGGTTTCGGCAATGAATGACCTCTTGGCTGCCATCTATCTGCTCTGCTTTGCGGCCATCGCTGGTGGAGCCTTTGCCCTGATGACTCAGAACCTGCGCAGCCCCGTAGGCCGGACCTCTTCCCAATCTCTGCCAGGACGCGGCAGGCTCCATCCCGAGGCTCCCCAGCCCGGTGAGCAGGTGCTTTATGTTGACTTCAGTAGGGAGCGGCTGGAAAAGATGTATCAGCAAACCCCTTGAATCTCTACCCGCCTTTTTGATCCATTTGTCAGCCAATCTGCCGAGACACGATGAACGCAGTTGTCACCCCACCGCTCACTGAAGAGATGCTCAAGGCCCTCTTCACAAAGCCCTACGGAACTCCAGGGCCCAGTGCGGACCAGTGGCGGGCTGTCTATGACGAGTCGGTCCATTTTCAGGATCCAACTCAAGAAAGACGTGGCATTGAAGCCTATATTGTTGCTCAGGAGGGATTGATGCGCCGCTGCGACGATGTCTTCCTTGTGCCCGGTGCTGTAGCTCTTAGCGGCGAGATCGCTTTCGTTGAGTGGACAATGGGCCTCAAGATCAAGGGGATTGAGTTTGTCTATCCCGGCACCACTCGCCTGCGCATCGGTGCCGACGGAAAGATCGTTGAGCATCGCGACTATTTTGATTTCGTAGGCCCCACGTTTGAGCCTGTGCCTGTGCTAGGTGGCTTTGTGCGCTGGCTTTACAAGCGGTTTGTGGCGTGATGGCGGCAGGATCGTCTCGGGTGCCTCCAATGGCAGCGGACGTCCGCCGGGCATACTCTTAAACTCAGCTCCCTTTCTATTTCTCTTGAAAAAGATCACCGCACCCCTGCGTAGGGCATTGATCTATGGAGCGGTCAGCTACGGCGGCCTAACTCTGATCAACAACTCAGAGCTCGACCTGCCCAACATGTGGGTCGCCTATCTGCCGATGTTTATTGGGGTCTATGTGCTCACCCAGTGGCTGGATCGCAAGATCGGCAACTAATGAGGACGGCCCTCACCCAGTCGTGTCTGGTATTCGAATTCTGCGGGACGATGGCCTCGGCAATGTCATCACCGGCCAAGGCTTGTCCAATCGACGAGGCCTATGCCGAGTTGGAGCTTTATTACGTTGATCATTGTTGCTAGGATGAACGCCAGTATTACCGCATTGGGGAGGCCTCAACGAATTGGGGGGCGTGACTTATAGCAGCAGAAACTCCTGCATCTAAACATTGGGTTCGTCTAACTCCTCAGCAATGGCATTCACGTCAGCAAGCTTGGGCCATTAAGAATCATTGAGGAAACATCGTATGGGCGAATCCTTTTTTTGTCGAACCGATGAGAATGCGCAAGATCTCCAATTGGTCCTGGAGGTCAACCAGCTGTTGTTCGCGCTTGTCCATCGGGCGGCTGGTCTCACCTGACTAGCTTCCCCCGGTAACGACCAGACTTCTGTATTGGTTCAGTCGGCGTAGACCACCCCCACCCCCGGCCAGTCCTCAAAGCCAAAGCTCTCCATCGGTCCCTCGGGTTCCACCCAGTCACTGGGGTCTGCATCGAGGGTCTCGAGCTTGCCGATCACATGGGTGGTGGGGACCCCCAGGACATCGCCCGTATCGACATCCAGGACCGCTAGCCAAATGGGATGGCCCTGGGAGTTCAGGCATGGGAGAGCGGGTCACCGCAGCGCAGGGCCGTTCCCAGTCACGGGGCCCTTCACTAGCCCTCAAGCGGCCCAGCCCGGAGGGGCCAAGACCACCTGCAAGCAGATCGGCTCTTTTGCCCGGGCCCAGGAGTTGCTGCGGCAGGGGCACAGCTACCTGGATCGCAATGGCGATGGGGTGGCTTGTGAGTCGCTGCGCTAGCAGCACTGTCATGCCAGGCTTAGCGGACACCGCCGGAACTCATGGCAGCAGCCCTTCTGATCCTGGTGGTGATGGTGGCGGTGGGGGCTGGTCTGAATCCAAGCCGAGAGCAATTCGCCTGGTTCCTGCGGCTGCGGCGCCCCGCCTGGCTGGGTTTTGACGGCCTGATCCCGTTGATCTGGCTGGCGATCTACATCTGCTTTTACGCTTCAGCGGTGCTGGCCTGGATGGCCTCCTCGAGCTGGGCTCTGATGGGGGGCTATCTGGGCCTATTGCTACTGGTGCAGAGCTACACCTGGTTGATCTGCCGCACCCGGAGCTTGGCCAAGGGCACCGCCATCGGCCTTGCCGGCTGGCTTTGGGGTGGTGCCCTCACGGTCCTGCTGCTGAGTCACTCGCGGGTGTCGGCGTTGCTGCTGCTGCCCTATCTGCTCTGGAGTCCGCTCGGCACGCTTGTGACCTGGCAGATGCAGCGGCTGAACCGCTGAGGAGGTACGGGAACAGGACCTCCGCTTTGATGCCAAGACCTGGAATCAGACCTATTTTGAAGTTGAGGGAAGGCCCGGGAGCCAACCCAAGCCCTGCCCTCCAAAAGAGTCCGGCCAGATCCTTAGAGCCGGTGCCGTGACGGAGGTGCGCCCAAGATGCGTCCAATTAGTTGTGAACTTGATGGTGCTGCGCGAGTGCCATCCCGTATCTGCAAATAGCAATCTGCCATCTTTAAGTTCCGCGTTTTAAACCCTCGGGCTGCCTAACCCGAGCCCGGATCACAACTGGGGAGGCCAAGCCCCGAGCATCTCTTCCAGAGACGTGATCCCACTCCTTGCCTGCCAGGCCCCAGACAGGTTGATGGCTAACAACCGACATCTGACCAGATTCCAGCTCCACTGCCAGGCTGGTGATCTGCAACTGGTGCTAAGGCGCCCCCACACGGGGCGCCTTCTTGCATGGCCTGCGCGCGGCGGGCGAGACTCAGCATCCTGTTAACAGGCATCCCCCTGGTTCAGCTGCCCTTGCCCCTGCAGATTCGCCCGTTTGTACCGGCCGATTGGCCCGGGGTCTGGACGCTGCTCGAGCCTGTTTTTCGCGCTGGCGACACGTTTCCCCACGATCCAGCGATCAGCCAGCACGACGCCAGACGGCTGTGGGTGGACCAGAGCCAGGTCCAGATGGTGGCCATCGCTGCCGATGGACCTGTGGTGGGGAGTTATTACCTCAAGCCCAATGCCCTCTGCCTTGGTGCCCACGTGGCTAATGCCGGCTATGTGGTGGCGGAGCAGCAGCGGCGCCGCGGCATCGGCACTGTCCTCTGTCAGCACTCGCTCGAAACGGCCCGGCAACTGGGCTTCCGTGCCATGCAGTTCAACCTGGTGGTGAGCACCAACGCGGCCGGGATTCGTTGCTGGCAAAGCAACGGGTTTGCGATCGCCGGCAGCCTGCCCGGCGCCTTTCGCCACAACCAGTTGGGGTTTGTGGATGCCTATGTGATGGTCCAGAGCCTGGTGGGGGGAGCCGGCCCATGAACGTGGTGTCGCTGCGCTTAGCGCCTTTGGGTCAATCGTTTGGCTTGGGGGCCGCAGGCGGCAGCCGGCGCTCCACCTGAAGAAACACCAACCAGGCCACACCGGCGGCAATGCCAGCTGTCCAGTCGCTGCGCAGGAGCTCCACGATCGAGACGGTGCTGGCGACGATGCGCAGGGCCCGGAGGCCAAAACGGCCAAGGGATTCCAGGCGTTCGGCAGTGGAGGGCTCGCTCATCGCTGGATGGGGGAGTTGGTTAGGGGATGCATGCGCGGATGTCAGGGCTCAGGGTTGGTCTTTGGAGTCCTGGGCACGGCGATTGTTGCGGCAACGATCCGAGCAATAGCGAACCTGATCCCAGACCGCTTTCCATTTTTTGCGCCACTGAAAGGGCCGCCCGCAAACGGCACAGACTTTGGTGGGGCGCTCGGCGTGATGGGGCATGGAATCGGCGCTGGAGTTGGGGAATCAGGGATTGAGGGCATGCTCGCGCCAGCCATCCTCCTGGCACCAGCGGCGGCGGCGGTGGGGGTGATCGGTTAGCTCCAACAGGTCTACCTGCGTCAGGCCAATCCG
>CAMAPJ010000133.1 GCA_945860085.1 Synechococcus sp. UW140 | reverse complement strand
TCAAAGAAACGCACGCAATCATCGATTGTTTTCTCATTGGCGCCCCCAGTGGAAATAATCACGGGCTTGCGCAAACGGGCGATCCGCTCCAGCAGGGGCCAGGTGGCGATATCGGAGCTAGCCACCTTGATCATGGGCAAATCAAAGAGCCCACACAGATCCACCGAGGCCTCATCGAAAGGCGTGGCCATCGGGATGCAACTGCAGCGGCGAATCTCATCGATCAAGGCCTTGAATTCATCGATCGAGAGCTTGGTGGCTTCAGTTTTCTTGATGTAGCGCGACTCGGTGTAGCCCTTGAAGGCCGGGTGAACGAAAGAGTCCACATCACGGAACTGCAGCTTGATGGCGGTGCGCACAGAATTCATCCGCGCCACCATGGCAAAATCGCGAACAATCTGCAGACCCCTGGCTAAATCACCCCAGTGATTATTGGCTAGTTCCAACACAAAAAGGTTCTCAAACGTGCGGCGATCTTCAGCGGAAATGCATGAATTCACAGCTTGCTTGCCTCCGGCCTGGGGCCATGGCCCAACAGAAAGGCACGTGCCTCCGCAAGCGCCTCGTCGCTGAGGTGGGGATACATGTCATCGAGTTCCGGGGTGCGGATCACGCCATTGAGCATGCGTGATTTCAGCCTTGGCTCAAATTCCTGCAGGGGATCGAGCCGCGCCACACACACCCTGGGGCCTTGGGAGTTGGCAAGAAAGGATGCTAGCTCGCCCTCAAGTTGACCTGGATGCTCCAGCACACAAGTGGGCAAGCCAAAGGCCCGGCATACAGCAACGAAATCAGGGAAGTGCACCCCCGAGGCGGGCGAGGCGCCATGCTCCCGGCCGAAGAAGTTCTGCTGGGTTTGGCGAATCGACAGGTAGCCGCCGTTATCAAGCACGATCAGGGCAAGGTTGCCCCGGCTGCTCGCCAGGGTTTGCAGCTCCTGCAGGTTCATCATCAGCGAGCCATCACCAGCCAAGGCCAAGGTGAGGCCGCCTAAACCGTCCCGTTCGGCGGCCTGGGCCGCGCCAATCGCCGCCGGGAGGTCATAGCCCATGGAAGCACAGCCGCTATTGCTGAACATGCGCCGGCCCGCCACCATCGAGAGAATCTGGAACGGCACAATGCAGGCCGTGGCATCCCCGCAAACCACCCGAGATCCAGCTGGTAGCTGGCGATCCAGGGCAAAGATTAGGTGATAGGGATTAATGCCGCTGCGGCCTTCCGTGGGGTAATCCGCCGGCTGGGGGTCGAGGCGCAGGCGTTGCTCGCCGCAGCGCCGGATCCAGTCCTCCCGCGTTGCAAAGTGGGGCAGCCCAGCAACAGGAATGGTGTCCAGCAGGGCTGGCATAAACTGGGCCAAGTCGGCCTGAATCGCCTGGGTCACGGTGAGGTAAGGCTTGTGCAATTCGGCCCCATCCACATCCACCATCACCACGGCGGCATGGCTAGCAAAGTTCACCCAGTTATAACTCACCTGGCGAATGTTCAGGCGTGAGCCGAGCACCACCAACAGGTCACAGGCCTGCAGCGCCAGATTGCCGGCCCGGGTGCCGATCGTGCCGGGCCGGCCGGCGAAGAGGGGATGGTCATTGGCAAAGGTGTCATGGCTCCAGGCCGTGACTACCGGACAACGGCAGCGCTCAGCCAGCTCCAGCACGGCGGCCTGGGTGCCCGAAAGGTGCCCACCGGTGCCCAGCAACAACAGGGGCCGCTCTGCGGCCGTGAGCCGCTCCACTAGGGACTGGAGTTCGGTGAGTTCGATCTCGGCGGGCGCAGGTTCCACCGCCGGCCCGATCGGCGCGTCCAAGGCAGCGGCCAGCAACTCCAACCGTTGCCCCTGCACATTCACCGGCACCTCAAGCCACACCGGCCCCGGCCGGCCCGACACCGCCAGGGCGTAGGCCCGATCCACAGCGGCGGGCCCCTCTTCGCCAGCCCGCAGGGACGTGAAGGATTTCACAAAGGCCGGAATGAATTGGCTGGATCGCGCCTCCTGATCCCCCAATTGACGCAGGTCCAGCTCCGAGCAAGCGTCCACCAGGGTGTCGGTGCGAACTTGCCCCGAAACGATCACCATGGGGATCGAATCGGTGTAGGCGCCAAAGACCCCATTGAGGGCATTGATCGCCCCCGGGCCCGAGGTAACGCACACCAACGCCGGCCGATTCGTGATGCGGGCATAGCCCTCCGCCGCCATGGCACAGGCCTGCTCGTGATGCAGATAAACGCACTCAATGTCCGGCGCTTCTCCAAACGCATCATTGAGGTGCATGGCACCCCCACCCGTCACCGAAAAGCAGGTGTCAATGCCCAGCCGGGCCAGGCGGGCGGCCAGGAAATCGGCAACTTTCATCTGGCGAACTCCAACATGATCCCCAGCTCCTTCTGCAACATCGCCTCCGTCAGCCCCGGGTAGGTGCCCAAAAACAGGGCCTGCTCCATCAGCCGGTCGGCCCCCTCCATCTGCGGCACCACCGAACGGATGGCCTGGGGTTGATCGCGCAGCAGTCCCTGGAACACAGGCTGGCGCAACAAATTGCCGCCAAACAACATGCGCGTGCCGATCGCTTCAGCCTCCAGCCGCTGGGCCAGCTCAGCGCGGCTGAAGGGCCCATCGGGCTTGACCCGCAGCAGGAAGCCAAACCAACTGCAATTGCTGCGGCAGCCGCTGCCATCCCAGGCAAAATCGCCGGTTTCGGGGTTCACCCCCGTGGCATGGGTGGGCAGGCTGAAGGCAACCACATGGCTGAGGGGCTCCAGCCCACGCCGCAGCCAACGCCAGTTGGATCGGCGCGCCTCGATGAACCCCGGCAACCGCCGCAGCTGCACCCGGCCGATCGCCGCCTGGAGATCGAGCGGTTTGAGGTTGTAGCCCAGGTGGGAATAGATGTATTTGTGGTCGTAGCCCTCGGGCAATTCCCCCAGGCTCCAGCCGTAGCGCTTGCCACAGGTGTCATCCCGGCCACTGGGGCACCAGCAATCGCGGCCCCAATCGCGCAGGCTTTCGCAGATGCGCCGTAGGCGTTGGTCACGCACCACGTTCACGGCGCCGCCCTCTCCCATGGTGAGGTGGTGGGGTGGATAGAAGCTTTGGGTGCTGAGATCACCCCAGGCGCCGGTGTAGCGCGCCACCCGATCGGGTCCTTCGTCAAGGCCGGGGCTGTTGTCGCTAAAGCCCAACGCTTCGGCCATCGCTCGGGGCATCGAATAGCTGCTGCCGAGGGCATCGCAGTTGTCTTCGATCAGCCAGAGATCATGGCGGCGGCAAAAGCTCAGCACCGCGCCCAGGTCAAAGGGGTTGCCGAGGGAATGGGCCACCATCACGGCCTTGGTCTTACCGGCCTGGTAGGCCGCCTCCAGCTGGTCCACCCGCAGGTTGGTTGTGGTTGGATCGGCGTCTACGAACACCGCCGTGCAGCCGTTCTGGAGGATTGGCGCCACGGTGGTGGGGAAGCCCGCAGCACAGGTGATCACCTCATCACCTGGGCGCAGCCGCCGCTCTGGATTGATCAGCGGCGACATCAGGGCACTGAGGGCCACCAGGTTGGCGGAGGAGCCCGAATTCACCAGCAGGCTGGAGCGCACCCCCAAAAACGCCGCCAGTTCCTGCTCAAAGGCGTCGCCTTCCGCCCCCAGGGTGAGCCAGAAGTCCAGGCTGCTTGCCACCGCCGCCTCCACCTCGTCCTCCCTGAAGACACGCCCGGCATAGGGGATCGGTTCGCCGTTGTAGGCAGCACGGTCCGGGTCGTCGCCAGGCCGAAAGCCGCGATGGGCAGAGCGGGCATAGCGGCGGGTCAGCGCCAGGATCTCTGCCTTGAGAGCGGCAAGCTCCGAGGCGGAGAGCGCCTCGGATCCGTCCTCCCCGGGAGGTTCGAATCGCGAGCCAACGGGCCCATCCGTGGCTGTCATCAGAACTTCCTCCCTACCTAGATGCGACATAGCGCTCGATCTGCTCCAGGCAAAGGGCCCGTGCTGGCTCGCCAGCCCCAAAGCGCCGGTACCAGGAAATCGTTTCGCCCACGGTAGTGGCGAAGTCCCAGCGAGGGCGCCAGCCGAGTTTCTGGAACGCCTTATCAATACTGAGGTCGAGTCGGCCGGCCTCATGGGGCGCCGCCGCATCGGACCCATCCCGCCAGCGGCCCGGCCAATGGCGCAGCACCTCCTCCACCAATTGGGCGACGGAGCGGTTGGTTTCCCGGTCGGGGCCGAAGTTCCAGGCCGAGGCCAGGCTGGAATCGGCAAAGAGCCGCTCGGCGAGCAACAGGTAGGCGCCCAGGGGTTCGAGCACGTGCTGCCAGGGACGGGTCGCCGCGGGCGAGCGCACCGCAATCGGCTCGCCGGCCTGGAGGGCCCGGATCGCATCGGGCACGATCCGCTGCTCCGCCCAATCGCCCCCGCCGATCACATTGCCCGCCCGGGCCGAGGCCAGGGCCAGCTGGGGCGACTGGTGGGCCGCATCTCCGCAGAAACTGGCCCGCCAACTGGCGATCGCCAGCTCGGCGGCCGCCTTGCTGCTGCTGTAGGGGTCATGGCCGCCGAGGGAATCGAGCTCCCGGTAGGCGTACTCCCATTCCCGGTTGTCATACACCTTGTCGGTGGTGATCAGCACGGCGGCGCAGCGGTGCTTGAGCGACCTGAGGGCTTCGAGCACATGGCAGGTGCCGAGCACATTGGTTTGCCACGTTTGCAGCGGTTCGAGATAGCTGCGGCGCACCAGGGGCTGGGCGGCCAGGTGAAACACCACCTCCGGCTGGAAGGCATCCAGCCGCTGGCGCAGGCGATCCAGATCGGCCAGATCGGCCCGTTCATCGCGCCGCAGCAAGGGGGCAATCCCCAGCGACTCGTAGAGACAGGGCCCGCCCCCATCACTCGGATCCAGGCCATAGCCCTCCACCTCCGCGCCCCAGTGCAGGAGCCAAAGGGCGAGCCAGCTGCC
>CAMAPJ010000132.1 GCA_945860085.1 Synechococcus sp. UW140 | reverse complement strand
GCCGCCTCGGGCGGCTCTTTGCGGTCCCGTTCCTGCTGCTGCTCGATCCACCGTCGCGCCAGGGTGGCCTCGCTGCGCTGCTCAGCCAGCACTTCTGAAGGCCAGCCGCTGCCAAGAGCGCTCATCGCGGCCTGGATCTCCAGCATGGGTAGCGACCCCACGCGCCAGGCCATGTACTGGAGCCTGCTGTAGCCGGCTTCTGCGAAGAGCCTCTCAGCCGGTGTCAGGGGGTCATCAGCCGCCACGGCTGGTCGTTCTGTGGCTTGAAGAGCCTATGGGGATCGACCCTTTCAGGCCAGCGTTAGGCAAACCGTTAGGCAAGCCCACCCAAGACCCCAGGCGGGGCTTACGGCCCACTCGGTTTCCTAAACCGTAGGTCGTGGGTTCGAGTCCCGCCAGCCCCGTTGGCCGAAATCCCAAGTGCTGCCGGGGGTTACAGGTAAGAGTGGATCTGACCAAGCTGTTCCAACCCGTCTCAAAGGCCTGCAGCGACGCCCGCGGCACCTGCCTTGGGCTTGATCTCTGCGGGCTGATCAGCGCAGACCTTCGAGGAAGCCTCAACGCCAGCAAGGCCTCCCCCGGCCTCTGGGCCTGGGGTTCTGGGTTGCGTCTGCAGCCGCCGCTCCAACAGCAGCAGCCCCGCCACCGTGGTGCAACTCACCATCAGCACCAGGGCAGAAAAATGAACCCCATTGATCACCCCCGCCGCTAGGGCCGTGCTGGCGAACACCAACCCCGGCAAACCGCGGGGCATCAGCCCGTAGATCACCTGCCAGCGGTCGATGCCGGCGCGCCGATCGTTGGCGCTTACTCCTAAGCCGCAGAGCAACTTCGACACCACCGCGAGTGCTAGCAGAAGCAGGGCCAGCCCCCAGGCCTGGCTTTCCAGGAGGGTGCTGACCTGGATCCGCATTCCGACGCTGATGAAGTACAGCGGTAGGAACACCCCCGAGAGCATCGGCAGCAGCCCCGCCAGCTGTTCGCTCTCAGGGTTGAGTCGGTTGAACAGCACGCCGCCCCACAGGGCACCCAGTAGGGAGGTGAGGCCACTCACTTCCCCCATCCAGGCCGATCCGATCAGCAGGGTGAGCACCGTCAGGGGGCTGTTGGGGGCTGGGCCCCCGCGCTGGCGCCAGAGGCTCGCCACGACCAGACTGGCCGCGGCTGCCCCCAGACCCAGAAGCATCCCCGGCCATCCCGGGCCCCTGTTCCAGTTGCTGCCCCCCAGGGCCACCGAGAGGCTCAACAGTCCGATGGCGGGCAGGTCGTCGAGGACCGAGACCCCCACCAATAAGCGGCCCGTGGGGGTGTGCATGGCGCCCCGTTGGGCCAGGAGTTGCAGGGTGACCCCCGTGCCCGTGGCGGCCACGCAGGCCAGGCAGAGCAGCGCCGTGGCTGGGGCCATGCCGAAGCCGAGCGTGAGCGGCCAATAGCCCAGTAGCGGCGCCAGGCAGCTCAGGGCCACCAGCCGCAGGATCGTGCCGCGCCGGGAGAGCAGCAGATCGCCGCGCACCTCCAGTCCCACCTGGAAGAACAGGGCCAGCACCCCCAGTTCCGTGAGGCCGCTCAGCGGTTTGATGGCGTCGAAGGGCAGGACGCTGTTGCCCAGCACAAAGCCGATCAATAACTCCACCACGATCGCCGGCACCGCCCAGCTGGCCAGCCTTCCCGCACTGAGCCGGGCCAGGGCCAGCCCCACCAGCAGGATCAGCAGGGTGGTGAGAACGGTGGGTGATTGCAAGTTGCGCTCTCCGCCAGCTTCGCAGGCTGGGACCCATTCTGTTGGGTTTCGGGAGAACCTGAACGGGGAGCAATTCCTTATTGCCGTGCCTGCTGGGTGCCGAGGTCCCCCTTGGGTTGGGATCGCCCAGCAGCGCTGTCACTGCTGGCTGATCAGGGCAGCCCCCGGGGCGGAGGTTGGGCCGTGCGACTGCAGCCCATTGAGGAAGGGGCCTACCCGCAGGCCATGGCGGCCTATCCCCAACGGCGCGCTGGGCTTGGCCAAGGTATAGGGGTCGGGTCGGCGACCCAGGGCCCGGTTGGCAAAAATGTATCGGTTGCCTCCAGAAGCTCGCAATTGGTAGCTGTCGCTACTGATTGACCCCCGACAAAAGTTCATTTTGAACTTAATTGCCCGGTCGCGGCTTGGTCCTGTTTGCTGCAGATTTGGCGCTGCGTAGCGCCAACAATGGCTTTGTGCTGATCAGCGCCGCCCTGGTGCTGATGATGACCCCTGCCTTGGCCTTGTTTTACGCCGGCTTCGTGCGCAGCCGCAACGTGCTCAACACCATGGTGATGAGCTTTGCGGCCATGGCCCTGGTCAGCGTGCTCTGGGTGCTGTTCGGCTACAGCCTGGCCTTTTCCCCCGGCAGCGGTCCGTTGGCCCCCTTTATCGGTGGCTGGCAATGGGTCGGCCTGAGTAACTGGTCGGCGCCCTACGGCGATGGCCAGCTCAGCCATGGGGCCGTGGCCTTCTTCCAGCTCACCTTTGCGATCATCACGCCCGCCCTGATCTCGGGGGCGGTGGTGGAACGGATGGCCTTCCGCGCCTGGATCTGGTTTCTGTTGCTCTGGAGCACCTTCATTTACCTGCCCCTCGCCCATATGGTCTGGGCTCCCGGCGGCTTCCTCGGCGCCGATGGCCTTGGGGCCATTGATTTTGCGGGGGGCCTGGTGGTGGAGTTGGCCTCGGGCGTTGCGGCCGCCGTGGCCGCCTGGGTGGTTGGGCGGCGCCACAGCTATCCCGGCAAAATTGCCCCACCCCACAACGTGCCCTTCATCCTGATGGGGGCCGGCCTGCTCTGGTTTGGCTGGTTTGGCTTCAATGGCGGCAGTGGCCTGGTGGCGGGCAACCTGGCTTCCTTGGCCTGCCTCACCACCAACACGGCCGGCGCGGCCGCAGCCTTGGCCTGGATGGTGCTGGAAAACCTGCAACGGGGCAAACCAACGGCGGTGGGTGTGGCTACCGGTGCCGTCGCCGGCCTGGTGGCGATCACCCCGGCGGCGGGCTATGTGAGCCCCCTGGCGGCAATCTTGATTGGCTTTGCAGCGGCGGTGGTGTGTAATGGCGCCCTGCAGCTCAAGAACCGCCTGGGCTTGGATGACACCCTCGATGTGCTCCCGGTCCATGGCGTGGCCGGCCTGCTGGGCACCCTGCTCACAGGAGTTTTTGCCCTGCGGGTCCTCAATCCGGCTGGGGCCGATGGCTTGATCACGGGCCGCATCGGCCAGCTCTGGATCCAGATCCAGGCTGCCGGCTTCACCATTCTTTGGGTCGGTGTGGGCACCTATGCGGTGTTGAAGGCAATTGGTGCCTTCGTGCCCCTGCGCCTCACCGACGCCCAGGAACGTCAGGGCGCCGATATCCACGCCCATGGCGAAGAGGCCTACAACAGCGAATTCACTTCTTAGGAATTCGGCTTAAGGATTCGGCTGAAGCATGCGGCCCATGCACCGGCTCCGGCTCGAACTCTTCCCGCTCAAGGCACGGCCGAGCCTGGGATCAGAAACCAATGTCGGCAATGGTGGCAGCGGCTTGGTCGGGCTAATCGCATCAACCAGGCCCGCTGGTCCTGGGCCCGAGGCACTCCATCGCCAGGGCCTTTGCGACTATGGACTTCCTTTATCCTGGATAGGCCCCTATGGCCAGCCGTGGCAGCTCCAGGCCCAGTAGGCAATGGAGCCGGCGGCTGGTGGCCCTCTTGCTCCCCCTGCTCCTGGTGGTGGGTTTGCTGGCGGGGCCCCTCTGGGCTAGCGCGGAGGGAGCCAAGATCCCTGGCCAGGCGCTGGCGCTGCGCCAGGTGCCGGGGCCTAGCCCCCGCCAGACCATCGACAATTTTCTGGCTACCACTGCCCAGTCCCATCAACTGATTCACGGGGCCATTGACCAGGGCCTGGCGGATCCGGGCTGGTTCTATACCCCTGGGCAGCGGCACCAGGTCGAGCTGGGCGAGGGGCTGCTCGAGCAGGCCACCGAGGCCCTCAACCTGAGCGAGCTCCCCCAGGCCCTCCATCCGATCACCGGGGTGGGCACCATGGTGATGTTGCGCAGCCTGCTGCTTTACGACCTGGCCCACCATCCGGGTCTGGTGCTGCCTGGGCCAGGTGAGGTGGCCAGCCAGAAGCTGAAGTCCTGGACGATTCCCGAGACCCCGATCACCCTGGCGCTGAATCAGCCAGAGGCCGGAGCCAAGGCGTCGCAGGCGGCCCTGCCCTGTCAGCAGTGCAGTGACCAGGATTTTCTGTTCAGCCCCCGGACGGTGGCCCAGGTGGATGCCGATTTCAATCGCCTCTTCGCGCAGGATCCGGCCCTGCGGCATCGCTTTGGTGGCGATCTCTATGTCACTTGGTCCTTGCTCCCTGGTGGGGCCCTGCCGCCCAAGTGGATGCTGCGGCTGCCAGCCTCCTGGAAGCATTGGCTAGTGAATCAGCCTTTTGGCGGCCAGTCCTTGCTCCAATGGCTGATCCTGGTGCCGAGCTCAGCGATCGGACTGGCCTTGGGGTTAGGGCTGTTGCTGCGCGTGCGCCATCAATTCCGCCTCTCCCTTGAGCACCTGGGTCGGCGTGCCTACTGGCAGCGGGTTGGCTTACTGCTGCCCCTGCTGCCGCTCCTTTCCCTGTGGCGCTGGTTTTGCATCGACTGGGTCAATCTCACCGGTGATCGGGCCCTGGTGGTGCTGGTCACCGCCCGGGTGCTCAACATGGCGCTAGCCACGCCATTGCTTTACCTGTTGGCCGAGGCCGTGGGGCAGAGCTTGATTCGCAAACGCCAGCGCAGCGCCGAGGGCACCCTGGTCCTGGTGCGCCGCAAGGGCAGGGCTGATTCAAAGTCTCAGCATGGGTTCGGCTGAGGCCTCCGCCTGGCCATCGCCAGCAGCGCCGTGATGTCGTGCATCACCGCCTGCAAGCCAGAGCGGATTGACCGGAACCCAGCCAGGCGCAACAGGTTCATCGCTGCGGT
>CAMAPJ010000131.1 GCA_945860085.1 Synechococcus sp. UW140 | reverse complement strand
GCAGTGGTTGCATGAGTCACTCATAGAAGTGCCACGGTTCAGGGTAACTCGTCAATAGTCGATATAATATTTTCTTGCGCAGCCGCCTCCTTGGCGGCATTTTTATGTCCACCAAAAATCTGTAAAGTGCCAATTATTCGAGGTGCCCTTAATTGTATTTTGATTCATTCGATCTCTTCGACGCCAGGACGGGGTTTGTTCCTTTTAGGCTTTTGAGTGTTGACGGAGGATAGAGAATAGCTGCAATTGCATTTTACAGTGAATGCCAGCGGGCTTTTGGCACTCAGAGACCCATTCGAGAGGATCTTGCCGATTCTTGTCAGGTCCGCTGGTCGATCGAGCTTCTTGCGCGTTGGCGTCTTGGTGGCCACGGCTCAGTAGTGCTGTTTGCCCTTGATAACCCCCCGAACGCCTCCGCGGGGGGATTTGTCATCACCTGTTCGCCGGGGGATCAGATGCCAGTGTGCATGAAACACCGTCTGCCCCGCCGCCTCGCCTGAGTTGAGCCCTACATTCCAGCCGCTGATCGTGGGGTCCTGGGAGCTGAGCTGCTCCCGCCGCAGCTTCAGCAGCTCCACCACGGCGTTCCACTCCGGCTGGTGCAGCTCTAGCCCGTCGGCCCCATGCCGACGCGGGATCACCAGGCTGTGCCCCTCGCTCACGGGATAGGCGTCGGCGATGCAGAGCGCCAGCGCGTTCTCCAGCAGCACTCGGCCGCTGCCCTCCAGCGCGCAGAACACACAGCCCTCCTGCCGCTGTGCATAACTGGCCTGGATGCCTCGGAAGTCGGTGCGGTCAGTGTCGCGCTTGCCAGCATTGCAGCGGAAGCAGAGCGCCTGCAGGTTGCTGATGGCGTCGGAGCCGCCCTGGTTCTTGGGGATGATGTGGTCCACCTCAAGGGCCCGCTGGTGTTCGTGGGCCCCGCAGCACTCGCAGCGGCCCCGGGCGCGGGTGAGGACTCTGTATTTCACCGAGCCGCTGATCGGGCTGCGGTGGCGGCTGCGGTGGGCAAACACCTCCTCGCCGCGCTGCTCGCGGAAGGCGTCGAGGCGCTGGCGGCACAGCTGCTGCAGCTGGTCGCGTTCGGCGTCGCTCAGCTCGTCGCCGCCGATCAGGCTGTAGGCGCCGTTGCCGTAGGCGGT
The DNA here is from genome assembly GCA_945860085.1 of Synechococcus sp. UW140. Lineage (GTDB taxonomy): Bacteria > Cyanobacteriota > Cyanobacteriia > PCC-6307 > Cyanobiaceae > BAIKAL-G1. Next base: position 3,822 of record CAMAPJ010000131.1, on the reverse strand, counting down.
GATGCCGTTGCCGGTGAGCACCTTGCCCACCATCCGCTTCACCCGTTCGGTGTAGTAGTCGATCTGGGTCACGTCTTCGCCCAGGATCCGCCGGGCCACGTCCTGCGCTGGGGCTGGGCTGTGGCGGCCCAGCAGCTCCATCAGCATCAGCGGTTGGTAGATGTGGCTCATGCGCATGCGCTCGGCGATGTAGTCGCGGAGGCGCTCGTAGGTGGCGGAGGGGGGTGGGGGCATGGAGGGATGGTGGCGGCTGCCGGCCACCAGGGCCAGGTTTGGTTTTGGGCGGTCCGTCAGGCAGGCGCCCCTGCTGGGATTCCTTTTGGCGTGGGTGTGATGCGGCTGCAGCCAACCCGGCGCCGGGTGTGGGTGGCTCGGCCCAGCCCATACCCGCCACCGCCATTGCCGCCCGACTTCCCCAGCCAGCCCTAGGATGTGTACACATTTGGCGGGAGGAAGGCGTGGCAACCCGTATTGGGATCCGTGAACTCAGGTCCAGGCTGGCCTCCCATCTGGAATCGTCCACGCCCATCGAGGTGACCCGCCATGGCCGCACCATTGGCCTCTACGTGCCCTTGCCCCAGCAAGGCAACCTGAGTGATCGGGAGAAGGTGTTGGAGGCTGGCAGGTTGATGCAGGCTGAACTGGCGCGTCTCGGTTTCAGCGAAGACGAGCTCAGTGCCGACTTCAAGGCCTGGCGGAAGGGTCACCGTGAGCAGCCAACGGCCTGAGGGTGGAGCGCAAACGCCTGGTCCTGGACGCGAACATCCTCATTCGTGGCTGTCTCGGCCTTCGGGTGCGCGCTCTCATCGCCCACTACGCCGATTAAGTGGGCTTCTTTGTCGCTGAAGCCAACATGGCTGAGGCTGCCGCCTACGTGACTGATCTCGCCAAGAAGAGAGGTCTCGATCAAGAGGTCTGCGCCGAGGCTCTGCTCAGCCTGATGTTGATTGTCCAGGTTGTGGAGAACAGCGTGCTGGGATCGGCCAAGGAGGAGGCCCTGGCGAGGATCCGTGACAAGGATGACTGGCCTGCCCTGGCGCTGGCGTTGCAATTGGAATGCGCCATCTGGACGGAGGATCAGGACTTCTTCGGCATCGGCATCGCAACCTGGACCACCAACACGGTGGAGCGTTACCTGGAGAGCTAAGCCCATCGCGCCCACCACGTGCCGCCGCGGGAGCGCCAGCACGTTCTCCAGCAGCACCCGGCCGCTGCCCTCCAGAGCGCCTGCAGGTTGCTGATGGCGTCGGAGCCGCCTTGGTTTCTGGGGATGATGTGGTCAACCTCCAGGGTCCGCTGGTGCTCGTGCGCGCCGCAGCACTCGCAGCGGCCTCGGGCGCGGGTGAGGACTCTGTATTTCACCGAGCCGCTGATCGGGGTGCGGTGGCGGCTGCGGTGGCCGAAGCCGCAGGCTTCTCATCAAACAAACAAGCCACCTCCTCGCCGCGCTGCTCGCGGAAGGCATCGAGGCGCTGGCGGCACAGTTGCTGCAGCGCGTCGCGCTCGGCGTCGCTCAGCTCCTCGGCGCCGCCGATCAGGCTGGTGGCGCCGTTGCCGTAGCGGGTGATGCCGTTGCCGGTTTGCACCCGGCACGCCATGCGCTTCCCAGGATCCGCCGGGCCAAGTCCTGCTCGGGCGCTGGGGGGCCAGGTGGGGACTGGGGGGTGACAGGGGTGGCACTTGCTCATTGAGGAACCATCTCCTTTTGGCAACGGCCTCCCACCCCGTCCACCAGGACGACAACCTCAGCTCCCTTACTATGGTTCAGCCTGAAACATGGTTTCTGCGATGCCCCCAGTCCTCACCGCCGCCACAGGGGCCGCCCTGCTCGGAGCCGATGCCCGTCTGCTGAGCCAGGAATACCGCCGTGTGCTGGCCCCGCCCGAATCGCATTCCTCCGCAGCACCGCTGCGCCTGGGCTTTCGTGAGCTGCTCTACTTTCAGGTGGTCAGCGCACTGAGTGCCGAGGGCCTGCAGCTTTCGCCTGTTCAGAAGCGTCAGGTGTTCCGTGTCCTCACCGAGAAGACTCAGCGGTTGCCTGTGGACTCACCCCCGGGTCAGGTCGCTCTGGGTGAATGGTCCCGTGGCCACGGTGAACTGCGCAAAACCGGTGCGGTGTCCTTCAGCTTCGATCTCAGCAGCGTGAGCCGGGAGCTCCGGTATCGCTATCGGCTCCTCAGGCGGCCCCATGCCCTGGTGGAGAGCAATCCAGCCATCTGCTCGGGGCATCCTGTGTTTCGGGGCACCCGAATTCCAGTCGCCGTGGTTGTGGAGCAGCTGTGCTCCGGCGTCAGCCGCACCGACCTGGAGGCCGACTTTCCCCAGCTCAGCAGGCAGGCCCTCGACTACGCCCAGATCCAGGTCCGCCTGCCGAAGCCTCCAGGCCGTCCCCGCCAACCTCTCACCCTGCAGCGCGGCTGAAGGCCCATCCCTTGAGGCTGTTGATCGACGAAAACCTCAGCCCTCGTCTCGCCCGTTGGGCCTGTGACATGGGAATTCCAGCAGAGGCGGCCGTGCATGTTGGTCTTGCTGGCGCTGCGGATGAGGATGTCTTCGCCCACGCACTGGCCTGGGATCAGATTGTGGTCACGGTGAACGTTGGGGATTTCATGCGATTGGCCGCAGCCATAGAAGTTCACCCAGGCGTGATCGCTCTCAGGGAAGCTGGTTTGAATGCGGAAGAGCAATGGCTCAGGGTCCAGTCAGCCTTGGAGCTGATCAACCAGAGCCGTGACCCTGACATGGTTAATCGGGTGCTTGAAGTTCAATCCGACGTTGTTGTCCGATGGCATGAGATTCCCGCAAGCTGATCTCATCACCTCTGTATCGAATGAACCAGCGCCACCATGGCGATGCACAGCGCCAGCTCGTTCTCCAGCAGCACCCGGCCGCTGCCCTCCAGCGCGCAGAACACACAGCCCGCTTCGCGGTGGTCGTAGCTGGCCCGCACACCAACGAAGCAGAGCGCCTGCAGGTGCTGATGGCGTCGGAGCCGCCCTGGTTCTTGGGGATGATGTGGTCCACCTCCAGGGCCCGCTGGTTTTCATGGGTCCCGCAGCACCCGCAGCGGCCCCGGGCGCATAGGTGAACCCTGTATTTCACCGAGCCGCTGATCGGGGTGCGGTGGCCGCTGCGGTGGGCGAACACATCCTCGCCGCGTTTCTCGCGGAAGGCATGGAGGCGCCGGCTGCCTAGGTTCCGTCCTGCGCTGGGGCCGGGCTGCGGCTGAGCAGCAGTTCCATGAGCATCAGCGGTGCGTAGATGTGGCTCATGCGCATGCGCTGGGCGATGCACTTCCGCAGGCGCTGGTAGGTGGCGGCGAGGAGCGGTGGGGGATTGACGAAGTGGGGGGATGAGCGAGCGGATCGTTTCTGTCTGGCCAGGCGACCGGGGTGTCCTCCAGGTCGCGCAACTGCTGCTCCAGGCCCTCGGTGAGGAGTTGTTGGTAGAGCCCGGGGGGTGGGGGCTGGTCGGGCATGGATTGGTTACCCGAAGCAGGGAATGCCCCCAGTGGTAGCAGGGTGCAAGTTGATGGGAAATGTAGCGGGCAGCTTGATGGTCGCGATGGGGAACTCTGTAGAGAACCCACCACCAACAGCCATGGCCCCGGTAGACAAACCTCCTGGCCTGATTCAGCGCTATCGCGAATTACTGCAGACACGCCACTACGCCAGGCGCACGGTGAAGACCTACGAGCAGTGGCTGCGGCGGTTTCTGCGCTTTCATCACCTGCGTCACCCACGGGAGATGGGGAGCCACGAGGTGAATGCCTTTCTGAGCCACCTAGCTGTAGAGGAGCAGGTAAGCGCGTCCACCCAGAAC
>CAMAPJ010000130.1 GCA_945860085.1 Synechococcus sp. UW140 | reverse complement strand
GCGATGACGCCATGGCGCAGGCCGATCGCATCAAGGGCCCTGCAGGCTTGATCGAGCAGCTCCACCCGGTGGACAAGAACGCCAACGCGGTGCCCCTTGGCAGCGGCCTGCTGGGCGATGTGGGAGAAGACGACGGTTTTGCCGCCGCCGGTGGGCAGGACAAACAGGACGGCGCGGTGGCCAGCGAGAAAGGCGAGCCTGACGCGCTGAATGGCCTCGAGCTGGTAGGGACGCAGGGCGAGGGCCACGGGGCGACAGCAGACGGATTAAGTTTAGGGTTTGCAGAAAAAGTATCTAGGCTTTTGCGGTAGCGTCCAAGCTGGATCGAGAAGCCCCTGGGCAACCCCAGGGCTCCAGGTGGGGTGGCCGGCCCGGCCCAGCCCTGGGTACTTACCGGTTTGCGCGTCCCTTGAGCCCCGTGAGGATCTGATGGCAAGTGACCTGCTCGCTGCTGCGGCGGACCTGTGGCCGCGGTTGCTGATGGAGCTGGCGGGCCTGGCGCCAGAGCAACTGCAGAACCGGCACCAGAGCTGCCCGGCCTGCGGCGGCACCGATCGCTACCGCTGGGACCGCGATGGCGGCCCGGGCGGTTGGTATTGCAACCAGTGCGGCGGCAAGGAGCACCGCGGTGGCGGCGGCGATGGGATGGACCTGCTGCTGCGAGTGACGGGCTGGGATTTTGCGACGGCCGCCCGCCGGATCGAGGCCCACCTGGGGCTGGCCTTGCGCAGTGACCTGCCTCTACGGGGCCAAGGCGCCTGGAGCGGCCAGTGGCAGGCAGGCAGTGCGCCGATGGAACCGGCAGCTGCACCGTTGCAGCCAGGCAATGCGCCAGTGGAAGCAGAACCGTTGCCGCCACCACCAGCTGAGCCGTCGTTGCTGCTGGCGATGGTCGATCCAAAGGGGCCGGAGCTGGCAAGCGGCAGCCCCTACGCCTATTCCCAGACGCAACGCATCAGTCGGGTCGAACGGCCGGGCGGTAAGGCGTTCTACGCCAACCACCTCAGCGAAAGCGGTTGGGAACGGGGGGCAGGACCTGGCTCCTGGCCGATGTACCAATGGGCGGCGCTCCAGAAGGCCCAGGCCCAGTGGCTGGTCGAGCTGGAAGGGGAGAAATGCGCCGACCTGGTGATTGCAGGAGGCCTGCTGGCCACCACCCAGCCGGGCCATGCCCACCAGTTGCCCCAGATCGCCAAGCGCTATTTGGCCCTGCGCCAGGCCGGCATTGCCGGGATTGTCTACGTCTCCGATCACGACGCCCAGGGCGCCAAACGGGCCAGCCAGGCGATCCAGGCAGCGGCCATGGCCGGCCTACCGCTGCTGCATCTACCGGCCATTGAGATCTGGCCCGGCCTACCTGCGGGCGGCTCGATCGATGACGCCCCCGGCGGGCTGTATCTGAACATGGCGGAGCTGGTGATGGCCGCCTTGAGCGCCTACGAGCGGTGGCAGGCGGGCTCGGGCCCTGGCAAGCACAGCGAGGGGGCGGCTGCCAGTGGTTCAAAAACCAGTGCTGCAGAGCCCAGTACGGCAGAAACCAGTGCAGCAGGTGCTGGCAACAGCGTTGCCGACGCCAGTGCGACAACAGAGGGCAAGGATGTCCCCGGTGCCGGCCCACAAAAGAGGCCCGATCACCAAGCTGTTGCGGGCAAGCCTTTTCTTTGCCTGGGATATGACGCCGACAGCTTTTACTACCAGCCCCAATCGACCGGCCAGGTGACGCGCCTAACCGCGTCGTCCCATGGCGCCATGAATCTCTGCCGGTTGGCGCCGTTGGCCTACTGGGAAACCCTCTACCCCTCGAAACGTGGCGTCAGCTGGACGGCTGCCGCCTCCGAACTGTTCAGCCAGCAGGCGGCGGTGGGGATGTTTGATCCCGACAGCCTGCGGGGTCGGGGCATCTGGTGGGACGAGGGCCGCTGCGTGCTGCACCTCGGTGACCGGCTGGTCGTTGATGACCACCTCTGGCCGATGACATCGCCACTGGCGAGCCGCTTCCGGTACCAGCGCGGTGCTGCCCTGGTGGGCACGGGCGAGGCCCAGCCGCTCAGCGATGAGGAGGCCTTGTTGGTGCTGGCGATTGCCGATCGCTTCCATTGGGAAGTGCCGGCCTCGGCGATGTTGCTGGCGGGTTGGTTGACGCTGGCGCCGATTTGCGGTGCCCTGCGCTGGCGCCCCCACCTTTGGCTGAGTGGCCCAGCGGGCTCGGGAAAGTCCCATCTGTTTGAACGGTTCTGCGCGGTGCTGCTGGGCGATCTGGCGCGGGTGTTTGTTGGCAGTGTCACAGAAGCTGGAATCCGCCAGACCCTGCGCTGTGATGCTCTGCCGGTGTTGATCGATGAGGCGGAGGGGAATGAAAAGGAGGACCAGCAGCGCATCCAGACGATCCTGTCTCTGGCGCGGGTGGCGAGTTCCGAGTCGCGTGCCGCAATCGTCAAGGGCTCACCGACGGGGGATGTGGCGCGCTATTCAATCCGCTCGATGTTTTTGCTCTCCTCAATAGCTTCTGGGCTCAAGCAAGGGGCGGACCGCAGGCGGTTTGCGCTGCTGAACCTCCGCAACCCCAGTGAACTGAGCCAGCAGGAGCGGGAGAGCCACTGGCAGGCCCTGGACCAGGACCTCAAGGAGCTGATCACCCCAGAGTTTGCCAACCGCCTGATCGCCCGCACGGTGCGGCTCATTCCGGTGATTAGAAGCTCGATTGCGGTCTGCTCGCGGGTGGCGGCGGCCCATTTCGAGTCCCAGGCCTTAGGTGATCAGTACGGCACCATGCTGGCCGGTGCCTGGGCGCTGCAGTCCTCAAGGGTGCCAAGCGTTGCTGAGGCCCAGGCCTTGATCGATGGCACCGATTGGAGTAGCTACCGGCAGAGCACGGAAGTGGCCGATGAGCGGCGTTGCCTCAACCGGATCCTGCAGCACCAGTTGCGGGTGGAAACGCATGAGCGCTCGGTGGTGACGCGCACGGTGCTGGAGTTGGTGGAGCTGGCCTCCACTGCGATGGCCTCACCGATGGAGGTGGTGCGAGTTGCTGATGCCGCCGATCTGCTCGGCCGCCATGGGATGCGGGTGCGTGATGGTGAGCTGTTGATCAGCAATACGGCAGAAGCCATCGGGCGCATGCTGGCGGATACCGCCTGGGTTACAAATTGGGCACCAATCCTTGGCCGCTTACCCGGTGCCAAAGGTTCCCGAGTGGTGCACTTCCGTGGTGTTGGGAGCTCCCGTGCCGTAGGACTTCCCCTGGCTTCCCTCGCCCCCGTCCAGCTGTAAGAACCAGGGCAATCGTGGCTGCGCTGTTAGACGAGATCGATTGCGGCAACAGGGTTCTGACAATCTAACGCCTTTTAGGGGGTAGGAACACCCTCTCTAGTTATCTCTGGATTACCCCCTCCAGGGGGGGGGGAGCCTCCCTCTCTGTAAGCCTCTTCTTCTTTTCTTTTTCTCTATGTATAGGTAAGTATGTATGAAAGAGGCTCTTTGGCCCCTTAAGCCCTTGCGGCAGAGCGGATCTTGGTTCTAACAGGGGTTGTTAGAACCGCGTTAGAAGCCGGCTGGGCTGTTTGGGGCCGCTAGGGCCCCCCAGGCCCTGATCTGGGTTGGGTGAAGCGCAACCGGCTGCAGCTGAGCTGGCGCGAGGGTGCTTGCAGCGGTCGTCAAAGGGGCTAGGCTTTCGGGAGCGCTAAAATTGCGCTTTCTTTTTCCCCTCCCGTGCGTCGGTTGCGTGGCTGCTGGTCCTTCCACCCCAGACCCCCAGGCGCCGCGTACAGGCGGGCAGGACCCTGCTGTTGCCCAGCTGGACGAGCTGCGCAATGCCGCCCCGGCGGAGGACGCGGACGGGCGGCCGCTGCTCCCCTCGCTTGGGGTGGACCCCAGCCGGCCGGTGGGCAAGGGCAACCCGCCGCGGCAACGCAAGAAGGCCTTGGGTATGCCCCGGCCCTCGGTAATGGAGGTGGAGCGGCGACTGGCGGAGGCCCAGCTGTGGATCGCCCAGCGGTTGCCCCTATTGCGGATTTACGAAAATGCTGAACAGAACTGGGGGGTGAGCAATAGCCGCACGGTGCAGCGGTATCTCAATGCCGCCCGCCAGCGAATGGTGGAAGACCTAATCAGCAATCGCCTCGAACACCAGGCCCAGCACATCTACGCGCTGTATGACTGCGCCCGCCGCGCCATGGACGCCGAGCAGTTTTCTGCTGCTGTGGGTGCCTTCCGGGTGATTGCGGAGATCGGCGGGATCCTGCGGGCGCCGCTCAAGCCACCGGAGGCCAGGTAGGCATGGCTGCCGTTGTTGCTCTCCAAGGCCACCAGGATTCTTTCCTCAGGGCTGTAGACCCCTGGGCCGACCCGGGCCTACTGGCCTACCGGGACCCAGCCAGCTGCGATACCCCTGCTGCCCCCCAAACCTTGCGGGAGTTCATCCGCGAGGCGTTCCCCCGCTATGGCTTCCACCGCTGGGCGGAGCTGTTGATCGAACGGCTGCAGGCCGTCGCCGATGGCGAGCTGGGCCGGCTGATCGTGACCTGCCCGCCGCGGCTGGGCAAATCGCTGCTGGTGTCAAAACTCTTTCCGGCCTACTTCATCCAGCGGCACCCGCAGCTGTTTGCGGCGATCGCCAGTTACTCAGCCGAACTGGCCTATGCCCACAGCCGGGAGGCAAGGCATTACTACCGCCTCACCGGCAACTTGCTGTCCAAGGACTCCGCAGCGGTGGGCAACTGGCTCACGCCCCAGCGGGGCGGCTGCATTGCGGCGGGCGTAAGGGGCCCATTCACCGGCAAGGGCTACAGCCTGGGAATTATTGATGACCCCTACAAGGGCCCAGAGGATGCGAAATCGGCCTTGCAACGGGAGCGGCTGATCGACTGGCTGCGCTCGGTGTGGCTGACCCGGGCCGAACCGGCAGAAGTGGAGGACCACAAGGGGGTACTGGTGCCGAACCTGTCGGCCCAGGTGATCGTGCTGACCCGCTGGGACCACCAGGACGTGGTG
>CAMAPJ010000129.1 GCA_945860085.1 Synechococcus sp. UW140 | reverse complement strand
CCACGAACCAGGGGGTGTGCTGGCCCAGCTGGCGGCCCTCCCGGAACTGCATCCCGATCGCAGGGGGCAAGGGTCATGAGCCTGGCTCTGCAACTAGCGGTGCTGGTGGCCCGGGGGCTGATGAGCCTGGAGGACCTCGATGTCGCCCCTCCGGCCAGCCGGGAACTGGAACGGGACCGGATGCGTTCCGCCTCTGACCTAGGCCATGGGGGATGGCCAGGCCGGCGCTCGCCAGCGATGCGCTACCCGGGGGCTGGCTGCATCCAGCCGGTGCGCAACCTGGCGCGGGAATGGATCGCGGCCCATCCACGTGAGTGGCAGGCCCTGGTGCGGCTCCACCAAGCGGGCGGCCTGCCTGTGGCACAACCGCTGGATGGGCTCCTGGGCCACCGACCAGGGCAAGCGCAAGGCCCAGGTCAAGGGTCAGCTCAAGGCCCGGCTCATGCCAGCCCAACACCAGGCGCTAAGGGTGTGCCTTCCCCCTAGCGCTTGCTACATTTCTGCCAGCTTGCAGGCAGCGCCATGGCTAATGCCGCCAAACGCCGCGGAGACAGCGCCGAACGGGAGGCGGCGGCCTTGCTTGCTCTGTTGCTGGAAAGGCCCATTCGCCGCAAGCTTGGCGCCGGACGCCAGGACGACCAGGGCGATCTCGATGGGCTGCCTGGCTTTGCCTTGCAGGTGGCCAATTGGAGCGATGTGGCCCGCTCTGCCCGGGAAAAGCCCTTGGGCGCTGAACGGCAACGGCTGTGCGGTGGCCTGCCCCATGCCGCCAGCTTGATTCGTTTTCGTGGTGGCTCCTGGCGGGTGGTGCTGACCCCCGAGCAATGGGCCCGGCTGGTATCGGCCCTGCCGGAGCAACCCGTGGCGATAGGGGCTGAGATCAAGCAGAGTGTGCGCTAGTTGGCGATGCCCGTAGGAGAGCGCGATGGCGAATCCGATCCATGCCCTTTACCCACCCCAGCAGGCCCGGCTGGCTTTTGGACGCACCTTGACCCTGTGGCTGGAACGGGGCGGCTGGAGCCATGACATCCCCCTGCGCTGGGGCAAGGCCGCCGATTTCCCGGCCGTGGCCGATTCAACGTTCAACAAGCTGCAGCGCGGCAAGATCGAGCAGCCCTACCCGGTGACCTTCATCCAGCTGGGGCTGATGAATGCCCGCCTGGCCAAAGGTGACTACGGCCCGATAGAAGATCAGGCCCTCAAGGAGCGCATTGCCCGCCAAAAACCCATCACCCACGCAGACGGGGACCTGTGGGTGGCAACGGACTTCTTTGCCCACTTCATTGGGGAAGAGCCAGCACCGGCCTGGGCGCGGCAACGGCCCCTGCCATCGGAGCAGGAGGCAACGGAGGCCAGCAATCGGGCCTCGGAGCAGTTCCGCTCCCTTGCTGGGTCCCATGAATTGTCCTTGCCTCAGGCCTGGCATGGCCTGGCCGCCCATGTGGCCTCGATGCGGCCCCGGCCGCTGACGGGAGACGAGCTGGAGGTGCTGCGCACCGTGCTGAGCGGCTGGCACCTGTGGAGCCCCCAGCAGCTGCAGGCCCTCATCGATGTGGAGGGCGTGATGCGGGCGGAACTGGCCCTCTCCAGCTGGGCCAAGGCCCTTGAGCAGGGACCTGCCCCTGTGCCACCGGAGCCGCCTGAGCGCGTCGGGGCCAAGGCAAAGGCAGCACCCAGCAGGGCGAAGGCCGCCGGCGCGACCGCCACCAAGCCAGCTACCAAAGCCCAATCCCAGATCAGCAGCAAGCCCAAGCCAGAAGCGAGCGGCCAGAGCAAGGTTTCCCAGACCAGCACCCCATCAATCAGCTGATACTCTGTTTATTGACGACTAACGTCCGTTAGGCCTAGGATCACAAGACCTGCGGAGGCTTAGTGATCGCTATGTCTGGTCGCGTTAATCCCGCTCCCCCGGGTCTGAACGGGCTGGCCGAGGCCGCAGCTGTTGGGTCGCCGGTGCCTGGTGCCTATCCCGCCACCTTGGCGTTGGCGCTGCTGGCCTTCCATCGCCATGTCGGGCCGATCTTTAAGGGCACAGAAGCGAAATACGGCAAGTTCGCCGACCTGCACGCCGTGCTGGAGGTGGTGACCACACCGCTGCTGGACCAGGGGCTGCTGCTCACCCAAACCCTGGAGGAGAAGGGCGGCTGTGCCACCCAAGCGCCGGCTGGAGCTAGCGCTCACCCGTTTGGCAGTCCTGTCGCTGCTTCCACGGCAGATGGCGGGGATGCCTGCGGCCAGAGCCTGCTGCGAACCCAGTTGCTGCATGCTCCCAGCGGTGAATCGATCAGTTCGGTGGTGCCTCTACCGACCCTCAACGGGATGTTGGGCCGCCTGCATGACTTGCGGGTACTGGCGCTCGAGCAATTCCCCCTGGATCTGGATCTCGCTGCCCTGGGCTCCGTGCCATTTGTGCTGCCTGCCAGGCCCCCAGTAGGGGTCGCACCTGCCCAACCAGCGAATTCCCAAGGTCAGGGCCAAGGGCCCATGGCGCCGGCGGTGCAACGCCAGCCCGGCTTGCGGCTTGATGACCAGATCAAGGGACTGCAATCGCTCCTGCAAAGCCTGGGCACCACCACCAACCCGCTGCATTCGATCGGAGCAGCGATCACTTACCTGCGCCGCTATCAAATCCTGGCCCTGCTGTCCTTGGCAGCGGAGGACACCGATGGCCACCTTGGCAAAGAGGGCCAGGAGGTTGGCCAGCGGCCGATGGCCCCCATCCCCATCCCCCAGGTGGCTGGGCTTTCGTTGGTGGGTCGACCCGCCATCGCTTCTAGCACCAGCCCCACGCCGGCAGCAGCTGTCCCCATGGCTTCCTCGAACGGAGCCTTTGGTCCCGCGCCCGCGCCGGTGCGCCAGCAAGGAGCCCGGGGGCGCCGCCTAAGTCGGCCAGTGAGGACTACTCCGGCCCATGGAGCTGCAACAGCAACCGTGCTCGCAGACGTTCCAGCCGCTCCGGTTGACCCCGCAGCTCGGGAGCCCACTCCCGCCCAGGCCGCAGTTGCGGCTGCTCCTCCAGAGAAGACGCCCACAGGCTCACAAGCTGGGCCATCCGGCCTAGGGCCGCAACCGGCGGCCATGCCGCCTTTTGACCTGGCTGAACTGGGCGATGGGGCCGTGCAGGCCTTGATCGCCGAGATCCGCACCTTGCCCGCCTCTGCCATCCCCCAACTGGTGGCGGCCTTCCGATTGCAGTTCGACCTGCCGGCGGAAGCAATGGTGTCCGATTACATCCGCACTAGCGGCCATGCGGCCTTTATTCGCGCACAGATCGCCAGCCTCGGCGGTGGCCATCACCCTGGTAATGGCAAAGGTGATATGGCCTAAGGGGCTGGGCTGCTCGTCTTGGTTGCTACCAAGGGTGCCTTCTTTGTCGTCCAGATCACAGAACTACAGCAGCTATTGAGCTGTAGCTAAGGCCACACAACAGCGACTTGCTGTTTCTATTCCATCACCGATTGCGCCATGGCCCTACCCAAGATGATGATCCGCCTGTTTGCGCCCAAGCAGGCAGCTTCTAGCTTTAGCGCCTCTGGCAGCTTGGTTCTACCCCTTGATGAGGTCCATGCCCTAGCCGAATGGTTACTCAGCCAGGACGGCGAATACGACAGCTACCTCGGCACCAACGTGATTCGACTTCTAGCGTTTGAGTACCTCAATCGCTCCAAAGCCGGCAACGCCTATCGCACGATCCAGCTCCGGGACCCCGCTGGCCTCAGCGCTGCCGGGTCCAACGGACCGGGATCCATAGGACCGGATCCAATAGTCCCTTCCCATGTCAGCGCTAGGGCGCCGGCAGCGGATCCGATTGCGGTTGCATCCACCCACACACCCCAGGAGCTTCCCTTCTGATGTTTGTCCCCCCTCCTTTCAGTTCACCAACCGTGGCCCAGGTGGCCCACTTGACCCTCGCCGCCTTTGAGCGCGAATACTGGGCCGGCCATCGCAACAGTTCGCTTTTGGCTGCAGCGTTGCTGAAAACAGCGACCGATCACTTCTTCCCGGCGCTCGGGCCACCCGTGATCCCAACCTTGCCGGCGGACCAGGAGCGCCAGCGCCTGTTCTGTGAGGCCCTCACCGCCTGGACCCAGCTCCATTACGCCCGTAGCCGCTTCCATGAGCTGATCACCCATCTAGAAGGACAGCAACCGACCACGCCCTGGGACGCACCGATCGAACCCCGACTTAACTCTTGAGCTGTCACCAAACCGTTGACCGATCTGAATAATCAGAGCAGGCCAGCAACGGACGCCGCAGATGCCGCCGGGAACTGCGCCGCGCCGCCATTAATCAACTCCCCCGGCACCCCAACCCAGCGGCAGCATGACCTGGGTGGTGGCAAGAACAAGTTCGAGCCCTAGGTCTGACCTGGGATTGAGCAGCTGAGCTCAGCTCTGATCTGACCAGTTCAGATCAGTTCAGACCCGTTCAGTTCAGACCCGCTAAGAAGGATGCCCACCTGCTCGATGTGGTGGCGCAGGCCGTCATGGGCCAGGCTTTCCCAGTGGGTGACATCGACTTGGTAGGGGATCGGCAGCTCCTCAAAGGCCCCCGCTAGCTGGGCCGTGCAATCGACAGGACTGCTGAAGGCCAGATCAATGTCGGAACCGGGCCTGTAGTTGCCCATGGCCCTGGAGCCATAGAGCTTGAGCCAGCGGATCTGGGGAACGGCCTGTAGGACCGCCTGGATCTGGACAAGCGTTTGCGGCGGCAGGCCACCGAGGTCTGGGACAGATGTCAACCCCGCGGCTTGACCTGGAAGGGCCCCTGGGGAGGTCGGCAGGCTCTTGGCCAGGGTCATGGCCGCTGCTCCAAAGCCGCTGCCTGGGTTAGCAAGGCCGGGGCAAAACGATCCCGGATCATCGCCAGGGCCTGCTGGGCCCGATGGACGTCGTAGGTGTGGGCCATCAGGTTGCGTTGCTCCAGCATCTCGATCCAGAGCTGGCCATCGCTAACCAGGCCATAGGCAAAGGCCTGGCGCAGCACCTCGCGGGGCAGCAGGGCATCGATGCCCTCATAGGCAAGGAGATCCTTGAGGGTTTTCCAGGACAGCTCAAAAC
>CAMAPJ010000128.1 GCA_945860085.1 Synechococcus sp. UW140 | reverse complement strand
CGTAGCTGCAATCTGCGCCAGGCGGATCTAAGTGGTTGCGACCTGCGCGATACCCAGCTGCAGGGAGCCGACCTGGAGGGTGCCTGCTTGGCTGGGACCCTTCTGGCGGAATCCCAAAGATCCTGATTCAAGCCCTGCCCATGCCGCGTTGGTAGGCCGGCCGGGCCTGGGTTGCGGCAATCGTGGCCTGCACGTTGGGGTAGGGCGTTAGATCGATCTGGGGGAAGAAGATCGGCAGATAGGCCAGATATGCATTTACGGCGCAGTCGGCAACGCTCCAGGCTGGATCGCCCCAGGGCCCTGCCAGCAGCGAGCGGCCGCCTGCCAGCAGCCCATCAAGCACCCCCATCAACTGCGGGAATTCCCGCTCCCGGGTGGTAGGCACAATCAACGCCACTGCCAGGGTGGCATTGGCAAACAGGATCCACTGGTTTGCCAGGGCTCGCTGGGCCGCCACCTCAGCTGCCGTGCCAGTGAATTCGTTGGCGTGGCGATCGGCTAGGTGCAGCAGAATTGCGCCGCTTTCAAACAGCTGCAGCGGTTTGTCGCCTGGTGCTTGCAGCGACTCATCCACCAGCGCTGGCACCTTGGCGAAGGGGTTGATGGCACAAAAACTCTCCCCTTTGTGCTCATCTGCCTTCATGTCGAGCTGAATCCAGTCGTAGGCAATCCCCTTTTCCTCCAGATACCAGCGGGGCATGGAGGCGCGGCTGCGGGCGCCGCCGTAGAGCTTCAGGGTCATGGATTAGGGCTGGGTGGTTCAGGAGTTGCGGCAGAGCCTTTGAATGTCGGCAATGCGATAGAGGCTGGCCTTCTCCGCACCTCGGGCTGAACGCCATTGGCTGCAGAGGGATGGCTTTGACCCTTCAGCGGCGATAATTGGCGCAGCACTAGACACGTCAGCCATGACCATCGCCTTGTTGATTGCTCTGGCCGGTTCCTTGGCTCTGATGGCTGTGATCGTCAAGCGACTTGAGCAGGCCTGAGCTAGCTGTTGCCTGAGGCTTGGAGCCACGGCACACCTGCACAGGATTTGTTTTGGCTCGCTTGGCGGCGTACATGGCGTTATCTGCTGCCGCCAGCAGCTGCTCGCTTGTGTTGCCGTGCTCCGGAAAGCGGGCGACACCGACGCTGGCCGAAAGCACAATGGCCGGGTCTAGCTCGAGGAAGGGGTCTCGGCTGGCCTGCACCAGTTTCCATCCCATCTTCAGCAACTCGTCGGTGCTGCCCGCTTCTGGCACGAGCACCACGAATTCATCGCCGCCCTGGCGGCAGAGCAGGTCGCCGTCGCGGATGACCTTGAGAAACCGCTGCGCCACGATCTGCAGCACCTGATCCCCCACGTTGTGGCCGAACCGGTCATTCACGGGCTTGAAGCCATTGAGATCGAGGTAGAGCAGGGCCACCCCATGGCCATGGCGTTTGGCCAGGGCCAGCTGGCGCTCCAGTTGCTCCATGAGCATGGCGCGGTTGGCCAGGCCCGTGAGGGCGTCGTGCTGGGCCATGAAGCGGACCGCTTCCTCGGCCTGATGATGCTCGGTCACGTCCTGAAGCATGCCCACGTAGTACCGGGGTTGGAGATTTTCATCCCGCACGGTGGTGATGCTGAGGTGATGGCGACGGACCTCACCGCTGCGCAGCCGATTCCAGACGTCACCCTCCCAGAAGCCCTTCTGGAGCAGTTCATCCCACATCGCCTTGTAGAAGGCGGCGTCATGGCGGCCGGATTTGAGCAGGCTGGTGCGCTGTCCTTTGATTTCTGAAATCCGGTAGCCGCTGAGCTGGCTGAAGGAGCTGTTGGCCTGCACGATGCGGCCCTCAGGATTGCTCACCACGATGGCCTGGCCGCTCTCCTCGAAAACGGTCGTGGCCAGGGCCCGTTCCCGGCCGGCTTTTTCGCTGATCGCCAGGGCCTCTTTGGTGGCCTGATGGTTGCTGACCAGGATTCGGGTGATCAGGGCGCCGATCACGCTGCCGCCTCTGCCAAGCAGGAGGTTGAACCAGAGGGAGGCATTGATCCCGTTTGGTCCGACAAGCAGGGGGGAGAGCTGCACCCCCACAAGCCAAGTACGGCCGGCGAAGTTGAGGCGCTCGTAGGAGGGATGGCGAACTTGATTGCGGCGCAGGAGGTTCTGGTTGTCGAAGAGGAGGTTGGACGCGAGGGGTTGGTTGCCGTCGAAAATCAGCACTGCGCTGCCATTGAGATCGACGTTGTCAACCGTGTCCAGGGCAGTCTTTACCAGATCTTTCAGGCGCAGTTCTGTATAGGTCCAGCCCACCAGACGGCGCTTGCTTGCTTGACTCGGTAGTCCCTTATCGGCATACACCGGTAAATAGATCAATGCTCCTTGCTGCGGGTCCTGTACGGTTCCCTGAACCAGGAGCACCTTGCCGCTCAGGGCAGCGCGGCCTGATTCCGCTGCCCGCTGCATCGCTTCACGACGGATTGGTTCGGAGTACATGTCGTATCCAAAAGCCCTCTGGTTGCGCCCATCAAAGGGCTCGAGAAGCTCAATGGCGCTGTAACTCTGGCGCAGGCCTGGGGGGTGAACAGAAAAGTCTGGGAACCTCTCAGTTCGGATTCTGCTTTCAAAGGTTGTCAGTTCCGTCGCCGGAATCCAGCGTGCGAAACCGATTGCTTGTACGCCGTGTGGTTCTCGCGTGTGGAGTATCACGGATTCGTAAAAGGTGTTGAATTTGTCACGACTCACTTGATTGGAGGCATTCAGTAGACCTGTTAGTGAGCCGAGAATGGCAATATCGATCTCTAGCTTCGCCTGAATGGCGTCCACCACATTGTCGAGAAGAGTGTTTTCGATCCTCAGATGTTCCTGGACGACTAAGCGTCTTGCCTGTTCGCTAATGCCTGCAGTTATTAGCAGTCCACTTGCCAAAACGATCCACGGAAGCGTTGTAATTTTGGTTGCCGTTTCCCAGGACTTTCTCCAGGAATTCAGCCAATAATTCCTCCGGTTGGTGGGTAGCCGGTGGTCGGATAGAAACTCATTCGTTTCCACCCAATTCTGTTCAGTATGAGTAATTTTCTCCTGCAGCTCCTCTAGTGTGATGCGATCGCTGATGTCACGGAAGACAAAAAGTAGCGGATTCGGCTCTTCAGAAGTGACCGGCCACCATTCCACCTCGAGGGCATGGACTGGATTCCGTCTAAGGATTGAGATGATGCGGCCCTTCTTCGCGATTCCTCCGCGGACCTGCTCCATGGTCAGCATTGGAATGCCAACGATATTTAGAGGTATAATGGTATAGAGATTCAGCCCGATAATGGCCAGCCTCGATCTCCCTATGAGGGCATCAAAGGAGGTGTTGGACCATTCGATCTCACCAGCTTCATTGACTAGTACCAGCCCTTCACTGATCTCCCCCAGAGCCGAATCCATTCGGGTGAGGGTGCGGCGTATCTCCTGGATCAGCGTGTCATCAGGCATCAGTTTCGATGCAGTCCGGCAGCGGCGTGAGGGTGGCTCCGAACACCCAGCCGGCCTCTCGCTTCTCACCGAGGATGAAATTCTCCGACACCACTTCCGAGCCGTCGGCACAGACGGTCTTGAGCCGGAGGGGATGGGCCAAAATCGTGGACTGCTCCGTGGCTTGGAACCGGGAGAATCCCAGCTGGTGGGACATCCGAAAGGCTCCCGGAAGAATCAAGCTCAACGACTGACCACGCAGTTGATCCTCAGTCCAGCCGTAGGTGTTCTGAAACGCCGCATTGATTGCCACAACCTCTCCAAGGGCATTGGCCAGCACGAAGGGGCGATCGCCGTTCTGCTGGGCTTCAATGCTTTCCTCTGGTGGGGCCTGCCCACTGCTCTCGTTTAGAGATTCGCTATAAAGCCCTTGAGCCTCCGACATAGCGGGGGGGGGGGATTCGTTTTTTCAACTATACACGCTGTCTCGACTAAGGATAAATGGGTTGCGGAATGTTGCGCAATTGCTTGCCCAATGCACGGGTTTTGCTCGGACTGCGCCGTGATCTGGCATGAGGGGTTGCTGTCTATTCCTGATAAGCATAGAAATACGCTTTTTGTATACGTAAAATTGCTGGGCGGAAATATGCTCCGCTGTTGCGGGGCTGGCTTGGCTCCGTGAGCTTGCGAGCAACAGACGAAGTATCAATGGGGGGCTGACGTCCTTCATGCCCTAGCGATGGTGCCTTCGGCACGCTTAGCCTCCTGGCGCAACCGTTCCAGGCGCTCCAGCAAGGATTCATTGCTCATCCGGTTGTTGAGGCGCTCCGCCAACAGCGGAAAGGCCAGGGGCCCGGGCCTGGGGGGGGCCTCCAGCTGCAGGGTGCAGCGTTGGAGTCGCTCGAGGGCACCGGTGATGCGGGGGAGGTCCAGCTGGTCGCTGAGCACCTCAGATCGGGCCTGGGCCAGTAGGAGATGGCCCGGTTCGTGGCGGCTGAACACATCGAAGAGCAGGGCGGCGCTGATCTGCAATTGGCCCCCCGACTTGGCCTGGCCGGGATAGCCGTTGCGAACCAACCCGCTGATCTGGGCAATCGCCCGGAAGCGCCGGCGGCAGAGCTCCGAGAGATTGATGGCTTGTTGGAGATCGGACTCCAGGTTGGCGCCGTCGAGCAGGGCATCTCCGTGCAGGGCGAACAGCTCCTCGAAGGGGTAGCCCTTGGGGGCCAAGAGCTCAAAGCCGTAGTCGTTTACCGACACGGTGATCGTGCTGGCTTGGTGGCGGGCCAGGCGCCAGGCCCAGAGAAAGCCCAGGCCCTCATGCACAAAGCGCCCTTCAAATGGATAGGCATAGAGGTGGCTGCCCTCGCGGCTGTTGCACACCTCCACCAGCAATTCGTGCTGCCTAGGCAGCCGCGAGAGCTGCACCTGGCGCTGCAGCAGGGGCTCGAGGGCCACAAGTTCGGGGCTGTCGAGCTTGGCTTCCCCCGCCAGGGCGCGGGCGCAACGATCCACTTCGGCGCGTAAGTGCTGGCTGAGCAGATCGGAGAGGGCCATCTGGCCGCCGGCCCAGGCCGGCACGGTGGAGCTCTTTTTGGTGGTGGCCTTCACCTGGGCCGTCATCTCCCGCAGCCGCACAAACTCCAGCTG
>CAMAPJ010000127.1 GCA_945860085.1 Synechococcus sp. UW140 | reverse complement strand
GTTTGCTCCGGCTGCCAGGGGCGGAAGGATTTGGGCTTCTGCATGGCCCATTCTATCGCCCAGATCCATTGCAGTCACTGTGATCTGGGCAGATTTAAGGTCGTCTGTGGAGAACTGGAGAGCTGTTCTATGCGCAACAGGTTCCTAGGGCAGCAGAACAGAGCCGCAGCGGTCCTGCTCAGTGCTGCCGTACGCCGTCTCAGGCAGGCTGCTTCTCTATTGGCAACAAACTCCTAGGGGCCCGTAATAGGCCTCGCGCAGGGCTGCCCAGGCAAAGCCAACCACGTTGTCATGTTGGGCCAGGCCTTCAAGGCGACTTTGAACTGTGCTGCGGCCCCCATTGGCGAATAGTTTGGTGTGTTCGTAGGGGTTGGCGCGGTAGAGCCGCTCGAAACTATCCATCACCCAGGCCACATTGCGCACGCAGGCAATCACCTTGGCGCTGGGGAATTGCTCGAGTACTAGATTGAGCTTGGCGCACCAATGGCGATTCGTATCGAAAATCACCGCTTTTTCGTGCTCCCGATGATAATATGCGTCAAAAATTCCGCGTACCAGTGTTCGGCGCTGCTCGCCATCCACCATGGTGGCGAATTCGCTGCCTGCACTCACCTGGGCCACCAGCCCGCTGACTAAGGCACCCACCGGGCTGGTCATGCCTGCATGGAACCGGGGGTTTTGGCGCAGGATGGCTGCTAGCAGCGTGGAGCCTGAGCGGGGCAGGCCGGAAATGAAGTGATACAGGGGTACTGGCGCCTGAGGGGGCACGGCTCAAGTTTTAAGCACTTTAAGCAAATTTCAAGGCAGCTGGCAACGGCCTTGCAGACACCGGCCTGCCTGGCATCGGCCTGATACTAAATCAGTTGAATTTTGCAATTCTTTAGCTGCTTTATTTGCGTTCATATAAGCGCTGTAAGTTGGCTTTTATTGTCACCTCTTAGCAGCCTGTTCGTTTTGCCTGAGCCCCTATTGGGTGGATTGGGGTGCTAGTGCTTGTGCTACTCTCCACGTTATCAATAGTATTCTTCCTTTGGAAGGCTTTGATTGGCACCTGTTGCTTGAGACTTTTTGCGGCTTGGGTGGCATCGCCGACAATGTCTGCCAAGGTGAGGGACCGCTTGGCCGGGGCATTTTCCCTCTCAAGCCAAGTTTGCCCAGTACCATTTTTGTGCCCGAAAGTCTGCTTGTGCCGTTAAGGGATATTTGTCTTGATAGTGGAGCGGTGAAGTTAAAGTCCTCAGCACCTTTTGCTGCTGACTTCAAGCAGTTCTTTGAGGTCTATCAAGCTAATTTTTCCTGGGGGCATGGCGGTAGGCTTGCGATCGATGGCTTCGAGCGCAGTCTAGTTGAGTTGCCTGCATCTGTCCTTCAGAAATTAGCTCAGCACAACTTGTTACACCTAAACGTACGTCAACGTGGAGCTTGGGATCAACTGCTTTTTACACGGTTTTTGGCATCTCGCAAGGTGTCCTTTAAGGGTCAGCCCGTAATTGCTCCCCTTTGGGAGCTGGTGAATCACGACTGGGCTTCACCTCCGTTTCGGCTTTTGCACACCGGGCTGTCCACTCCTACCATGCCGCTAAGGGATGCTGAGCTGACATTTAAATACAGTGAAAGTAGTCCCCTGGTCAGGCTGTTTGACTACGGCTTTACTTGCCCGGAAACAACAGCCTTCTCCTTCCCGTTTCAACTTGATATCCAAACGTGCGCTTTTGCTATCCACTGTGACGGTCGGCCCCTGGTGGACGACAGGATTAACCTGGCTCAGGCAAATGGAGCCTTCCTGCTCAGCGGCCTGCCAATCGGAAATAGCAGTGTGCCCGAGCAGCCCTATGCCTATCTGCGCGAAGTGCTAAAGCGACTTGGCGCTGGCCAGGAGGCAGAATCTCTGTTCCAGAGCATTCATCAAATCAACATCAGGCAGCGCCAAGACCTGCTTCTGTTGCTCCAAGATTGCGATGGCATTGCCGCTGATTCGATTAAGGCAGCCGTGATTTTTGAGCTGGAGCTGATTGCCAAAAGCAGCCTTTGAAATAAACCTTGTCGATTATCGATTCCCTAGTTGCTTGCAGCTTGGTTGCAGCCATGCTGCCTCAGCGCGGCAGGCCCGGCAGTTCCCCCGGTCCGATCACCGCCCCACCAAGCCCGTTGATCTGGCGAAAGCCGGCCTGGCGCAGCTGGGCACCTTCCGGCCCCGCATATTGCCCCCAGAGGCCTTCCCAGTAGAAAAAGATCACCCCCATGCCCCGCGCGTTCGTCCGTTGCACCTTGTCGCGCAGCATCGGCAGGGAGGTGGTACGCCCGCCGAAACCGGCCAGGATGCCGATCTCCACCGGGATGCCCCAGGTGCGGGCCTTGAGTAGGGCTGGCTGGTCGAGATCTTTGGTGAACCCGGGCAGGGAATAGGCGTAGTTCTGCACTACCAGCTCTTCGATCAGGCCGCCCAGGGCCCAGATCTCCCAGTCCTGCAGCCAGTTGTTATAGGCGAAGCGAAAGGGACCCGGCGACAGGCTCACATAGGCGCGACCCTTACTGGCCCGTTTGAGGCTGTCGCGTAATTCATTCAGCAGGTCGGTGAGCCGGTGGCGGCGCCAGGTCATCCAGGCCCGATCGGTGTAATTGTCCGGGGGTTGCCGTCCCGTGTCCTGGGCGTAAAGGGCCCGGCTGTAGGGGTCGTAGCCCAGTTCCACCGGCCAGGCGAAGTGGTCATCGAGCTGGATGCCATCTACGCCGCAGCGCTGCACGATTTCGCTAATCAGACCGATGAAGCGTTGACGCACGCCCGGATGGGCCGGGTTCAGCCAGACCCGGTCGTTGCGGCCATGCATGGTGGTGAGGCTGGAGCCATCGAGCTTCTGCAGCACCCACTCCGGGTGTTGGCGCACCACCTCGGCATCGGCGGGCTCCATCAGGCCGTATTCAAACCAGGGGATCACCTGCAGGCCCCGCCGGTGGGCCGCCTGGGTGAGGCGACAAATCGGATCCAGCCCGCCGTTGGCCTGGCGCAGGGCCGGCTCCAGCGGCGCCCAGCGGCTGGCGTGGAAGGTGGTGCCCCGGCTCCACACATTCGGGTAGAGGGTGTTGAAGCCCGCCTCAGCCAGTTCGTCCACGGCCCGATCGAGCCGGCCGGCGTCGTAGTAGAGGGGGCTGGGGCTGTTGGTCAGCCACACCCCCACCCGCGGGGTGGCCCGGGCCGCCAGGGGTTCGGCAAACGCCTGAAGGCCCAAGCCCAGTAGGGCAAAGAGCGCTCCCTGACGAAAGCTGACGATCCAGCGGCGCCGTCCCGCCATGGGCAAAGCCACCCTCAACGGAACATCGAACTGACCGAACTCTCCTCATGGATGCGCCAGATCGCTTCGCCCAACATCTTGGCCACTGACAACACCTGCAACTGCGGAATCAACCGCTCCGGCGCAATCGGAATGCTGTTCGTCACTATCACCTCCTCGAATAGACCCGGCTCGGCCAGCCGCTCCAGGGCCGGCGGCGAGAACACCGGGTGGGTGGCGCAGGCCAGCACCCGGCTGGCGCCGCGCTTGCGCAGTAGCCGGGCCCCCTGGGTAATCGTGCCGCCGGTGTCGATCATGTCGTCGATCAACACGGCCGTTTTGCCGGCTACATCGCCAATCACAGTCAGGCTTTCGGCCACGTTGTGGCCCGAGCGGCGCTTGTCGATGATCGCCAGGGGCGCATCGTGCATCTGCTTGGCGAAGGCCCGGGCCCGGGCCACGCCACCCACATCCGGGGAGACCACCACCACCTCGCCCAGGTCCCGGCCCATCAGGTAGTCCACCAGCACCGGCGAGCCGTAGATGTGGTCGCAGGGGATGTCGAAGTAGCCCTGGATCTGGGCCGAATGCAGGTCCATGGCCAGCACCCGGTCCACACCCGAGGTCACCAGCAAGTTGGCGACCATCTTGGCCGTGATCGATTCGCGGCCGGCGGTTTTGCGGTCGGCGCGGGCGTAGCCGTAGTAGGGCACCACGGCGGTGATCTGCCGGGCCGAGGCGCGGCGGCAGGCATCCACCATGATCAAAAGCTCCATCACGTGGTCGTTGACCGGCGCGCAGGTGGGCTGGATCAGGAACACATCGCAGCCCCGGATCGACTCCTGGATCTGCACGTAGAGCTCGCCGTCGGCGAAGCGTTTGATCACCCTCGGGCCATCAGGCACGCCGAGGTAGTCGCCGATCTCCCGGGCTAGGGCCGGGTTGGAGGTGCCGCTGAACAGCCTGAGCCGCCGGGTGTCATGGTTGACGCTGACTTGTTCAACCCGCTCAGCGGACAGAAAACTGGTCACGGCGGGTGCTGGCGTGATCGGCTGAAATCTGATCGTACGAGTCATCCGGTGCGGATCGGATCCATCCGTTGATGCAGTTGCACTCCATGGCCGAGTTCAGAGCCGATGTCCAAGCTGCTCCCGACGCAAGCTTTCCAGCCGTCTCTGCAGCCAACGGGCGCTTGGACCCGGGCGCCCGAGCCCGGCCTGCTTCCAGGCCTGAGGCGCCTGATTTGTCCCGCGGCTGGGTGGTGGTGGCCCCGGGCGGGGTTCCGCCCGCTGCGCTGAGCGGCCTGGCTGCCCTGCTGGCCCCCTTGCAGCCACCCCGACCCCTGGCAGGCCCCCTGGCAGGCCCCTTGGCAGGTCCTGATCTGGGCTCGGCCGTGTTGGCGGCCGAGTTAGGGGCTGAATTAGGGGCCGAGCTAGGGGCCGAGTTAGGGGCGGCGGGGCTGGTAGGCGGCCCGCTGGAATCCTCTCGAAAGTCTTTCGATTCGCCCCCCCCCGACGGCGCCGCAGCCCTGGCCGATCCCCCACGCCAGCTAGCCGCCCTGGCCCAGCAACCCGGGCCCTGGTTCTGGCCCCTGCCCCTTGATCCGGGCGCCTTTCTCCCTGGCCAGGGCTGCTGGGCCGAGGCCCTTGGTGCCTGGCGCCAGCCCACGCTGCTGCTGGTCCCGGCCGCCGCCGCCGCCATGGGCCCGGCGGCGGCGTACCACGCCCTGCTGAAGAGCCAGGGGGTGCCCCTACTGGGTCTGATCCAGTGGGGCGGCCCCTGGCTGGCTGCCGACCGGCGCTGCGATGGCCTGCCCTGGCTGGGTTGGCTCGCCGATCCCCAGGACCCGGCCGCCTCCCAGGACCAGGACCAGGCCTGGGAAG
>CAMAPJ010000126.1 GCA_945860085.1 Synechococcus sp. UW140 | reverse complement strand
CCCGCCGTCAGCCAGGGAGCCGTTTGGTGGTGCTGGCCACCCGGCCCGAGGGCCAGCGCCTGCGCGGCCCCCACCAGCGCCGCATCGAGGCCCAGGCCCTGGCGTCCTTGCGCTCGCGCCTGGCGGCCCAGGGCATTCCCCTGCTGGCCTTCCCCCAACAGACCACCGCCGCCGCCCTGGACGAGATCCGCCCGCTGCTGCGTCCGAATCGGCTGTTCCAGGCCAAGCAAAGCCGGCTGTTTGCTGACTGGCCCATCGCCCCTGGGCGCTTCCCCCTGGTGTTCAGCGACTTCCGCCGCAGCCTGGATCGCCCGCCTGAAGCCCCCTTGCCCCCGCCCGATCTCAGCGGCCTGGGCTGGACGGCGGCGGACTGGCCCGAGGCCTGGCCCCGGGAATGGCTGCGGCCCGTTAATCCGGATCCGGCAGCCGATCGCGGCCCGTGCTCCGGGTCCGCCGAGGGGGCCGTTTCCTTGGGGGAGCCTTACTTGGATCCCCAAAGCGACCCCCGCAGCGCCTTCCCATTTCGGGGCGATGAGCCCACGGCCCTGGCCCGGCTCCAGCACTTCTGTGGCGGCTCCGATGGCCTGCGTCACTACAAGGCCCGCCGCAACGGCCTGGTGGGCACCGAGTTCTCCTCGAAGCTCTCGCCCTTTTTGGCCCTGGGGTCCCTGTCCGTGCGCCGTATTTGGCAGGTGGTGCTCGAGTACCAGGCCCGCCAAGGCGCCGATGAGGGCTCCGAGTGGCTGAAGCAGGAGTTGCTCTGGCGCGAGTTCTTCCTCTGGTCGGAGCAGCGCCACGGCGCCGCCTTCCATCGTTCGTCCGGACTCCAGAACCGCCAGCCGGCCTGGATCGAGGACCGGGAGCTGTTCGCCCGTTGGTGCTGCGCCGATGGCGGCCATCCCCTGATCGATGCCCAGCTGCGCGAGCTCCTCGCTACGGGCTACCTCTCCAACCGGGGCCGCCAGTGGGTGGCCTCCCACTTCATCAACAGCCTGCAGTTGCCCTGGATCTGGGGCGCCCGCTTCTTTGAGTGGTGGTTGATCGATGCCGAGCCGGCTCTAAACACGGGCAACTGGGCCTACCTGGCCGGGGTGGGCTCCGACCCCCGCAGCTTCGGCGGCTCGCCCCGCCGCTTCGACCTTGAGCGCCAAGTAGGTCTCTATGACCCCGAGCAAATCCACCGCCAGCGCTGGTCCTGAGCCCATGAGCCCCCACCCATGACCCTCACCTTGATCCTGGGCGACCAGCTGCACCAGGGCTGGTTTAGCCCCTCGCCCCTGCAGCTTGCGGCCGGCGATGCCGTGGTGATGGTGGAAGACCTGGCCGTGGCCTCCGCCTACCGCTACCACCAGCTGCGACTGCTGCACACCTTCGTGGCCATGCGCAGCTTCCGTGATGCCCTGCTGGAGCGCGGCGTGGCGGTGCGCTATTTCGAGCTGCCCGATTCGGTTGATTGCTCCTTCTGGCAGCGGCTGGCCGCCGAGCTGGCGGGCCAGGGGGAGTTGCGCGTGGCTGAGATCGCCGATCGCCGCTTTGGGGCCCGGCTCGAGCGCTTCTGCCAGGAGCAAGCGGTGGCGTTAACGGTGCTGCCGTCGCCCGCCTTTTTGGAATCGGTTGCCGAGAGCCGGGCCTGGTTTGAAGGGCGGCGCCGGCCGCTGATGAAGAGCTTCTACGAGCGCCAGCGCCGCCGGCTCGGCCTATTGCTAGAGGCCGATGGCACCCCCACCGGCGGCCGCTGGAGTTTTGATGCCGAGAACCGACGCCGCCTGCCCAAGGGCTACTTGGAGCCGCCCCTGCCGCCGGTGCCCGCCAGCCCCCACGAGCCGGCGGTGCGCGCCCTGATCGGCCGCCACTTCGCCAGCCACCCCGGCGAGCTCGGCCCCCTCTGGATTCCCTACGACCACCCCCAGGCCCAGGCCTGGCTGGACCGCTTTTTGGAGGAGCGGCTGGCCGGTTTTGGCCCCTACGAAGACGCCCTCAGCCAAAGCCACGACACCCTGCACCATTCCCTGCTCTCGCCCCTGCTCAACATCGGTCTATTGACGCCGGCCGCCGTGATCGAGGCCTGCCTGGCCCAGGTCGCCAGCCGCCAGGTCAGCGCCGAGCCGGTGCCGATCGCATCCCTGGAGGGTTTCCTGCGGCAGGTGATTGGTTGGCGCGAGTTTGTGCGCGGCATCGATCGGGTCCACGGCGAGCGCCAGGCCAGCGCCAACTTTTGGAACCACCAGCGCCGGCTGGCCCCCTGCTGGGACGACGGCAGCACCGGCCTGCCGCCGCTGGACCAGGCAATCCGGCGGGTGAACCGGCTCGGTTACAACCACCACATCGAGCGCCTGATGGTGATCAGCAGCTTGATGTTGCTCTGTGAGGTCCATCCGGGCGAGGTGCACCGCTGGTTCATGGAGCGCTACCTCGATTCCTATGAGTGGGTGATGGGCCCGAATGTCTATGGCATGGGCCAGATGAGCGATGGCGGCATCTTTGCCACTAAGCCCTACATCTGCGGCTCCAATTACATCCTCAAGATGGGGGATTACAAGCGCGGTCCCTGGTGTGAAACCTGGGATGGGCTCTACTGGCGCTTCATCGAGCGCCACCGCTCCTTTTTTCAGGGCAATCCGCGCCTCTCGATGATGGTGCACCTGCTGGATCGGATTGAGCCGGCTCGACGCCAGGCCTTGACCGCCGCCGCCGATGCCTTCCTCAGCCGCGCCACCCTTGTGGCGCCTTGAGTTCCGCCTTGCCCGTGCCCGCCCCCACCGACAGAGATTCCGCCCACCAGGATTTCGCTGAGAAGGCTGTCGCTGAGAACGCTGTCGCTGAAGGCGATGGCGCTAAGGGCTCGCCCGCGGCTGGGGCGGCCCTGGCCCCGCCGGCCTTGCTGGAGCGACTCGCTGCGGTGGAGGGCATGGGCCCGGGCCGGCGGCGGTTGGTGGTGCTGCTGCCCCAGCTGGGCGATTTCGACAGCCTCGAATACGCCCAGGCCTTGGTTAGTGCCCTGCCCCAGCTGGAGGCTGCGGGCATCGCTCTGCTGGCGATCGGCATCGGCAATCAGGAGAGCCGCGAGCGCTTCTGTGCCTTCACGGGCCTCCCCAGGGAGCGGCTGCTGGTGGATCCCGAGCCCCAGCTGCACCAGGCCCTGGGGCTCTACGCCGGTCTGACCCAGGGGGGCGGACCCTGGCCGAATCTCTTGCTGATGTGCGCTGGAATCGGCTCCCCCGGCACCCTGGCGGAGGTGCTGCGCGGCTACACCGGCGATCGCAGCGCCCCCCAGCGCATCGCCGACGACGAGACCATCCAGGCGGGCCCCCTACCGCCGATCCAGGGATCGTTCTTCGCCCGGGCGGGTGGTTCGGGGTTTCTGCGGCCCTTCGAGCTAGCCACGGTGCGCCTGCGGAACATGGCCGAAGTGCTCGGCCACTGGCGCAGCTATGTCCCCCGCGACGACTTCCTCACCCAGCGGGGCGGCACCTTCCTGCTCGAGGCCGACGACTCCCTGCTCTACCGCCACATCGACCGGGGCATCCTCGGTTTTTCGGCCACCATGGCCCGGCCATTGAGTTTCCTGGATCCCTGGTTGGGCTGACTGGGGCCCGGATCCATCGGGCGCCAGGCAGTTTTGGCCCGTTCGGCGCGATCGCCCCGAACCAGTCCAGTGACCATGGATGGAGTCATGGCCACCGCTCCATACCTGTGCCTATCAAGAACTTTGCATTCTTGCTGTACTTGCTAAGGCGGCGGCTAGGCGGGTCCTGGACCTGGGCAGCGGTAAGGGGCCGTGTGCGCGGCCATGGGCGCAGCGGGCTATCAGGTTGTGGGCGTTGAGGCTCACAGGGGCGGCATTGATGCCGCGAGACATCGCTTCCCCTGGATTGGGTTTTGTCCGGGCCATAGCGAGGATGGACCGGATCCAGCCCTTTTGAGCGAAGGGCCATTTGAAACGGTTGTTTCCACTGAGGGCGTGGAGCATCTTTAATAGCCCCATCGCCTGACGGCGTTTTGGTGTGGCGGGCACATTCAGTTCTGGAGTAGAAAGATATTGGCAACGTAGCCCACTGAGGATGGTCTCTATGTTATTCGCTTTCTTCGAGTGCCAAGCTGTTCCGAAGGAAAAGCATGGTCCTAGTTGAACGCAGGCCTTCGGTTAGATAGTCGGGGCGAGATGCCCTTGATCGAGGCCGCTATGGGCACGGTTAAGGTGTCTGATCAATCCATGGTTTGGGCTGAAGGGCTGAAAGGTTGTTGGGATGAATCTGCCGGTGGGAACAAGGTGATTGGGAGTGAGATTTTGCTCTCTTAGGCGGCGATTAGGTCGGATTGGCGGTCTTTTTGGTGGCCTCTATGTTGCTCGCAGCATATCGCTGCCGGGTGATGTTTGCCTTCGTTCCGATGGATCATAAAGGTGGCTTGGGTTTATGGCGTAATCCGTTAATGCATGCCTTGATAGTCGATCTAGGGGATGGGATCTCCGGCACTGCTGCCTACAGTTAGAAAGGCGATATTTGAGGGTCTAGGGACTTGCTACTACAGGGGGGGGGTTGCCCAGCCACTCAATTCTTAATCCAGCCTGGCATGGTTATACGACTGCTTGCTAAGCAGCCATGGAACCTGCGGCGACTTGCCGCAGTTGCGCATCGCTTGAGGGCCTGGTGGTTTTGGTGCGGGCAAGTCATGGCAGTGTAAGCGTCATTGCAGTATCCAGGTGATGGCGACTTATCAGCAGTTTTACGAGAATCGAGTCGATGGTAATTATTTGGCAGATAGTCCCTCTTTGCCTCTGCAGAGTCACTATTACTATCGGGATCTGAAAAGTTTTATTGATGAGAATGGCCTTGCAGGCAAAAGATGCCTAGAGATAGGCTCTGGCATTGGCAGATTCCAGGATATGGTCGATGACTACTGGGGCGCGGATGTATCGGCGGGTTTGGGGGTTAATTATCACAAGAATTATGTCGTTCACGGGGGAAATGGCTATCCCCTTCCAAGTGAAAGCTTTGACGCCATATGGACCTTGTTTGCGTATGCGCATTTCCCAGATCTTCAAGCGGGCATGCTTGAAATCAAACGACTCCTCAAGCCAGGCGGCTTGGTGTTTTTTGCCCCTGCCTGGCAATGTCGTCCCTGGGGCGGTCAGGGCTATGCGGTCAGGCCCTATGGCAGCCTGCGCTGGTGGGAGCGATTCATTAAGGCATCGATACTATGGAGAGATAGCTTGCTTTGGCGATCTTTAAATCT
>CAMAPJ010000125.1 GCA_945860085.1 Synechococcus sp. UW140 | reverse complement strand
TCAGAAGTAAGGCCGCACGGCGCCGCGCCAACCACCTTGAAAAAGAACTGCGGGGCGTGCGGCAGCAGCTGCTGTTGAGGAGGGCATGGAGCCCCAGGCTGACTGCTGATGCAGAAGCCCCCACCACTCAGAGCGATGCGGGAACCCGTAATGGCCCAGCCCCTTCACATGCCGTTACAATTGCCATAGCAAATTGAAATACGCATGGCTGACTCCACTCCCCGCTTTGGCTTTGTCGCCTTCGCCGAAACCTGGAACGGTCGCCTGGCCATGCTCGGTTTCGTGATCGGCCTGGGCACCGAGCTGCTCACCGGCCAGGGCATCCTTTCCCAGATCGGGCTCGGTTGATCGCCATGGGCGCCGACTACTTCACCACCCTCACCCTGCTGCTGTTTGGTGTCTGGCTGATCAGTGCCCTAGTGCTGCAGCCAAATATCGCCGACTGACGCCAACGCTTCCGTTTCGTTTCACACCACCCAGGAGATCCCCATGACCAACACCCCCGCCAACGACAAGCTGCTCGATACCAGCGCCGAACAGCTGAACCTCATGGAGCAGCTCAAACGAGCTGAACTGTTTAACGGCCGCGCTGCCATGCTCGGCATCGTGATCGGCATCGTGGTGGAAGGCCTCACCGGCTTTGGCATCGCCCACCAAATCGGCCTCGGCGGCCTTGTGGATGGCTACGCCGCCTGCCGCACCCAGTTCCTGCCCTTCTGCTTCTGAACCCCTGCTCGGCTCAATCACCCACCGCCCCCGCCAACCCCGGGGTTTTTTGATGAGCTCCATGTGTAGCCGTAGCAGAAGACAATCCTCGCTGTGGCTTGTACGCAAGGGGCAGCACTAGGCATCACTAGAGAATCCACTAGGCATCCCTAGTCAGTCCCCCTAGGCGCTCCTTTGCATCCCTACCTAACGAGGGCGAAACTCGTCAAAAAATGTTGAGACACCTTTCCCTACACCTTTTGCAACCCCTTTAACTACACCTTTTGCGATCTTTCTACGCAAACTTGGCCCGGGATTTGACTGGCATTCAGGTGGAGGCGGCGGCGGATCAGGGTTTAGATGATTGCCCGAGGACAAAGAAAACCAGGAAGAAATCCCTGAGGTTCGCTCCTGTTCTCTTTGATATTCTTTCATATAGCTTGCGTCTGCGATATCAACTCCATATTCCAAGCAATCCTTGGCATGCTGCTCAATCACCTGAGCCCGTGAGGCAGCAGAGGCAAAGCAATCAACGAGCAAGACTGCAAGATCGAGTCTCATATACGTACACGTTCAGCGGATTGCATTGGCGGCAATGATTGTTGCACCACTATTCAGCAGGCTAGGAATCACCAGACCGGCTCCCACAGCCAGCCAGGTTTTTGCCCCCGGGCAGCAGGGCCTTTCCCCTCAGCCGGTGGCCCCGGTAGATCCCGCCCACGGCGCTCCCGTCTCGCTTGCTGGCCTCCCGGGCGATCCAGTTAGTCAGGGCTGAATCAGAGGACAGGCCCAGGGACTTTCCCACCTCGGGGGTGGTGAGCAGGCCGGCCGCTTCGGCCGGGGTTAGGCGGCGCTCAGGCAGGGGCAAGGGCTCACCCGGTTGGGCCTGCAGGCTCACCCGTTCGGGGGATGCGGCGGCAGCCTGCAGATGGGCGGCCCCGATGATCTCCAGCATCCCAGCGCCCATAGGCACCCGTTTAGGGGTCACGGGCTCACCCGTTCGGGTTGCTGGCCTCACCCGTTCGGGGGATGCGGGGCGCTGCAGATCGGCTACGGCGGCCTCCAGGGCAGCCACCCGGGCCAGCAGCTCGGCGCCAGCAGTAGGGGCCGCGGTGGTGGCCTGCTGCTCCAGCACTCCACCTAGGCCGGCTTCATCCAGCGGCGCACCAGGACAGCCACAGGGCGGCCATCTGCCGCGGCCCGGGCCCGTAGACGCTGCATCAGCCCAGGCTCCAGCTCCAGCGCCAGCTGAGCCCCCTTGCGATCGCGGGGCATGGCATCACTAGGCAGCAGTCAAGCGGCTACCGCAGGCAGGCACCAGGGGCTAGGGGCTAAAGCCCCTCCACCCAATCCCGGTAGCGCCTTCTAAAAATAAATCTGCTACGCACAATCTAAAAATAAATCTGCAACATGCAACCTTCAAACTCCAACCTACAACCTTCAAACTTTAACCTGCAACCTTCAAGCTCCAACCTACAACCTTCAAACTTCAACCTGCTACTTATAAACTTTAACCTGCAATTTTAAGCTCTAACGTGTAGAAGGCCGCCAGAGGACTTGCTTGCCAAGCCATCGAAAAAGCTGCTACATTTTCTGGGCGAGGCAATCACCTCCCTCCCTCTTTACCCCCAGCAACCCATGACCATCCAGACTGATCGCAAGGCACGCCAAGCCGGCCTGATCGTCAAAAAGCACCGCTGTGGAACGGTTTACGCCGATCCCGTGACCGGTGAATCGGTGTACAACGGCAACCGCAGCCGGAAATCGCCGCGCTACGAACGCTGCGTCGAATCCTTCATCCGCCGCCACGATCGGGGAGGGATGGACTGATGCGGACACCATCAGGCAGGGCTCAGGTCCTGCCGCAGACCATCGAAACCACTATTTAATAAAAATAAGCACAATGTTCAAATTCATCAAACACACCATCCAGGCCTGCCAGACACTCCAGGCGAAGAAAGCCGCCTCCCTCGGATCCTCTGACTGCTTCCAGATGCAGCCGGTCCCCGGACTCATGTTCTCGATTGAAGAACTAGTGGCGATACAAACGCGCGCACAGCAGAAGAGGCTGGCCGATGCCCATGCAGCAGCGGCCTCCGGCGAAGGCCCCCAGACCTGGGACCGTGACTGGTTCGAGAACCAGCAGTACATCGGAGACAAAATCTCCGAAATCGCCAGCATCCTTGGCTGGCACCGGACGCAGGACTTCCTCGAAGTCCTGGACTGGGCGCTTGCCTCCCCACAGGGGCAGCGGGCGCTCGCACAAGCCGGTGACGACGCCAGCCCCTGGCAGGGGGCGCTGGAAATGATCGAAGAACTCCGGGGGCCGCTAATCGAGGCATCCCACGAGATGCTCGGCACCCAAGCCGCTGGCCTGGGTTACACCATCGATGCACGGGAAGAGCTGTGGGAGGCCCTTGGCGAAGTCCCTGGGCCGCTCCACAACATCCCTCGGACCGAGAGCTGAGCCAAAAAAAAGAGGGTGCGGCATTGCCGCTCCCTCCCACTTTACCTGCGCAAATTGTACCAACTACAGCAATTTGACGGCCTACGAGCCCAGTCACGACAAGTAACCCAGGGCAGCGGGCACCAAATCAACCCACTCGAGCAGGTCCCGTTCAACAGCTGAAGGGTGGCGATCAGGCGGCGATCAGTGCTGCAGATCGAGAGGACGAGCCTGTGCGGCGGGGTCTGAAACCCCACTGAATCGGCCGGACTGGAGCAGCTTCCTGGTTCTGGTTTCCAGTTATGGAGAGCATCCGCTCCGCCACCGGCCTCCGATGCTTCCGGATGGGGGGCTGTTTCAGCAGGCTGGAGAGATCCAAAGACATCCACGGAAGTCAAGCCGAAGACATTCTTCAGCGGGATGCTCAGACTGGGCTCCGAAGACCTGAGCACATAGCTGTGGGAATCCCGCTCCTCATCGCCCTTTCGCTGCTCTTTGCCAGTTTCAGCTGGACTGTTGCTCAATCAAAAGGTCACGAGGCTGGTTGGTGGTTTTTTGGCGGGCTTTTGTTTGGTCCTCTGGCGCTGTTGGCCTCTATAGGGCTCCCCGATCTGAAGCTCCGTAGAGCCATAAATGACTTGCTTCCTCCCCCGACGTTTGGGCAGGGCCCTAGAGAACTAGATCCGCCAGAGAGGATTCAGCGAAGACCGAGCTCAGCGCCGCAAAATCCTGTTGAGGGCCGGGACTGACTTCCCTCAGTGGGTCTCAGCCAAGCTCGCTCCTAGGTGGAGCTCATGCACCAGGGGAGGAGATCCCGGAGGCAACGGGTCTGGAGGCCCGGGTCCTGCATCACCTCCGGCAGCAGGTCCGCCTCGGCCGGGGCCAAGGCTTCTGCTGCATCCAAGAGGATTTAATCGTGGACCAAATGGCAGAGACGAACTCCAGTGGGGGCGTGTTGGCCGTCCACTTCTCGCAGGGTTAGCTCGCTCACACCCAGATTTAACTGGGTCATCCATCCCCGGCAACCCCGGGTTTTTTATGGGCTCCACTTTCTCTCCTTACTTTCTCCTTGGTGCTGGGCGGGGTCTAGGGGTCGGAGTGCGGCCTGCGAGCCGACTCGATCAGCAGGTTCTGGAGTAGCTCGCTGCTGCTGATCAGCAGATGGGCCAGCCAGGTGCCCGTCAATCGGGGTTCAGCGACCCGATCGCCCCTGCAACGGCTAATGGCCTGCTCTATCTCGGCCAGCTCCCGGCAGATGTTGCGCACCATCGCCTCGGTGCTCTCGCGGGGGCTGGGGCGGGGCGGTGTCGGCATCAACTCCACTCTGGCGGCTGCACTCTTGCGCCAGTGCTCAACCAAAGCGGTAGTGCTTGCGCACTGGGGAATGCACCTCCCAAGTGCAGCTCAGTCCGGTGTCAAACACCACCAGATCACCGGCTCCAAACCGCACCGGCTCTCCACAATCGGGGGTGACGGTGACATCGCCCTCCAGCAACAGACAGGTTTCCTGTTCGTCGTAGGTCCAGGGAAAGGTGCTCACCTCGCAGCCCCAGGTGGGCCAGCCGATCACTCCCAGCCTCTGCAGCTGCGCTGGATCCGGGTTGGAGGTGACCGTGATGCCGGTGGCCATGGCTGCCTGAAGAGAACCAAGGGCCATTGTCTGCTCCTAGCCCTGCGGATGCATCAGGCACTCAACGGCCAGTGCTCCACCCGCCCCCGGGCAGGGGAGAACAGAAAGGTCTCGGCATCGATGCGATGCACCTGGCCATCAATAGCCTCCATGCCGCCACAGGCGAAATCAATCAGTCGCTGTGCTTCTCCGTCGTCTGCGCTGCTGGCATCGAGCACAACGGCCTGGTTGCCTTTCACCGCCCGGATCAGGACCTGGGCGTCAACCAGCTGCTGCGGACGGAACACCAATAGCTGCTGGCCGAGCGCTGGATTGGTGCTGTTGTCCATGGCTACCGCACTGCCAGGGAAGGGGGGGGGGCAAGAGCGTACTGGCTTTTCACGCTGTAGCCCCGTTCGCCAAGCCACTTCCCCAGCGCGCTGCACGGGTGGCATTCAGCGGCGCACCGGCACAACCTGCATGCCGACCGGGGCCAGTGCGATCAGCGCCAGCTTGATGTGCTGGATCCCGAAGGGAATGCCGATGATCGTCACGAAGCAGGCCACTGCAGAGGTGAGGTGGCCGATCGCCAGCCACCAGCCCGCCACCAGAAACCAGATCACGTTGCCGATCAGCCCTAGCGGTCCGGTGCCGAAATCCATCCGTCCAGTGAGCTCACGCCTGCTCAC
>CAMAPJ010000124.1 GCA_945860085.1 Synechococcus sp. UW140 | reverse complement strand
AGCGTTGACGCTGCATTCAGCAACACGTTCCTGCCTCCCTTGGCCCACTCCTGCAGCAGCAGTGCCCGCTCCACACCACGGCGGGCTGAGAACTCCTACGCGCCGCCAACGCCCTTAGAAGACCTGCATATCCTCGATTTCCTCGAGCTTGCTGGATCCCAAGCCAAGGCAGGTGCAGCGCTAGCGATGCATCAATCGACGGTGTGCCGCAGCTTGCAGTTGATGCAGCAGCAGTTCCAGTTGCTGCCGCGCCGGGGAGCACCCATTTTCCGCCATGGCCACAACACCTGCCTGCACCACCTGCGGCTGGCATACCGGGAGCACCGGCTGATGGCTGGCCTGATCCGGCTCGGTACAGACCTGCTGCACCAAAGCCTCTTGCATGGCATGACAGGCGTGCAGCTTGTGCCACCCCGCTTTCGCAGCGCTGAGCATTGGGCTGAGCTGGTGACCCACGGCCTGCTCGATGGCGCAATCGTTAGCTCCTTTTGCCTGGAGCAGCAGCTGCAGTCAGGTCAATCGCCCAAATGGGACGGGCTAACCGCCATGCCCCTGGGGCAGCTGGCATTGCAGCTGGTGGCCACAACTACAGAGGCAAAGCAGGTGTTGCTCCCTCGCCGGGGTGCGCTGCCGCTGCTGCATCAAGCCCTGGAGTGGCACGGTCTTGGAGTTACGCAGCAGCCAGAGGCCTGCCAGGAACCCCCTGCCTGGCTTAAGCGGGCCCGCGACCGTCAGCTGGCGATGCCGATCTGCGCCGATTTGCTTGGACCAGGCTGGCTCAAGGCAAATGGTCTGGTGCCGCTGGCAGCGCAGCCACCGTTGATCGAACAGCTATGGCTGCTGCTGCCCCGCGGTGCGGCGCACAGCAAGGCAGCACGGCTTTGCCTGCGGCTGCTGAGGGTGCAGATCAATCGGGCTCACGCAATGCAGGTTCTGCATTGAATGCCAGTGCTGAAC
Organism: Synechococcus sp. UW140; assembly: GCA_945860085.1. Taxonomy (GTDB): domain Bacteria; phylum Cyanobacteriota; class Cyanobacteriia; order PCC-6307; family Cyanobiaceae; genus BAIKAL-G1. The sequence continues at coordinate 4,810 of CAMAPJ010000124.1, read as the reverse complement.
TGCGTTTCGGAGGCTGCGGATTGGCTGGCAGGCGCTGATAAGCGCAGCACACTGCTCTCAGTTGTTGACAGGTTTCTGTACCTGGATCTGGCACTGGGCAATGACATCCTGCTGATCAAAAGCCAGGTGGATTTCACTATCGGAGTAGTGATTGCCCCTGATGCAGAGCAGCTCAGGCCAGCCCCACATACACAGGCTGAAACCACTGCACCCTGCGGCTTTGGCGTTTCTCGCCATGCAGCACGGTGTGCCAGTGGCCTGGGCGCCAGTGGGGCCGACGCGGGGCGCTGCTGCTGGCGCCGCCCGGGCTGCCCGGTGAAGGCGCCCTGGTTGGTGCGATCAAGCCGGAAGTGCCTGCCGATCCACACGGGGCCCTGGGGCTTCACGGAGCCGGTGTCATCCGCACCACCACCACCCGAGAAGCCCTTACCGCTGCGCACCTTGGAGGGCAGTGAATCCAGCAGGAGCCGGAGCTTACGTAGATCCTCTGACGAATCCACGCCTTAAAATGAGTGATGCAGCTGCATCCCTTAACTAATTAAGAGCGATTGAGTTGGCGGTCGCCTACTTGGTTGATACCAGGTATGAGGGCATGGCGCCGGCCTAAACCCCCTCGAATTCCGAGAAGAAGTCCTCATCCAGCCGGTGCACCACATAGGTCTCCTTCACCGAAACGCCCACGCCAGCGGAGATCATGAGCAGGGTGAGTCGGTTGCCATCTATCAGCACAATCCGCTTGTCCACAAGCCCATTGGCGTAATCGCGGGCATCTTTGCTGAAACCGGACGTGGTGAGGAAGACGCCTTTACTGGCGCCTACCCCACCCATGGCGCCGTAGAAGGCTTGGATCAACGGCCGCCCGATCGTCTGCTCCTGGTAGCGCTTGGCCTGGATGTAGATGCTGGCCAGACCCAGGCGGTCTTCATGGATGCGGCCATCGATGCCGCCATCGGGTCCGCGTTGTACCCCCTGGCGGGACTCGGGGCCGACGCCATAGCCAAGGGCACCAAGAAGCTGGAGGACCAGCGCCTCGAAGGCTTCTGGGCTGATCGCCTTCACTCGCTGCAGCAGCTCCCCTCGCACATCGGCTTCCAACTGGCTGATGCCTGCGGCGATCTGTTCCTCCGGGGTGACATCAGCCTCGGGTGCGGCTTCCGTAAGGGGTGTGCCATCAGTTGCTTCTGACTTGTCTGTTCCCCAGGCTTCCTCCCAGCCAGGGAATTGTTTGAGCCTGGAAAGGGTGACAGGGCCTGGTTCAGCAAGCAGCTGCCTGCCGCGATCATCGAGCTGAACCCAGCCGCGTTTTGGGGTGGACAGTGCCTGGGCTTTGCGTAGGTAGGTGGCGGCCCAAAGGCTGCGGTTGCGGAACTTCGGCTGACCACTGGGGATGGTTTCGGCCAGCTGTTCTGTGGTGAGACCGGAGACATCCATCATGCGCTGGATCACCGCTTTGACGTGGTGGGGCTCCCCGTCGGTCACGGCCTCCAACATGGGCCGCATCAGCTCGTGATACTTGGGTAAAGGTAATTCGGTCATGCAACTTCCGCCTCCGTGCTGAGATCGATGCCAGGGGCAAGGGCATCGGCAAGAACGGATTCAAGGAAGCGGCGGCTGTCTTGCTCCGTGGCCGTGATCTGCCTCTCCAGCTGATCGCAGATCGCCATTAATTCATCCACCTTGGCGACGATGCGGTGCTGTTCAGCGAGGGGGGGTAGACCTAATGGAAGACGCTCTGTCTTGTCTTTGCCTAGTGTCGGAACGCCGGTATTTTGATTCATTTCCTTGGTCAGCCAACTCACCGCAGCTTCCCTTTTTAATACCCAAAGGAGATACGTAGGAAGTACGCCACTGAGCGGTTTAACAATAAATACAGTATGGCTAAAGGTATATTTCTCCAATGGGGGCAGAAATCTAGGCAAGCCAATGCGGCCTTTCCTGGCAAACACAATATCTCCATCACTGAAGCGGCAGCTGCCTAATTGGAACTTGAAAAAATCTTCATGCACTAGCTTTGCGGTTCTTGTGTTCCAGTCGTCATTCCCGCAGAATTCCTGTGTTGAAAGTATAGGAACAGTTCCCCCCTCGTAAGAGGGATATCGATGGCTCGGGTTTGGGTCCGAAACCAGGGCGATTTCTCCGAGGGTGCATATGCACCAAGTTTCAGGCAGATCAGCTGGTATGTCACCAATACTCACAGCCAGTGGCACTTTTGGAATACGTAGCTTTCTCTCTTTAACCTGCTTTAGCCTCTCGGCCACAAACCGCTTCAGCAGCTCCGCCGCCGGTTCATCACTGGGGTTTTGTGGCACTAGCTTTCCGCGCACGGCGAGATTGAGGATGGTCTGGCGCAGTTGCTTGATATGGACTGTTCGGGACGTTATGCGTGGCAGGTTGTTGAAGGTGAAGCGAGCATGCTCGCGGAAGGCTTCTTCCTCTTCGGCGGGCTGGTTCAATCCCTGCAGGCTGGCCGCCACCAGGCTGTCGCGGCACTTCTCTCTCTCCGCCTTGGCCGCCTCCAGCTGATCGCAGAGGCTCATCAGCTCATCCACCTTGGCGACGATGCGGTGCTGCTCGGCGAGGGGTGGGAGGGGAAAGGGTGAGTTCGAAAAATAATCAGTTGGTACGCGCTTCTGGCCAGCAGTACCGGTCATCTTCGGAATGCCAGTTTCTATAAAGTGCGGACTCTTTAAAAACAGCAGAATGTAGTCCTGATTAACGAACAGCGGGCGAACTATATGCAACTCAGTGGTTCCGGAGCCGATCCCGCCTGTCAGGTTTCGGAATACTGACGACTTGCCGTTCTCAAAGCACGGCGTAATCTTGGCTAGGCCAACATCGCCCTCTGCGAAATGGGTGTAGCCCTTTTTGATCTCAGCCCAAGGTCTGATTTCATGTTGGTTCGCAACGCCATAATCTGCAGCAATCAGTGGCATCGGAACGAACGACACTTCCAGCGTGTCAGGAGCTTTATTGCGCGGGCTTAAAACACCAATCTCTGCTAATTGCGACCAGCACCAATTCGACGGGATCGGGAACGGTGATTCAGGCAGCGCACCTAGCGGCTTCTGCTTCTTGATCTCCCCTGCTTTCACCAACCGCGCCTTCTCCGCCGCAATCTGTTTCAGCAGCTCCTTTGCCGGTTCCTCACTAGCGTCTTGCTCCACCAACTTGCCGCGCACGGCTAGTTCGAGGATGAAGCGCCGCAATCGCTTTATGGCGTCTGGTGCTTCGCTGATCCGCTCGAAGTGCTGCAGGAGCTGCTCTGCTTTCATCGCAGCAGCGCCTCGGCCAGGATCGCCTTGAGCTGATCGCGCAGGCTGGCTGCCTTCTGCTCGTCCTGTTCCAGCTTGGCCAGGAGCTCGGCTGGGTCGCCGTGGTCATCGGCCACGGTGTGGGGGTTTTTGACGTCGAGGTTGAAGTTGCGAGCCTTAATCGCCTCGATGTCCACCTTCCAAGCCTGCTCTGTTTCCTGGCGGTTCTGGCGCTCGGCTCCACCCCACCATTCCACGCAGTCCTGAAAATGCTCCACCCGGATCGGCTTTGTCATCGAATAGGCCTTCTGGCCTGGTGGCACGCGGTGCTCGTAGAACCAGATTTCTTTAGTCGTCTCTCCTTTTTCAAAGAACAGCAGGTTGGTGCCGATGCTGGCGTAGGGCTTAAAGACCGAGTTCGGCAGCCGCACGATCGTGTGCAGGTTGCACTCCTCCAGTAGGTGCTCCTTGAGGCGGGTCTTCACACCTTCGCCAAAGAGGGAGCCATCCGGTAAGACGATCGCGGCCCGCCCGCCTGGCTTCAGTAAACGGATGAACAGAGCCAGGAACAAATCGGCGGTTTCCCTGGTGCGGAACTGGACCGGGAAGTTGTCCTGTATTCCATCCTCCTCCTGCCCACCGAATGGCGGATTGGTCAGGATGATGTCCACCTGGTCGCTCTTGCCATAGCTGGCATAAGGACGGGTGAGGCTGTTGTCATGCTCCACAAAGCTGGGATCTTCAATCCCATGCAGAAGCATGTTGGTGATGCAAAGCATGTGGGGTAGCTGCTTTTTCTCCATCGCCCGCAGGCCTGCCTGCATCGCCTGTTCATCTGCAACCGTTTTCACCGAGTGATCACGCATGTGCCGAATCGAACAGGTAAGAAAGCCGCCTGTACCTACTGAGGTATCCAGCAGCAGTTCACCGGGTTTCGGGTCAATGCGGTCCACCATGAAGCTGGTGACACCACGAGGGGTGTAGTACTCACCTGAATTGCCAGCACTTTGCAGGTCATTGAGCAGTTGCTCATAAATGTCACCGAAGTGCTTGCGTTCGCTCAGATTATTGAAATCAACCTCATTGATCTTGTTGATCACCTGCCTAAGCAGCTGCCCAGACTTCATGTAGTTGTAGGCGTCTCGGAACACCTCACGCACCACCTTGCCTCTGTTTGGGTGCGATCCCTTCAGGGGCATCTCCTTGAGATAGGTGAAGAGCTCCTGGTTAATGAACTCCAGCAGTTCATCCCCAGTAATGCCCTCGGGATCCTTGGCCCAGTGGCGCCATTGCAAGTGGGTGGGTATTGGCGAGCTGAAGCTCTCCTCCATCATCTCAAGCTTGAGGTCCTGGTCGTCGATGATCTTCAGGAAGAACATCCAGCAGAGCTGGGATAGCCGTTGGGCGTCGCCATCGACACCCACGTCCTTGCGCATGATGTCCTGGATGGACTTGACCGTGGTTCGTGCCGACATCGCTCAGGCCGCCTCCGCATACAGGCAATCCTGCAGATCATGCACCGCCTTCTGGAAGCCGGCCCTTGAGCCGAACCCCTGGAT
>CAMAPJ010000123.1 GCA_945860085.1 Synechococcus sp. UW140 | reverse complement strand
CCAACTGGCCTGTAATGGGCTTCCACAGGCATGACACTAACCAACACACGCTCTTGCGGATGCTGCAGATGCTGCGATTATTTCGATTACCGTTGGTGTGGCCTGCCCCTTCTCCCCCCACCATGGCAGTAGCTCTTTCAAGTTCCCTTGAGCCCGTGGTTCCCACGGCAGAGGCGGCTGAAGCCGCAAGAGAGAGCTTGCGGAATCTCAGCCGGTTCCGGGCCACCCACAGGATGCGTCAAGCCAGCCTCTCCCTTGATCTGGAAGGCGGCCAGCGCACAACCGTCCAAATTCCGACTGCTGTGTTGGAGTTGCTGCAGGAAATTCTGGTGCAGATGGCCCAGGGCAATGCCGTCACACTGGTGCCGATTCATGCCGAACTCACCACCCAGCAGGCCGCTGATCTGCTGAATGTGTCCCGACCCTTCCTGATCGAACGGTTGGAGCAAGGGGAGATCCCCTTCCGCAAGGTCGGAACCCATCGGCGCATCCGCCTCCACGAGCTGATGGTCTACAAACACGCCATCGACCAGCAGCGTGCGACAGCCCTCGATGAACTGGCCGCCCAGGCCCAGGAGCTGGGCCTGGGCTACTGAGGGGCAACTCGAAAATTACCGTTAGACTTAAGCACATAACATTCGGAATTTGATTAGGACATGAGTCTCACCAAAAGGTTCATACGTTTCCCTGGATTCTTCGTGGTGCCCTGAGGTGAATCGCTTCACCGTCGTCTACGACGCTTGCGTTCTCTACCCAGCACCACTGCGCGATCTACTGATGCGATTGGCGCTCACAGATCTATATCGAGCCCGCTGGAGCGACCAGATTCACCAAGAGTGGATCGGAGCTGTCCTTAGGAACCGACCTGATCTCACCAGGGAGCAGCTGGAACGCACGCGCTCGCTAATGAATGCCCACGTTCGCGATGCCCTGGTGGATGGCTATCAGGCCTTAATTCCAGCCCTGGAGCTGCCAGACCCGAATGATCGCCATGTTCTCGCTGCCGCCATCAAGTGCGGTGCTGATCTGATCCTTACCTTCAACCTGGGGGATTTCCCGGAGCAAGTCCTTGCGAGCTATGGGATTAGCGCCTGCCATCCGGATGCGTTCATGATCGATCAGTTGAACCTTGATCCCGAGAACGTCTGCATAGCAATTCGGAAGCACCGAGCCAGCCTGAAAAACCCACCCAAAACGGTTGAGGCATACTTGGAGACCATGGGGGAGCAGGGCTTGGAGGGGTTCACGCAGTCGGTTCGGAATTACACCGCTGAGCTGTGAACTCGGAGGCCCTCGCCGAGCCGCCGCTCCGCCTTAGAGAAAGCGTCATCCACCACATCGTCACCACACCATCGGCTATAAGCCGCCAGATGGGTCTGGACGCTGTGGCCCATTGCTGCGGCCACCACCTTGGGTGGCAGATCACAGATCACATGGGCCCGGTGGGCATAGCCATGCCGGCAGGAGTAGAGCACCAGCTTTTCTCCCTGGGCTTCGTACTGCTGGCGCAGCTGTTGCCAGTGCTCTCGCCGAAGCAAGTAGCGATTAAAGGAATCCGAGCCGAACCCTGGCCGCATGGGCGGCAGTTTTGAAGGATCAAAAGTCTCGGTGAGCTGCCAATCCCTGGCCCATTGATCACAGGGCAGCAACCGCAGCGGTCTGGGCTTGGTTTTGCCGCGAGAAGCAACCTTTTCATAGGTGCACCACAGCCGGCCCTGCCGCAGCTGCAGGTGCTGGAGCTCCTCGGGTCGCAGGCCAAAGGCATTAATCAGTTGAAAGGCGAAACGCCAGCGGGGATCTGGGATCACCTGCACCATCGCCACGATGTCATCCACGTCGATCGGGGTGGTGACCGCTTTGCTCTCCCGTGATCGGCCGATGGTGCTGGAGAGGTCCAGCGTTGGCGTCCATTGGGTAGGGAGCAGGCCTTGGCTCACACCCCAACGCAGAAGGGCTGCCGTGTACTGGACCTGAAGCCGTCTGGTGCGGCAGCCAGGGCGCTGGCGCCAGAGATCAGCCTGGGCTTCTAGCAATTGCTTGGCATCTCGCGCCGCCGGAGGGCCTTTCGCTGTCTTGAGCAGCAGAGCCATGCGCGGCTTGTAAAGCCGTTCCCAGGTCGATTCCTTGATGTCACCGCTGCGCAGCTTGTGCTGCTGGTAGCGACTGATCAGCCCAGGCCAGTCGACGGCAATCGGGCGGCCGGCTCTCGCTGGGGACGGACTAGTGGTCTGGGGCTCTAAGTGGCTGTTGGCCTGGCTGGGCGTCTCCGGTTTGGCCTGCTCAGCAGCTAAGGCAGCACCCAGCTCTGCGATGGACGCCTCAATCGGGATGCCTTCTTGGAAGTCCTCGTAAAGCTTCAGGACGCCATCGCGGATAGCTTCCAGTTGCTCTGACTCCCAGGTGTAGGGCAACAAAAGTTGTTTGCGATGCCCACCAGCGGCACAGGCAGTGACGTGAAGCCGTGCCCGTCCCCTGAAATTCGACACCGTCCAGCCGTTTCTGCACCCCCTTTGACTGAGGGCCCGCAGGACGCCACCCCGGAGCAGAACATCCCACTGAGGGACCGCTGGCATGTGAGAAGGTATGTGAGAAGGTCCTTCTCACAGCTTGGCACGGACGAGCAGGAGCCGGCACAACTTGTCAACGCAAAAGCCTGTCGCAACAGGGCTTTTGGTCTGAAAAACTAGCCACCAACTGAAACGCCCCCTGTGTGATTCGAACACACGACCGGCTGCTTAGAAGGCAGCCTAAAAAAGCTGTAGAAGCCCTGCAGCACAGGCAATCTTGCATAACCTGCCCATGGCTGGGTGAAATCTGGGTGTAGCAATGAATTGTTGCCTGATGGCAGCCGGTCGATGGCCATCACGGGCCACATCCCATTGGAATGACTGGCTTCTGCCATGACCAGCAGCCCATGTGACGAGGCCGACAGCGCAGACCGGCTGCTTTGTTGGCATCCGGTCTGCCGTTACACCACTCAGGCAGAAGCAACAAGATCACCCAGCCTCAGCACCCTGGGCCTAACGCCTGGCTGATAGCCGCGCCTGACGGGTTGCCTTCCAGCCGGCGATACCAAGCCAGCAGCCTGATCAGCCATCCCACCAGCCCCCACCAAGCCCCCCAAAACTAAGCACCCCTACGCATAGAAAGCCCCTAAAACCACAAACGATTAACCTTCTCGCGAAGTAAACGGTGATACCGTATGGGTTCCCGATGGGCAACCCAGTGCAGAGCCTCCAGCACAAGCTCGATGCGGCCCGGGTCCAGTTCGGCCGCTTCCTGCGCAACTGGCGTAAGCGCAATGGCTGGTCCGTCACTACGGCCCAGGACTGGGCCAAGGCCTGCCCAGCGGTGATCCCCTGGCCCCTACGGGTGGCGGGCGGCCAGTGGGGAAACATCGAGAACGGCAAGGTGTCCCAGCCCCAGCCCAGCACCTTCATCCAGCTGGGGATCCTTAATGAATGCCTGTCCCAGCCTGAGCGAGGCACGATCAAAGACAAGCTGCTGCGCCAACGGGTCACCGAGGCCCAGCCCGTGCTCCACCCCGACGGCCGGCCTTGGGCGGCAGAGGACTGGTTCGCCTGCTACATCGGCAAACTCGAGGGTCCAGAAGACCTCTGGCCCCGCCAAGAAGAGATCGATGCGGAAGCTGAAACCAAGCGCCTGCGCAGCCTCTTTGATCAGGCCGTGGAGCTCGGCGGTCTCAGGCCGGTGTCAGCCGCCATGCAGGTGCTGCGCCTGGCTGGGGAGCTGCCGATGGACCAGGTGATGGCGATTGAAAACGCCCTGTTTGCGGGGGAACGGCTGCCATCAGTAGTGCTGCCGATTGCCAAAAAGGCTCTCTATGACTGGGTTGGGACGGTGGCGGTTGAGTTGGTGCCGCTCGAGGAGCCGATCGAGGAGTCCTGAACCCAGGGCGGAACTGGTGGATACGGGGCTGATTCGCGCTTGATTTCAGTGGCAAGCGCGACCAATGCCCAAACTATGCCAACTCGGAATAGTTCTAATTCGCGTTCCCGAAAGGACTACACGGGGGTAGCTTTGGCATCCAGCGATTGCTGCTGATGAACCACCACGAACGGGGATCACCGTCGCCCAGTTCCTTAGATCCCCAGACCCAGATCAGCGCCTCCAGCTCCAGCCCCAAATCCAGCCAAAGCTTTAGCTCGAGCTCCAGCTTCGACAGCAACCCAGGCCCATCAGCCCTGCCGGGCTTCCTCGCTCAGCTCCACCCACCCAGCTGCGGCTGCGACCTGGCCCAGTACACCGCCATCCAGGCGGCGTTCTCCAGGGACCTGGCCCAATGGCAGAGCCACTGGAACGCCATCACGGCCGAGTCGATGGCAGCCCTCGCCGCCCATGGCATTGCCATCAGTTATCGCCAGAGCATCAGCGGTGGCTTTATCGCCACCCTGCTGCATCAAGGCGGTGGCGGCATTGATTCGGGCCTGTGCCCAACTCTGGCGGAGGCCCGGTCTTTCGTGCTCGGCCAGGGGCTGGAGGACTCGCCATGACCAGCCTGTCCCTGGCGGACTACCACCGCCATCCCGCCTGGTCACCCACGGCGCTCAAGGCGGCCGTGACCGGCACGATGCGGGCCTGGCGGCAACGCTTTGGCCCCGATGCCGTGCCCTTTGTTCCCAGCGCCGACATGGTCAAGGGCGATCTGGTCGATGCCCTGCTCACGCCGCCCTTTGCTTTGGAGTCCCGCTTTCAGGTCTTTAAGACGATTGCGCGCAACAGCAAGATCGGCGCCGCCAACTGCGCCGAGGCCGAGGCGGCCGGGCTCACGCCCGTCAGCAGCGAGATGGTGGAGCAGGCGCTGCGCATCCGTGATGCCCTGCTCAGCGACCCAGAGGTGGGCGAGGTACTAGCGGCCCTCGATCCAGCTCACAGCCAGCAGCCCCATTTCTGGAGCGACGCGGCTGGCCGGCCCTGCCGCTGCCTGCCCGATGTCATCACCAGCGATGGCCGTCTGTTTGACCTCAAGAAAACCCGCAGCGCCCAGCCCAGGCGCTTCTACTGGCAGGCCAAGGAGCTGGCCTACGACCTGCAGCTGGCCCACCTGGCCCTGGGCCACGAACACCGCTGCGGCGCGCCACCGGCCGAAACCGGCCTGATCGTTTTTGAGTGGCCCACCGATCCAACGGCAGCGATCGACTGCGGCCTGCTGCTCTTTGACGAGCAGGACCTTGAGATTGGCCGTAAACGGCGGGAGGAGGCCTTCTCAAGGATCGCCAGCTGCCAGGCCAGGGGCCTCTGGCCTAGTCACGGCCGCCATCCCTTTCGTCCTGCCTCCCCTGGATTCAGCCTTCCCGAACCCACAGCTCTTGATCTGGAGTCCATCGACCTCTTCTGATGAACCATCCCATTGCCACAAGCAACGCCAATCCCTTGGCGAGTTCAGCGGCTGGCTCCGCTGCCCAATCAGCCCTCGCCCTGGGCGCACCAGCCCAGGCCAGTTCAGCCCTGGCTGCACACGAACCGGCACCGCCGGCCCATTCAGCACCTACAGAAGTGCTCCAGGTGTTCAGCGGCCTGGCCGCCTTTGATGCCGCCCAGCGCATGGCCCGGGCTCTCTGTTCCTCCACCCTGGTGCCCAGGGAGTACCAGGGCCAGCAGGGGCTAGCCAACAGCCTGATTGCCCTGGAGATCGCCGGCCGCATGCGTCTCTCGCCCCTGGTGGTGATGCAGAACATGACCCCGATCCATGGCCGGCCGACCTGGAGCAGCAAGTTCCTGATCGCCACCGTCAATGCCAGCGGCCGCTTCTCGCCCCTGCGCTTTGTCTTTGACAACCCGGAGACCCCCACCCGCTGCCGTGCGGTAGCCACCGACAAGGCCACTGCAGAGGTGCTCGAGGGCGAAACGATCACCCTGGAGCTGGCC
>CAMAPJ010000122.1 GCA_945860085.1 Synechococcus sp. UW140 | reverse complement strand
CACCGCAGCGATGAACCTGTTGCGCCTGGCTGGGTTCCGGTCAATCCGCTCTGGCTTGCAGGCGGTGATGCACGACATCACGGCGCTGCTAGCGATGGCCAGGCGGAGGCCTCAGCCGAACCCATGCTGAGACTTTGAATCAGCCCTGGAGATGCACCCCAAGGATAGCCCGGGTGGCGGGCGTAATCAGGGCCTCAATGGCCTCAGGATCGAGGTTGTAGGTGTGGGGATTAATATCACAAAACACTGGCTTGAGCCCTTGCCATTGCAACGCATGGGCCGAGGCAATGAAGGTGAACGAGGGCACAATCACCTCCCCACTAAGACCAGCCGCCTGGGCAGCCAATTCAAGGGCAATCGTGCCATTGGCGCAGAGAACTACATGCTCGACCTCCAGATAGGTCTGCAACTTCTGCTCCAGCTCAATCACCAGTGGGCCCCGGTTGGTCAGCCAGCGGCGGCGAAAGATCTCCTGGGCAAGTTCGGAAAACTCATGCCAGGGACCCATGTTGGGAGCCCCAACATGCAGCGGTGTTGCCAACACGGGCGGCAGGATTCTGGCTTCTAAACTGCTTGTCATGGCCGTAGTCCTCCACCAGCAGGCTCAAGAATGGCTAACGATTGATCACTTTGCTGCTGCCAAAGAGCGGCGTAGTAGCGCTGCAATTTGAGCAATTCGCCATGGCTACCCCTCTCAACAATCTGGCCGTGATCGAGCACAACAATCTGGTCGGCCTCCTTGATCGTGCTTAAGCGGTGGGCGATCACCAGGGTGCATTGATCGGATCCCCGCCTCAGGGCCTGCTGCACCAGCTGTTCGCTATGGCTATCAAGGGCGCTGGTGGCCTCATCGAGGATCAGCAGATCGGGCTGGCGCAATAAGGCCCTCGCCAACGAAATGCGTTGGCGCTGGCCGCCACTGAGCCGGTAGCCCCGCTCGCCCACCAGGGTTGCGAAGCCTTCGGGAAGGTCACGAATGAAGCTTGCTGCCTGGGCCTGCTCTGCCGCTGCTTCAATCTGGTGATCACTGGCCTGGGGACTGCCAAAGGCGATGTTGTCGCGCAAGCTGGCATTGAACAGAAACGTATCCTGGCTGACAACACCGAGTTTCTGCTGCCAACTGATCAGATCAATGGTGCCTAGATCGATGCCATCAATCAAAATCCTGCCCTGGCTTGGCGCATACAAACCCACCAGCAGATCAGCCAGGGAACTCTTGCCGGAGCCACTGGCTCCCACCAGCGCCACGGTCTTGCCCCTTGGAATCATCAGATTGATCTGGCGCAGGGCCGGCAGGCCACCAGTGCCATAGTCGAGGCTGACGTTGTCGAAGACAATTGCCGATTCGATTCCCCTGAAGGGCCGACCACCTTGGCGCCTGAGTTGCTTATCTTCGGTGCTGAGAATCTCATTCAAGCGGCCCAGATGGGCTGAATTGCGATGTAGCCAGTTGAAGTTGGTGGCAACGGCAGAAAAGCGTTGATTGAGCCGCTGTAGCGCTAATAAGAACGTAACAAGGCTTGGCAAAATGCCGGTACTGCGAGCATCAAACACCAGCAAACTAAGGGCCGTGATCAGGGCCAGGATTGCCACTGGCAGAAACATGGTGATCGGCTCAGTGAGCTCCATCAACCGCAACTGGCGCCGCAGGGCACTTTCCAGCTCAGCCATGCGCCAGCGCAGGTTCCGGTCCGCAGCCTCTACCTGGCCAAAGCTATGCAGCAAACGCAGGGCCTGAATGTCTTCATTGATGCGGGCGCTGATCGATACCTCAATCGTGCTGAGCCGATAGGCGTGGCGGCGGATGCGTGGCAACAGTTCTTGCTGCAACCAGACAATCGCTGCCCCCATCGCCACCGCCGCAAGCAGCAGCCACGGCGACAGCAACACCAGAATGACCAGATAACTCAAGGCCATCAGGCTGTTGAGAAACACCTGACCCCAGAGGCTGATCTCCTTCTCAACCGCGTCGGGCCCCTGGGATGAATAGCTCATCAGATCGCCAACCTTGAAGTGGCTGGCACAGGCATAACTCAGGGCCAGAATCTGGCTGTGAATGCGGGCCGTGATCAGGGCCTTGCAACGGGCCGCAAATTGACCAATTGCCAAGGCGTTGAAATAGTGAAGCAGGCTCTGGCTGGCCTGAATCATCACGGCCAAAGCCAACATCAAGAGCAGCAACTGATTGCCGGAAAGCAAGGACAGCTGCTGGCCCAAGCCAGGCCAGCTGGCCAGCAGGGGTTGCTTAGACCAGTCGATGCCTCCCCTGGCTGTGGCGGAGAGCAACTGCACGGCCAAGAAGACAATGCCGAGGGTGGCCCCCTCGCTTATGGCTTCTGTGATGCTCAACAGCCCATGGAGACCCAGGAGCTTCCACTGCTGTTTGGCGGTCTGGCGAATCAACTGAGTAGCTGGACGCTGATCCGCAAAGATCGGCCACCGATTGGCTAAAATATTTGCAAATAGATGGGCCAATTCACCGACCCCCAGCTTGCAGGCATGCCCTGAAGAAATACATGGATCAACTGCAACTCTTCAGAGCCTATGGTATAAATTTGACGCTCATAGGAGCTTGTACCGTATCTGCTTCGGCCTGCAGCCTGGCTGCAGCATCAGCGCATCGCTCCCTCTAACTAGATGCTTGACCGGCTGCATCTGAGGCAGCCTCAAAAGCAGCCTCAGCGACCGCTTCAGGACATCTGGGTCGTCAATTCACCGTCATCGCTGGCCGGGCCAGGGGCCTCCGCCCCATCGTCAAACAACAGGGTCGAGCCGGCCACTCCCATTCCAGGGGTCTCGACCGGGGGAGCGCCATCGCCTGTCAAAACCGCCGGAGCGGGAGCCGGGGAACCTTGCGACCCCCTAGCCCCCGGCGCCGAAGCCGCCTGGGCCGGTTCAACGCTGGCGCCCACATGCAAGGTCTTGGCCCAGACCAAGGTCTTGGGCAACAGGGCCATGCGCAAGGTGGTGTAGGGGATCACCACAAACCAATGGCCCAGATAAAAAATCCCTAGGGCCAGATTGGCCAAATCCATGGCCGGCAGCGCCGGCCCTTCGCTGGGGCGGAGACAGCCCTTGAGAATCGCGCCACCGGAGAGGCCAAAGGCCAACAGGGATAGGGGCCAGAAGGCCGGGGCGCTCTGGCTGAGCAGGGAGACCAGCAGATCGGCGCTAGCCATCACCGGCAGGCCGTACTGCAACAGGAAAAACACCGCCAGATCGAGGCGTTTCTGGGCCGGCAACGCCTCGGACCAGAGTCGGGGCCAGTAATCGAAAAAGCGCTGCAGACCGCCTTCAGCCCAGCGTTGTCGCTGGCGCCACAGGGCCGCCAGTGACGTCACCGCCTCTTCCTGGACCGGCGGATTCCAGAGCAAGCCGACCGGCTGGCCCTCCAGCAGCAGGCGGAAGCTGAGATCGAGGTCATCGGTGACCGTGGCCTCATTGAAGCCATCGCAAGCGAGCACCGCCTCGCGGCGCAACAGCTGGCCATTGCCACGCAACTCGACCACGCCCCCGGCCTGGAGCCGTCCCTCCTGGATCACCGCATCGAGGGCCATCTCCATGGCCTGGCAGCGGGTCACCAGGTTGTGGCCGGCATTGACCACCGCCTTGCGCAACTGCACGGCCGCCCAGCCGCCGGCCTCGGCAAAGGGCACCAGCCGCAGCAGTACATCGCTCTGCAGGTCGGCATCGGCATCAAGCACCATCAACCAGCGGCCGGTCAGCTGGGGTAACACCGTGTTGAGGGCCCCCGACTTGCCCCCGCCAGCGTTGCGGGGCCGGCGCACCACCTGAAGCTGGGGGTGGAGCAGCTGCTGCTCAGCGAGCACCGCAGCGGTGCCGTCCTCGCTGCCGTCGTCCACCACCCAGAAACGCAGCCGCTCCTTGGGGTAATCGAGCTGACTCAGCCGCTCGACCAGCCGGCCGATCACCGCCTCCTCATCCCGGGCCGCCACGACCAGGTCAACGGCAGGGAGATCGCCAGCGACGGGTTCACCTTTGCCTGGCGTTGCCGCCTGCAGGGAGACCCGCGATCGGGTCAGAAAAACCGCCTTAAAGCCATAGCCACCCAGGGCCAGCGCCAGCGCCAGGGCAGGCAGGGGCGACCAGACCCCCAAGCCATGGGGCAGGCTGCCGCCCAGGCCGCAACAGAAAAGGAACAGGGCGGCCTTCGCGCGACGGCGTCCTGTGGCTATGCCGCCCGCGTCCATGGGACCCCCAACCGTGGCGGCATCTTAAAGGCCCTGCTTCAGGCTTTCGAGGGGCTGGAGAACGGCGCCTGGGTAGTAATGCTCAAGAATCCGGGTCACGCTCCAGCCGCGCCGGGCCAGGTCGATGGCCCCAGCCTGGGAAAGGCCGGCGCCATGGCCGAAGCCCCCACCGACCACGGTCCAGAGCCCCGGGCCCGCCGGAACCACGGCAAACAAGGTGCTGGGCAGCTGGCGCAGGGCGCGGCGAATGCCATCGCGCCGCAGCACCAGCGCCCCCTTAGCGCCCTGGATACGCAGGGCCACCACCCGGCCGCTAGCGCCCCGTTCCTGCACGACCAGGCGCTGCACCCCCCCCAGGGCTGCCGCGGCGGTCCCAAGGGCCTGGCCGAGCTGGTCAGCGCTGAGCTGGCGCTGCCAGCGGTAGAGCGGGTGGTCGGCGCCATAGCCCGCCCCACCCTGACGCAGTAGCAGCGGCAGGGCCTCCTTGCTCAAGGGCAGGCCAAAGGCCTGGCGGAAGGGGGAGGGGCCGTCGGCAAAGGCCTTGAGGTAAGGCAGGGGTGCGCCCCCCCAGGCCTCTTCGAAGCCGGCCGCAACGCCGCCATTGCTGGCGTGGTACACCGCATGAATCGGCTGGTCGCGCCAAGTCAACAGCTGGCGGTTGGTGACGGCCACGGCCCGCCGCACCTCGCTGCTCGCCTGGGCCGGAGTGCCATACACCTGGCACTGGGTGTCGGCGCAGAGGTGATAGCCATCGGCAACGAAGCGCTGGCGATTGCGCAGGGCCCAGGTGCGGGCCAGGATCGCCTGGGCCGAGAGGGCCGCCGCGGGCGCGCCGGCGCCGATTTCCCGTGGGACCACCCCCAGCAAATAGCGCTCCAAGGGCACCACTTCCACCAGGGTCCAGCTGCCATAGGCATCGGCCTGCAGCCGAAAGGGGCCCTTGAACACGCCGCCCTCCCAGCGCAATCCCGCCGGCGCCCGCAGGCTGATGGGCCCTTGCAGGGCCACCGCTCCCTTCGGCCCTAGGACCTCTAGCCCGGTGCGCCGTAGCAGGCGCTCGCTCCACTGACTGGCCTTCAGACCCGCCGGGGCGGCCGTTCCCGGCGGCGCCCACACCTCCCAATCGGCGGGATGGGCGATCACCACCACCGCCCCCTGCTGGCGCCAGCGGTCGGCCGCCAAGCTGGCAGCCTCATAACTAGGAAAGGGCCCCAGAACCGTGCGGCTGATCCTCAGGGGAACGGCCAAAGGCTCGCTGCGCCAAGCCAGTTTCAAGCTGGGCGCCTGTAGCCGCTTGCCCCGGGCATCAACCAGTTCCAGGGGGCCCTGCACGCTCTGCAGCAGCAAAGGGGGCGCCGCAGGCTTGCTGCCTAGGTGGGCCGCCAGACCGACCCAGAGCACGGGTTGGTCTAAGCGGATCGGCGGCGGCGGCGGCACGGGCCAGGCGAGCTGGTCGGCGGCGCGGCAACCGGGCGCTAGCAGGGGCCCGGCCAGCAGCAGGGAAACCAGGGCAAAACGCTGGCGACACCAGGGCTTGGCAGGCAAGCGCGACAGGTCGGGCATGGGGGAAATCGGGGATGGCCTTAGGGCAGGAGCTTGGCGGAAGGCACTTCCGCGTCGTACTTTGATTGTTTGTGCCCGAGCGGCGAGAGACATGCCGAAGCTCAAGACCCGCAAAGCTGCCGCCAAGCGGTTCAAGGCCACCGGCAGTGGGAAGTTCATGCGGCGGCGTGCTTTCCTCAATCACCTGCTCGATCACAAG
>CAMAPJ010000121.1 GCA_945860085.1 Synechococcus sp. UW140 | reverse complement strand
GAGCAGCTGGAGATCCAGCCCGAAACCCAAACCCTCGCCTCGATCACCTACCAAAACTTCTTCCTGCTCTACCCGCGCCTGGCCGGAATGACCGGCACCGCCAAAACCGAAGAGGTGGAATTCGAGAAGACCTACAAGCTCGAAGTCACGATCGTGCCCACCAACCGGGTGCGCTCCCGCTCCGACTGGACCGACCAGGTGTACAAAACCGAAACCGCCAAGTGGCGAGCGGTAGCTCTGGAAACCGCCGAGGTGCACAAGGGGGGCCGGCCGGTGCTGGTGGGCACCACCAGTGTGGAGAAATCGGAGTTGCTATCAGCCCTGCTGGCTGAGCAAGACATCCCCCACAACCTGCTAAATGCCAAGCCAGAAAACGTGGAGCGGGAAGCCGAAATCGTGGCCCAGGCAGGCCGTGCTGGCGCCGTGACCATCGCCACCAACATGGCGGGCCGTGGCACCGACATCATCCTGGGCGGCAACAGCGATTACATGGCCCGCCTGAAACTGCGCGAGGTGCTGCTGCCCAAGCTGGTGCGCCCGGAAAATGAGCACCGGCCCATCCCCTCGGCGAAAGCAGTGCGCGAGGCCCGCAGTTTGGGGAGCCTCTATCCCTGCAGCCTCAGCGAAACCACTGAACAGGCTCTGGCCACCCTGGCCCAAGACCTCGTGAATGCCTGGGGCGACCGGCAGCTCACCTTGCTGGAGCTGGAAGACCGCATTGCCCAGGCCGCTGAAAAGGCCCCCAGCGAAGACCCCCAAATCCAGGCCTTGCGCGACTGCATTGCCCAGGTGAAGGCGGAATACGACGCCGTAGTGAAGCAAGACGATCAACAGGTACGCGAGGCAGGTGGCCTGCACGTGATCGGCACCGAGCGCCACGAATCCCGCCGCGTCGACAACCAATTGCGCGGCCGCGCCGGCCGCCAGGGCGACCCCGGCTCCACCCGCTTCTTCCTATCGCTGGAAGACAACCTGCTGCGCATCTTCGGCGGCGAGCGGGTGGCCGGGCTGATGAATGCCTTCCGGGTGGAGGAGGACATGCCGATCGAATCGGGCATGCTCACCCGCTCGCTGGAGGGCGCCCAGAAGAAGGTGGAAACGTATTACTACGACATCCGCAAGCAGGTATTCGAGTACGACGAGGTGATGAACAACCAGCGCAAAGCCGTTTATACCGAGCGGCGCCGAGTGCTGGAGGGCCGCGAACTCAAGGCCCAGGTGATCGGCTACGGCGAGCGCACCATCGAAGACATCGTGGATGCCTATGTGAACCCAGAGCTACCGCCCGAGGAGTGGGATCTCAGCCGTTTGGTGGATAAAACCAAGGAGTTTATTTATATCCTGGAAGATCTCACCCCAGAGCAGTTGCAGGGTTTAGGCGTCGAAGAGCTCAAGGCCTTCCTGCAGGAGCAGCTGCGCAATGCCTACGATATCAAGGAGGGCCAAGTTGAGCAGCAACGCCCGGGGTTGATGCGGGAAGCCGAGCGCTATTTTATCCTCCAGCAGATCGACACGCTGTGGCGGGAGCATCTGCAGGCCATGGATGCCCTGCGCGAGTCGGTGGGCCTGAGGGGTTATGGCCAGAAGGATCCGTTGATCGAATATAAGAATGAGGGCTACGACATGTTCCTCGAGATGATGACCCAAATGCGCCGCAACGTGATCTATTCGATGTTCATGTTCCAGCCGGCGCCGGCGCCCCAGGGAGCTACCGCCTGAAGCTGATGGGCCTGGCCGGCGGGGAACACCTGATCGCGAATGCTTCCGCAAGCCCCGCCCAAACTGCAGCCCAACCCCAACCTCCGGATACCTTTTCGCCAGCGAGCGCTCGCCTTTTACCTGAACGCCTAATTTGCATCACCTAGTTCCCCACGTTTGATTTGCATTGGTGCCCTGCACTTCTGCTGCCGGCTTGAAGCGGCCTGGCGC
Source organism: Synechococcus sp. UW140 (assembly GCA_945860085.1). Classification (GTDB taxonomy): domain Bacteria; phylum Cyanobacteriota; class Cyanobacteriia; order PCC-6307; family Cyanobiaceae; genus BAIKAL-G1. The sequence continues at coordinate 4,112 of CAMAPJ010000121.1, read as the reverse complement.
TCTGGCCGCTGCCTCGCCCGATCACATGCAGCGGACAGGGACTGCGGGTGAGGTTTCTCTGCCTCGATGCAGTGGCTGTGCCGCAAGCGATGGGCGTGCTGATCGGCGAGATCAGGTCGGCGCTGGAGCGACGCGGCAACGACGAACTGCTCTGGATCCCGCTCGCCCTACTCGACTTCCTCTGCATTTCTCCGTTTACGGATGGCAATGGGCGCGCTGGGTGCCTCTGATTTCTGGCGGGATTGGCGTGCTGAGGTGATCATCGCCAGCAAAAGATGGCCGCTTCTGGGCCTGGCGATCGGTGAACGGAAACGGCACCCGCACCGAGCCATCCTCCAGCTCCCAGCTGAGCCGATCACCCTGGCGCAGACCCAGGGCGTCACGCACAGCCTTGGGCACGGTGATCTGCCCCTTGGCGGTGAGGGCGAAGCAGGATTCGCTTCCCCTGAGCCACCAGGACCCCCAGCCCGAACAAACAGGCTCTCCAAAGGCGGCAGACCCGATTCGAGCATCCCCCGTGAAGCCGCCAAGGTGGCACTCCGCCAACCCAACCGCCGCTGCGGTCCCTTGAGCGAAGCCACCACCGCCCAGATCCTGGGCCTGCTCGACTTCCAGGGCCCGGCCGATCTGGCGTCCTGGCTGGCGGGAAACGCTTGAGGAGACCCCTCTGATTTGCAACTGTGCAGGAGTCTGTACAGCTGTACATATTCATTGAGGCGCCCAAATTGTCATGGCAGCTGGCGCCCCCCCTGAGCCGCCAGGCGCCCCAACCGGAACGAACCCCGAGCCCCCCGCACCCCAGCAACACCCGGCGCCAGCAGGTCCCGCACTTGCTGCAGCCACACCCCCAAGCTGCGGCTACCTTTTCGCCAGCAAGCGCCCGCAACCAGTGAATACCGACCGCTGGTATTACCGGGTCTTCCAGAGCGCCCCGGATCTGATCCGCTCACTCCTGCCCGGCTCAGCGGCCGCCGCCAACGCGCTGGGCCTCGACCCAGGTGCTCCCGGCGATCGGCTCTATCGCTTTCAAGCCCTTGAATTGAAAGAGCTCAGCCACCGCCTCGATGGCGTGCTCTGGCCAAGGGAAGGCACGGGCTGCGCCGAAACCGGCAGCCCGGAGTTTCCGGTGGTGCTGCTGGAGGTGCAGATGCACCCGGATTCAGGTTTCCAGCACCGCCTGGCGGCGCAGACCTACCGCTTTCTGAGCGGCACCCACAGGTGGAGCATCTGGAGGTGGTGGTGATCACACCGCACCAGCGGCACAAGCTGGGGCCAGCCCAGCTACCGCGACACCTGCGGGTGTTTCTGGCGGAGGTGCACTGGATCAGCCTGGAGGCCTTGAGCCAGCAGCCGGATCTCGATCCGCTGCTCAACTTGCTCACTCTGCCGGTGCGTCCCGAAAGCGAGCTGGCCGCCAGCAGTCAGCAGATTCTGGCCAGCCGCCCTGATCTGGACACGGTTGTGCTGCCTATGCTGGCTCAACGGTTTCCTTACTTCAGTGCGGAGCAAATCATGGTGATCGCCGGCATCCCCCTTGAGGAGATCCGCCACACCAGGGCGGTACAAGACTGGCTTGCTGAGGGCCGCCAGGAGGGCCGCCAGGAGGGCGAAGCCAAAGGCCGCCAAGAAGGCCGCCAGGAAGGGCTCCAAGAGGGGCTCCAGGAGGGCAAAGCCCAGGAGGCCGCCAAAGTTACCCTTCGCCTCCTCAACCGCCGCTGCGGACCCTTGAGCGAAGCCACCACCGCCCAGATCCAGGCCCTACCAGTGGAGAAGCTGGAGGCCCTGGCCGATGCCCTGCTCGACTTCCAGGGCCCGGCCGATCTGGCGGCCTGGCTGGCGGGGAACGGCTGATACGCCACGCCTGATTTGCAGCTGCGCAGGGACCGATACGTCCTGTGGCCGTAGTCGCCAAGGCTGATCGCGTGCGGGTGGTTGAGGCGATCGAGCTGCTCTGGGACCCCCTGCCGCCGGCTGTGTCCTCAAGGGTGAACAAGAAGCAAAGGCGGCGCAGCGAACTGGTGATCCTGCTGGTGCGCATTGGTGAGCGCCGCGAGGTCTATTGCTGACCTTTCACCAACCCACCGCCCGCTACTGCTGGAACACCGCATTGTTCAGATCGGCGGCCGTACTTGAACGGGGGGGTGGGGGGGGAGGAGGGATGAGCTGAGACAGCCTTGCCCAAACATGCTCAAGGGCGGGCGAAAAGCCTCCTTCAATTACGTCTTAGCGCGCAATATGATCTAAAACCTCAGGAGAACAAATTAATCTATTCACAATACGACAGGAAATTGCAGATTTTATACAAAAAAGGGCAGGCTTTTGCGATCCCTGGCAAGCAGCCATAGAGCCAACAGAAGACCCAGTAGGTTAAAGATCAAAACGACCATAAACTGATGCAAATTAACTTCACCGTCCTGCAAGGCTTGGCGCAGAGGGCTTAGAATTCGATAGATGGGGTTAAAGTCTGCTGTCCAGGCGAACCGACCAAGATTTTTTTTCTCATAGAGAATAGGTGACAACAGGAAACCCAGCTGGAGCACAATTGGCACTAGCTGATAGAGATCCCTAAATCTTGCGCCCAAAATACACACTGCCAGCGGAACCCAATAAAGGAAGAGCAATACATTAACCAAAGGAAGCCAGGAAAACATAAATAAATTCAAAAATAGATCATGCTTAAAAAAGGAAAGGCCGAGGAGAACCATGATGAAAGACTGAAAAAATGTCTGAGCCTGAAAAGCCCATTCCTCGAGGGTGTAAAAAATAGGGTGTAGATTAGTATTTTTAAGGTGAATTGCATTTGCCTCAAACAAGACTGGCGCCGAGCCGATAGCGGCAGCAATTGTGTTCCAAACAACCAAGCCGGTACCAAGAAAAACGACATATTGGGAAAAGTCTTGAACCTTAAAAACAGTTCCATAAACGAGGCTCAATGTAGCGGTAGACAACAGGTTTGACAGACCAAGCCAGAAACCACCTAGGGCTGTTCGTGCGAATCGAGCCCGGGTCCGCGATGTAGCGGTAAACCACCAGGCGCGGCGCGAACGCCAACCATAGCGTAGGGATTCAATGATATTGTTCATGGTAATAACTCAAGGCGGTAACAAGATCTCCATCATAAACTATACTTCCTTCACTGAAAACTAGGCCACGGGTGCAAAATTGGCCAAGAAGATCATCCGAATGGCTCGCCAGCAGCAAGGTGCCGGCCGAGGCAATAAATTCCCTTAGGCGTTGCTGGGCCCGCTCAAAAAATCTGGCATCGCCAGCGCCAAAGCCTTCGTCCAAGGCTAGACAATCATGGGATCCAGAGGTGAGCAAAGAAAACAACAGCCTTGACGCCATGCCCTCGCTATATCCCTTCACCGGCAGATGAATAAAATCACCTAAACCGGAAAAATCAAGAACATCTGCTAAAAAACGATCAAAGCCGCGTAGGTTTCCATGCTGCAACAGATAATGGGCCTTAGCAGCCTGGATTCCACTGAGGTCGGGAGCCGTAACAAAACTCTTCTGGATCATCGGGTAAACGGGGCAACCTGCCCTAAACACTCCCGAGCTGGGGTAATAGATGCCAGATACCAACCGCAGGAAGGTGGATTTGCCAGCACCGTTGTGGCCAATCAGTGCTACACGCTCCCCGTGCCTGATGGTGCAATTGATTCCCCGGAGTGCCTCGATCACCGCGCCAGCGCCAGAGCGCTTAAGGGCACCACCGGTCACGGAGCGCACCAAGGCCGATTTAAGGGTGCGGGTCTCGGTAGTGCGAACAGGAATCTTCAGCCACACATCCTGCAACTGTAAAACGATGTCTGGATCTAGCCCAGCAACCTGACCCTGGCGATCTGCCCGCTTGAACGTATGAGTCGCCATCAAACCGCAACCGATTCGGGAGAAGAAGTGGGCTGGAACATGAACATCGAATAGATCACGTTAGGGGGCACCTGATTGGTGGGAACGATTGTGACTTCGAGCTTGTAGGTCTTCTCGAATTCCACCTCTTCGGTTTTGGCGGTGCCGGTCATTCCGGCCAGGCGCGGGTAGAGCAGGAAGAAGTTTTGGTAGGTGATCGAGGCGAGGGTTTGGGTTTCGGGCTGGATCTCCAGCTGCTC
>CAMAPJ010000120.1 GCA_945860085.1 Synechococcus sp. UW140 | reverse complement strand
CTTCTGCCGGTAAACGGCGTGGATCTCCTCAAGATCCAGCTCGCCGGCCAGATCCAGCAAAAAGAACACCAGGTGGCTTTCTGGCAACCAGTCCACTGGTGATGGAGGCAGCAGCAGCGTCTGCTCGGGGTTCCAGGGGCGGAAGGTCTTGGGCTTAACCATGCCCCATTCTCTCGCCCAGATCTATTGGTGCCACAAGGATCTGGGCAGATTTCAGGGCGTCTGTGGAGAGGCCGCGCCCTGATCTATGCGCGACACGCTCCTAGCCCTGCTCCCAGCGGAAGCCCTGGTCTTCCCAGGCTTTCGGATCCTCGATCGGCTCGAGGTGAGTGAACACATGCGTGCGGGTCAAGGTGGCCGCCACCTTGTGCTCCAACTGATCGCAGAGGTCGTGGCCTGCCTGCACGCTCCAATGACCAGGCACGAGCACGTGGAACGACACGAAGCGACGGGAACCAGCCACGCGGGTGCGCAGCGCATGGAATTGGATCTCGTCTGTTTCACAGCTGGCCAGCAGATCCTCGAGAACCTGTTGCTCGGGATCGGACAGGGAGCGATCCAGCAGGCCGGAGGCGGTTTCGTGAAACAACTTCCAGCCGGTGACGACGATGTTCAGCGCCACGGCGATCGCAATCAGGGGGTCGAGAATCGTCAGGCCGGTGAGCTTCACAAGGCCGATGCCCAGAACCACACCGATGGAGGTCCAGACGTCGGTGAGCAGATGGTGGGCATCGGCGCGCAGGGTGATCGAATCAAAGCGCCGCGAGGCTCTCAACAGCACCCAGGCCACCAGACCATTCAGAGCGGTTGCCAGCAGGGAAATGACCAGGCCGATGCCCAGCTGCTCCAGCGGTTGGGGCTGCTGCAGGCGGCCGATGGCGGTATGCATGATGGCGAGAGCTGCCACCACGATGAGCACACTTTCCAGGCCGCTCGAGAAGTATTCGGCCTTAAAGTGGCCGTAGGGGTGGCTGCGATCGGCAGGTTTGGCCGCCAGGGTGAGCGCCCAGATCGCGCCAAGGGCTGCGACCAGGTTCACGCCCGACTCCATGGCATCGGAGAGCAGGCCCACCGACCCGGTCAGGCGCCAGGCCAGCGTTTTCAGCACGATCGTCACGACCGCTACTGCCGTCGACAGCAGCATGTAGGCGCGAGGCGAGGCGAAGACCATGGGCGCGGGAAGTGCTCTCTCAGCGAAGCCAGTGTTGGTGATGGCGGACCAGCCTGCTTGTCGTTGCGGCGACGGAAGGCGGTTTACGATTGGACCAGACTTTGGTCTGCTCAGGCGCTAACTGGCCAAGGCAGTAAGGAAGTCCGCTTGCCGGTGACAGAGCAGGGGGTGCATGGGTCGCTCAGGCCACCTCTGGCGCCCAGTCGTTCTGACGCACCAGATCGTCAGTCCAGCCCTGAAAGCGACTGGTGAGGTGCTCGCCATGGGCGATCAGCCCCTGATTGAGCTGGCAGGTGAGCACCGGGATGCAGTTCACCCCGGCGTGGTTGCGAAACCAGTGGCAGGTCATGCAGACCTTGCGGCTGCGGGTCTTGAGCAGCACCTCATCGAGGTAGGGCCACTCCTCGATCGGGGTTTCAAGCCGGGCATTCAGAGCCGCGGGCCGGGGGAGAGGGATGACCATAAACAACCCATGCGCGTACACCTGAACTAGCACGCTTGGCGGGGTATGGCCCCCATCCGCTGGCGCTGGCCATAAGTGGCTCAGGGGACGCTTAGCTCCTTCTAGTCGCCCTCTCTGATGATGGCAACCGCGCACTGGATCTCGCTAGTGACTTGGCGAATCCGGGGCCAGCTGGTCGTCGTCAGCACAAGAATTGCGATCCTGCGCCCGGTCAGATTTTGCTGATAGCAGAGGTTGGTGTCGGTGGTGATCAGCAGCTCATAGCCCTCCTGCTCCGCAAGACCGATTAGCTCCCCATTGGTGACGGTGGACCAGCCCAGCTCATAGGCCGTAGCAACGAGGTGGTCATTAAGTGAGCGCCGTAGGGGAACCGATGTCCCCTGGTCAAACAGGACCCGCACTCAGGCCACGGCCGCAGCTGTACTACGGGCGGCATGCTCCAGCACTAAGCGGGCTTGTTCCTGCGTCACCCCAGGAAAGAGCTCAACAAAGTCCGTTACTGAGATCCCGTCTTCTAGGTTTTCGAACAAAGCCGCTACCGGGACCCTGGTGCCGAGAAAAACCCAGGCACCGCTGACGCGCCGGGGATCTTTCTCCACCGCGGTGCAACCAGCCCAGCCGAGTGCGCTTTGATCGCTCATGCCCCCATCTTGGCCGACTCTTGAACGGTAGTTACCCCCGGAATGGCGTTGGCTGCAAAGCAGCTTCTAGGCCATCTCCTGCTCATGCTGATTTGCCGAGCGCACCTATCAGTGCTCACCAGCGCGGAATACCAGCTCCAGCAGCGCCCACACCGCTGGCCAGTCGGCCGGCTCATAGGGGCGGATCTGAAGTGGTGTGGGCAAAGGAGCCAGGCGTTTGGATCAGTAGATGCGACATCCTGACGCTCACACTCCGGCGCCACTGCAGTCCGACGCTGACCTCAGTGCACCAGCAGCCCGATCGGCCCCAGAGCCACCATGCCGCCGCCGAGGGCGAGCAGCAGGGCCGCACCACGGGTCCAGGCCACAGGCAGGCGCCTCAGCAGCAGGAAGCTGCCTCCGCTCAACAGCACTGATCCGCTGAGCGCCCCCAACCACCAGAGCGCGGCGGAACCGCCGGCCGGAGCCTCCAGCCCATGGAGCATGGCGTGCACCGCCACGGATGCGGCCACCAGGGCAGCGCAGGCGCCCAGCCGGGGGCTCTGCTGGGAGCGCAGGCTGCGCAGCACCAGCACCGCCACGGCTGTGATCGCCAGTGCCGCCAGAAACTCCTGGGCGGGCAGGGTGCCGCCCAGCGCCCCGAACACGCCACCGCCAATCGCGCCGGCTAGGGCCCAGAGCAGCAGCTGAGGAGAGATCACGGCGCCAGCGGCTCCGACCGATACCAGCAGCAGCAGGTGATCCACACCGCTGATGGGATGAAAGAAACCGGCCGCCGTGCCCCCCTGGGCGATGCCATGGGCTTGGGCGGGTTGGGCAAGCAGCAAGGCCAGGGCTGTGGCGCCGGCGGCCAGGGCCAAGGACCTGGCTGAACTGAATGGAGTCATCGAGAGATCCGGTCCGCGCCGGAGATGGAGGGTTGAGCACGGCGAGCGTTCTGACTGAGAGGACCGGAGCCCCCATCACAGCTGCGGGACAGCGCCGGATTCGGCTCAGGACGAACCTGCACCCCACCGGACTTTCCTCGTTGCCTCCAGGGCGTGACCCGCTGGAACCGCGAGCACCATTGTGGAGCTGGATGGCTGCGGGGGCATTCCTGCGGATGGCGGACCAGCCAGCCCAGCATCAGCAGTGAGGCGGCAATGCCGATCTCCACGCCCGGGATCGGCACCCCGAGCAGGCTCAGCAGCCCCCCGAAGGCCATCACCATCGGGAACAGCCACCGGCAGCAACCACGGGGCTGGCGGGCCCAGCACCGCACCCCATGGGCATCGGCATGGGCCTAGGCAGCAGCCGGCGCCAGGGCCAGGGCCACTGTGGCCAGAACGGTTGCTCGCCAGGGGATCCGCATCATCAGCCGCAGGACATTGCCTTTCATCCTCGATCCGCTGCCAGGACCCTCGGCATGACCCTATGGATGGGGCTCAGCGCAGGGCGACACGGAGAACCATGGCGCCGGCCTGGCTGTGATGTCCAACCCCTGACAATAGTCTCCAGTACTCGCGACTTGGTGGAGACATGGGTGATTATTTCGAGAAAGCCGCCGGCCCGGCGGTGCTCTGGAGACTCTGGTCCATGTTCCCTCTGCGTTCCACGCTCATCGTTCTCGGTCTGTCGGCTCCGCTGGCATCCCACGCCGCGAACCTCGACATGGCAGGTGTGAGCCGATACGCCAGCCAGGAGCAGGTCACCAGCGTTTCCCAGTTTTCCGACGTCAAGCCCACCGACTGGGCCTACCAGGCACTCTCCAACCTGGTGGACCGCTACGGCTGCGTGGCCGGCTACCCCAGCGGCACCTTCAAGGGCGGCCAGGCCATGACCCGCTATGAAGCGGCGGCCCTGCTGAATGCCTGCCTGGACCGCGTGAGCGAGCAGACCGACGAGCTCAAACGCCTGATGGCCGAGTTCGACAAAGAGCTGACTGTGCTGCGCGGCCGCGTCGACGGTCTCGAGAAAAAGGTGGGTGTGCTTGAGGCCCAGCAGTTCAGCACCACCACCAAGCTGAGTGGCCTGGCCACGATGGTGGTCGGTGGCAACACCTTTTCAGGTTCAGCGATCAACAGCGCCGCCAACACGGCGACCAGCCGAAACGCTTACACGGGGGTCAACAGCAATGTGGCTCTCTACAACGCCATCAGCTTCAACTACGACCTGCAGTTGAGTCTTGACACCAGCTTTAGCGGCAAGGATCTGCTGCGCACGGTGTTGCGGGCCGGAAACTTCCGCAACACCCGCTTCGGCGGCGAACCTCACAGCCTGGGCAATCTTTCGGAACTGGAAGTGGCCTACCAGGAGCCGAGTGGAGCCAATGTTGTCGGGCTCTACAAACTCTTCTATCAGCTGCCCATAGGCTCTGGCTTTACCGCGACAGTAGGTCCCCGCGTCGGCCAGGAAGACATGCTGGCGCTATGGCCCAGCGTGTATCCCTCCGACACCATCCTCAACGTGATGACGGTTAACGGGGCGCCAGCGGCCTACAGCAAGAACCTGGGAGCAGGTGCTGGCCTCTGGTGGCAACAGCGGGGCTGGAGCGTCAGCGCCAACTACGTGGCCTTCAACGGCATGATGGGCAGCCCGACCACGGCTGCCGCGCAAACCAACGGGGCTTCCACGGGCGGCGGCGGTATCGGCAACAAGAACTCTGGTGCCACGGGTTCTGTGCAGCTGGCCTACCAGCAAGAGCAGTGGGGACTGGCCGCGATCTACACCTATTTGCAGCCCTATGGCTCCTTCATCCCGGCGACCACACCCACGGTCCACAGCTCCTTGGACCACGACAGGGCCGCCCAGACCAATGCCTTGGGGCTGAGCGCCTATTGGCAGCCCTTGACCAGCGGCTGGTTGCCTTCGTTGAGCCTGGGCTGGGGCCTCAATTCCACCAGTTACAGCACCGCAAAAGCCGCCGGCCAATCGGTGGCCACCAGCCAATCTTGGATGGTGGGGCTGCAGTGGACCGATGTGTTGGCTAAGGGCAACGACGTCGGCATTGCGGTGGCCCAACCGGTGTTTGCCACGGCTATGACGGGTGGAATCACCCCCTCGGATGGCAATTTTGTCTGGGAGTGGTGGACCAAAATCCAGGTCACCGACACAATCAGCGTTACACCAGCGTTGATTTATCTGAGCCGCCCCCTTGGGATGCGCACGCCAACCGACAACACCCTCAGCCAGTTTGGAGCCTTGGTGAAAACCACGTTCAAATTCTGAATCCACGCTGGGGCCTTGCAAACTGCAGGTCCCAGCACTGCGAGCCATCCCGTCAGGTGTGGTCGTGCTGCGTACCAGGCCTGGCGGGTTTCCTGTAGGAGCCGCCACCGCCGCCGCCGCAGGCCAGCCGTTGGGCATCAGGCGCGATGCTTAACGCCGGCCTGCTCTCAAGGGCAAGCGTCTGGCTCGTAGGCGCAGAAAGAGCTGCAGGAAACCCTGCAGAAAGACTCAACGTCAACAACGAGATGGCAACAGAACTGATCATTAGCGGAAGAGACCTGTCATCAGAGTACGGGCATGGGCCTGGGGAAATGACCACTTCATGCCGACTCAATCTATCAACAACCAACCCATTGCAAACACTGAATCGCCTCCAGCACCAATCGCATCGCAAGGTCCAACAACATCCCGCACCTAGGGAGACTCTGGAAAACCCTGGCCATTCGCGGGACAATGGTCCTGTGATTGCAGGCCAGGACTGGGTTGATGGGCGGCAAACAACTCGGCTTCTCGGATTACGAGCCCACCACGGCCAAGAAGCAGACCAAAAGGGAGAAGCTTCTCTCTAATGTGCCGTCCCGGAAATAGCAGCTAGAATTAAGAGTGTCTGCGGGTGCTCCGTGGCCCTTGGTCGTCCGATGCTGCCGCTGGTCCTCAGTGAGGGCGATATCCAGCAACTTCAGAGCATCGCCAGCTCTCGCTCCTTGTCGCATTCGATCGTCCAGCGCGCCCAGATCGTTCTGGCCTGCGGTGCTGGCGAAACCAACACATCGATCGCCAAGCGCAT
>CAMAPJ010000119.1 GCA_945860085.1 Synechococcus sp. UW140 | reverse complement strand
CGGGATCGACCTCAGATAGCTGATCAGATCGAGATCGGTTGCAGCAAAAGCGCTGTCAGACACAAGGAGGAGGCGATTCCGCCAACCTCAACCCATGCTGACAGGAGCGGCAAGAGTGCCTGTGACACACTTTGAATCAGCCCTGGGTGTTATCTCAAGTTGCTCGATCGCGAGCTGTCGGCATGAGTCCCCTTGCCCCCGTGCCCTTGGCGCGGGCCCAGCAGCGCCTGCTGTTCGCCGGCCTCGGCCTGGCCGCTGGCCTGGCGCTCCTGCAGCAGCTCCTCTTTCCGCTGCGGCCACCCCTGCCCCGCCTGCCGTCAGGGCTGCCCGCTGCTGGCGGTTGGCACTGGACTGCTGCCCCGGCGGGACCCCTCGCCGGCAAGGTTGATTCGGGCCTGGCCTCAGGCGCCCCTGGGTCCTGGTGGCAGCGGCAGACCCAGGTGGGCCCGAGCCGCCGCTTCACCACGCCAGCCGGCACCTGGCTGGTGATCACCCCCCTGGCTAGCTGGAGCCTTAAAGAGCTCGCTCCCTTCGCCCTCAGCCGCGAGCTGCCGGGGGTCCACCTGGCCAATCCCAGCTTGCTCACCGTGATTGCCAATCAGCGCCAGCTCGCCAGCGGTCGCCTCCACGGCCGCATCGCCTACCAGAGTTGCCTCACCGCTAGGGGCACCATGGCCCCCGCTCCGCCCCTGTTGATTCGCCTCAGCCGCCACCCCAGTGCCACTGCCCAGGCCAAGGTGGCCGAAAGCCTGTGGCCCGCCAGGTCCCGCGGTTACTTCTGCCTTTTGCTCACCACCAACAGCCCTGCCCTGCTGGCTGGATCCACGCCTGCCCGCCAGTTTTCCCAGGCCCTGGCCCAGGCCACGGCCTGGCCCCGATGAGTGGGACTTTAGGCCCGCCCCCCTTAAGTGGCCAGGATCGAAGCGATCTGGTTGCGGCCGTTGCCCTTGGCCAGGAATAGGGCCTGGTCGGCGCGGCTGAACAGGTCGAGGAAGCCCTGGTCGTCGTCGCTGAGCGAGGTGAGGCCGCCGCTGATGCAGGGTTGGTAATCGGAATGGGAGAACACGCCATGCAGACTCGACACCTCATTGCGGATCGCTTCGGCAATCCCCATCGCGTCCTCGCCTTGCACGTCCACTAGCAGGATGGCGAATTCCTCATCGCCGATCCGGCCAAAGAGATCCTGGGGCCTCAGCTGTGAGGCGCAGGCGTTGCAGAGATCTGCCAAGACCCGATCCCCAGCGCGATGGCCCCAGCGGTTGTTGATCTGGCGGAAATCATCCACATCAATATTGAGCAAGGCCAGGGGCAACGCCTGGCGCCTGGCCCGTTTCATTTCCTTTTCGGCTAGGGAAAAGAAGCTGGTGCGCGTATAGAGACCTGTGATGGGATCAATTGTGGCCAGGCGCCGTAGTTCCAGCTCTCGCATCACCAGGTCGGCTAATAGTTGTAGCATCTCCAGTTGATGTTCGCTGAGTTGATGGGGCTCCCGATCAATCACGCATAACGTGCCAAGATTGTGACCCTCTGCCGTGCGCAATGGGGCGCCGGCATAAAAGCGCACATGGGGCTCATCCACCACCAAGGGATTGGTGCGGAAGCGGTCATCTAGCAGGGCATCGGGTACCACCAGCACCCCCTCATCGGCGATGGCATGGGCGCAGAAGGCCATTTCCCTGGGCGTTTCCTTGGTGGCAATCCCCAGTTTCGATAGAAACCACTGGCGGTCGCGATCGACCAAGGAAATCAGCGCAACCGGCATTCCCAAGACTTCTGAAGCCAGCTGCACAATGCGATCAAAGTGTTCATCGCCGGCGGTATCGAGCACAGCGCGTCGCTCCAATTCCCGCAGCCGCTGGATCTCGTTGGCGGGGAGCGGATACTCGGGATAGGGAGCCATGCCGGTGTTGTCCCAAAGCCTCTACGACGCTAGGCGAATCAAGGCCCGCCTGCTTGATCTGGTTGTGGTTCGGGACTTGACAAAAGGGCAGGACAATGAATCAGCTCCAGCTGGAAATGATTCTTCCCCTTGGCCTTGGCCTTGTACATGGCATGGTCCGCCACCTGCAACAGGGCTAGGGGTGATGGGGCCCGCGGGCCTGCGGCGCAGGCGATGCCCAGGCTGGCGCCCACCGTCAGGCTGTGCCGCTCCACCGCGAAGGGCTGGCCCAGGCTGTGCAGGATCCGCTCAGCCAGCCCTTCCGCCTGGCCTGCGCTGGTGCAGCCCCCCAGGATGCAGACAAATTCATCGCCCCCCAGCCGCGCCACCTGATCCACCCCGCGCTCGCCGGCTAGGGCCAGCCTGCCGGTCCTGGGCTCAGCTTGCTGCGGCGGGTCCAGTTCTGGCGCCAGGGTGCGCAGGCACTGGCAGAGCCGCCGCCCCACCTCCACCAGCAACTGGTCGCCCACGGCATGGCCGTAGCGGTCGTTGACGGGTTTGAACGCATCGAGATCAATCAGGCAAATCACCAGCAGATCTGCCCTGTTTCTGCCCTCCCTGCAGCCCTCGAACGCGGCGATCGCCCGCGCCAGCAACAGCTCCAGGCCGCGTCGGTTGGCCAGGCCCGTGAGTGGGTCCCGCAGGCTGCTTTCTAGAAGTTCGAGCCCTTGCTGCTCCAGGCGGGCCTCGCGCCGGCGCCCTTCTCGCTGCACCACTAGCACCGAGGCCACCAGCAGCACGGTGAACACCACCAGGGTGAGGGCCATCAGCTGCAGGTACTGGCGGGCCAGGATCGCCACCACCGCCAGGGTGTTGGTCGACCAGTGGCTCAGTCGCAACCAGCCCAGGCGGCTGCCGCCCGCCTCCAGCGCCTGCCAGCGCACCACCGGCCTATCCCCCGGGGCCCCGGCCCCTGGCGTCAGCCTGGCCTCGCTCGCTGCAGAGCCGTTGGGTTGCAGCCGGTCCGGCGCATAGCGCAACTGGGGCGGGCCCCCCGGCCGCTGGCGCGCCAGATGGGCTAGCACCTGCCCCTGGGGATCCACCACCAGCAGCGAGGCGATCGAGGGATCGACCATGACCCCTTCGAGGTCCTGCTCTAGGCCGATGTAGTCGTCCACAACCAAGTGCTGCAGTAGGCCCCGGGGCAAGACCCGCATCAGCTCCTGATAGCTCTGCTCCTGGCTTTGGACAAGCAGTTGGCGTGAGTGAAGAAAGGAGCGCCAACCACTGAGGAGCACTAACAGACCTCCCAGCAGCGCCACTGGGATCAGGTAGCGCCTTTGCAGCAGATCGGGCCTGCGATTGATCATGGTCAATCGCTGCCGACCACGGCAAAGCGCTCTAGGCCCAGGCCCTGCAGCGGTTGGTAATCGCGCTTGTAGTCGGCCACCACCGGCTCGGGGATCAAAATGCCTTGAAGTAGCCCATGGTTGGCCGGGTTGCTGGCCAGGCTCTGAAAGCCCGCCTGAAGAGCCGCCCGCTCCGCCTTGGCCAGGCTGGCCCGGCAGGCAAAGGGATGGGAAGGGAAGGGGGGCGACTGCCAAAGCACGCGCAGCTGCTCCCGAAGCTCGGGCCGTTCCCGTTGCAGGGTGGTGTTGATGCCGCCACCAGCCGGCAGCCTCCCCAGGGCGACGCTGCGATACACATTCGAATGGGTAGTCTCAAACACCGGCTGGACGGTGATGCCCTGTCGCGCCAGCAACACCCGCGGCAGCAGGGTGGCGGCAAAGGCGTTCGGCGAGGGGAAGGCCACCGCCCGGCCGTTCAGCTCGCGGATGCTGCGGATCGGGTTGTCCTTGCGCACCACCAGCAGGCCGCGCAGGGGTTTGCTGCCATCGCGAATCAGCGGCAGATAGCCCCGCCAGCGTTGGGCGAATACGGCGTGATACGGATTCATATAGGCGCAATCGGGGCGGCCGGTGTGCAGCTCCGCCTCGAAATTGGGGATCGTGGGCGCCACCCGCAACACAAAGCACTGCCTGGAGGCCAGGCCCAGCTGTTGCAGCAGGGGCGACCAGGCGGCAAAGGTTTCAGCCGGCGGGCGCTGGGGCACCACGCTGACCCGAATCGGCCGGCTCGGATAGCGGTTGTCCCCGAGGCAGCCCAGTTGGGGCTTGAAGGCCTGGCTGAAGGCTGGCGGCAGCGACGGCAGCCCAATTAGGCAGGCGGCAACTAGCCCCCTAGCGACAAACCTGCTGGCGATCAGGCCATGCGCCTTGAAGGGGGCCCACCTGCAAGGCGCATGGCTTTTGAGACCAGCCCAGCACTCCGCGCTCACGGCTCAGACTTTAGTTGTAACCAATACTTAGCAGGGGTAGCCTTGGAGCGGAGAAAAATCGACTAAACGGTAATTTTGTAGAAACCACATCTAGTGATGCCGGCCAATGTGTTGCAACAATGACTGCTTTTGTCCGTCCAAGGGCCGCCTAGCCGCTATAGCGCAGCCGCCGTCGCTGCTGCCTGCTGCTCCTTAAGTTGTTCCACTTCCCGTTTGAGCAGGGCGCAGAGGTAATCGGGGGACTTGTAACGATTTGGCAGGCAGTTGTGCAGAATTTCTAGCCGTTGCCAGCAAACGGTGCGCTGAATTTTCTTGAGGCTGCGGCCCTCAATGATCAGCAACCGCATGGCCTTGCAGTAGAGCGAATAATTGGCCTCCAGTTCACCAATGGTGAGGGAGGGAGTCTCTGAGGTCATCGGGAAGTGCTGGTGATGCGGGAGCGCCCGCCCGCGGAACAACGCCGTGGTCTTTTCCCTGAAGCAGTTTGAGAAACAGGTGTGCAGCCAGTGATCAGTGACCTGATCGTTGCCAGGAGGGTTTAGGAGAGCGGCACTGCGATCGGCTAAGCGATTAGCCCGTCGATCTCAACGCCTCCTTGATTGCCAAGATTGCCAACCAAGGGACCTCGTGGCCAGATCCGCCCGACCCTCGGAGCCTGCGCTCCGGGTGGCGCCCAACCCATTGCCCACTCTTGAAATCGTCCCTCCCAACCTCAGTCCTACTGCCGCATCGACCCGGCGTTGCCCCCCGGCCCCAGGCCGAACGGAAGCTTCTTTACAATTAATTTTCATTTGCCGCGCCAGTGCTCGCTAGGGATTTGGCGGATGGGGCGAGCCCGCCGCAGCAGAGCCGCAGCTGGGCCACTCCCGGGGCTTAGCTGCGGCTGAGATCGACGTGATGGGGGGCAAACAGAAACACCAGCTCGCCCAGCCGTTCCTGCTGGCCATCGAGGGCAAAGGCGCCCCCAGACACGAAATCGGCGGCCCGCTGGGCTTCTTCCGCCGGCATCAGGCTCAGATTCAATACCACTGTTTTTTGTTGCCGCAGTGCCACAACGGCTTCCATGGCGGCGTTGAAGCGGTTGGGGTGCATCACCAGCACCTCCTGACCCCAGTGGGAGTGCCCCAGGGGAATCGGCTCGGCGTTGGCAGGAATCATCGGCTCAATTTGGCGGCTCCGCTGCGGATTGGCTAGCCTCTGCTGCCTCGAACATTGCTGCTGTAACAGCGATCGTCTCGATTGCATCCTCGTTGTCGAGGAAGGCGTCGAAGGAGCGGTAGCGGCGGATCGTCGGGCCATAGGTGGGATCAGAACAGACCTCAGACCAGCTGAGCTCCTTCGGTTTCAGCTCCAGAAAAGCCGCGATGGCTTCCTCTAGGTCTGCCGCATCACTGAAACCCTCCTCCTGCCAGACCAGCTCGTAAAAGGTCATATTCGCTGCGGATCTAGGTCCAATCTAGGCAGCGGCCTTGGCCCGGGCCCGCAGCGGGGCTGGCGATCGAACTGGCTTCAGTGCCAGCCCACCAGCCGGCTGAACTGGAAAAACAGGGTGCTGACCGTCCAGGCCAGTACCAGGGACCAGCCAATCGTGAACAGGGTGAAATCGAGCCGCTTCGATTCACTGCGAATCACCGCCACGGTCGAGAGGCAGGGCACATATAGCAAGGTGAACAGCATGAAACTCACCGCCTGGGGCCAGCTCACCTGGGCCGCCATGGCCTGGCCCAGCAGGGTGGTGTCAGCCTGGCCGTAGATCACTGCCAGCCCGCCCAGCACGATCTCCTTGGCGATGAAGCCGAACACCAGGGCCACCGTCAAGGTGGGATCAATGCCGGTGGGGGCGAGCAGGGGGTGGAGCAGCTGGCCCAGCTGGC
Organism: Synechococcus sp. UW140; assembly: GCA_945860085.1. GTDB lineage: Bacteria > Cyanobacteriota > Cyanobacteriia > PCC-6307 > Cyanobiaceae > BAIKAL-G1. Next base: position 431 of record CAMAPJ010000119.1, on the reverse strand, counting down.
CGGAGAGGGTCTGGGCCGAGGCCGGCGGTACCCCCAGGGGCAGGTTGTTGAGTAGCCACACGGCCACTACGCCGATGATGATGAAGCGCCGGGCCCAGAACCAGAAGTGACGCACCTCCGCCCAGGCCCGGCTGAGGATCTGGGCCGGAGTGGGCAGGCGATAGGGCGGCAGTTCCAACACCAGCGGCTCCTGGGCGGCAAAGCGCCCCTGGAAGAGCAGGGCGGTGAGAATTGCCGCGGCGAAGCTCATTAAATAGAGGCCAAAAATCACTAGGGCCCCCTGCCGGTGACTGCCAGGAAAGATGACGCCGCTGCCGTTGATTAAGCGGCCATTGCCAAGGTAGCGGTTTCTGTGTCCTCTGCATGCGATGGCGGGTTAATCCAAACCACCTCCGGTTGACGCCAGCAGCGCGTCGATCGTGTCCATCGCC
>CAMAPJ010000118.1 GCA_945860085.1 Synechococcus sp. UW140 | reverse complement strand
GCCTGACACGATCTAGCCCCGCCGCCGGATGGCATAAGGAGAATTGACTCCTGGGCATTCTCAAGATGCTGCGAGGCCAAGGCTGGGCCCCTAAGGCCGCCTAACTATGGGGAAATAGGACTACGTTTCTAGTAACTACGGTCTTCGATTTGTTCATCACTTAATTCCTCAGCAAGCGCATGCACATTGGCAAGCCTGGGCCAGTAGGAATCGATGAGGACGCATTGCTGGGGCGAATCCTTTTTTGTCGAACCGATGAGGATGCGCAAGACCTTCAACTGGTCCTGGAGGTCAACCAGTCGTTGCTCGCGCTTGTCCATGGGGTTATTGGACTCAGCTTTCTTGCTTCGCTAAGCAGCGACAAGATTTCTGTGTTGGCTCAGTCGGCGTAGGCCACCCCGCCCCCCCGGCCAGGCGAACCCGATCTTGGTGGCCTAATTGAGCAGCAAGCAACCCGTAGCGAGAGCGCGCGGCTACTGCGGTGCGGTGGCGTCCATGCCATGGGCTCTCTGGATGCCCTGCGCAGAGCACACCCATCAGGGATTCTTTGGGTTTCTTCCGTAGGCTCAGGATGAAGGCAATGGGCTCTCAGCTGATGAACCGCATCCACTGGCAATTGAGTGTGCTGGCCCTTGCTGCAACGGGCCTTGCCTTGGCACCGGCGGCTGCCTGGGCCCATGTCGATGGCCACCACGGCGGTGGTTTCCTGGCTGGCTTGCTTCATCCCATCTCGGGCCTTGATCACGTTGTGGCGATGGTGGCCGTGGGTCTGTGGGGGGCGGTGCTCGGCCCTCCGGCCCTTTGGGTGCTGCCGGTGGCCTTTCCCCTGGTGATGGCCTTCGGGGGACTGCTGGGGCTGCTCGGCGTGCCGATTCCGGGGGTGGAAATCGGCATCGCCGTCTCGGGTCTGGTGATGGGACTGATGGTGCTGCTTGAACTCAGACCACCGCTCTGGCTGGCGGCGCTGATCGTCTCTGCCTTTGCCGTGTTTCACGGCCATGCCCATGGCGCTGAACTGCCCGCCGGCAGCAACGCGCTGCTCTACAGCCTCGCGTTTGTGATCGCCACCGGCCTTTTGCACCTGCTGGGGATCCTGCTGGGCGAGACGCGCCGCTGGCCCGGTGGCCGGCGCTTTGTCCAGGGAGCTGGTGGGGTCGTGGCGCTGGTGGGGCTGTGGTTCCTGGAGCAGGCCCTCACATGATCGCGCTCCTCGCCCACCTCACCCCCACTGGCTTCGGGCCCTGGACTGATGGCATGGCACGGCTGTTTCTGGAGCCCACCGAGCTGCTGCTGGTGATTGCCCTGGTGCTGCTGGCGGCCCAGTCCGGCAGACCCTGCACCAATCGTCTGCCGTTGCTTCTGCCGCTTGCCTGGCTGCTGGGCGGACTGATCGGTCTTCATTTGTCCGAGGAGCTGCTGCAGTCATTGGCCTGCACGGCCGTGGTGGCAGCCACCGGCTTGCTTGTGGCCCTGGGGGTGCGGCTGCGGGCGCAGGTGCTGTTGCCATCCGTCGTCCTCCTGGCTTCTGGGTTCGGCCTAGTGGCGGGTTCAGCGCTTGAAGGACACCCCGGTGCTCTGGCAGCCCTGCTGGGGGAGACCGTCGCCATCGCTGCCTTAACCACCCTGCTGGGCCAGCTGCTGGCTCCGTCCCATCCCCGCTGGCGGGCTATCGCTATCCGGGTGGGCGGCAGCTGGATCACCGCCGCCTCGATGCTGATGGTCGGTTGGCTGGTCCGTCACCCAAGGTGAGGCTCCTGGAGCCGGCCTCACCCTCAATGGAGATCCCAGTTCCAGTTGGTCATCTGGAGGCAACGAGGAGAGTCTGGTGGGCTGCAGGGTTCTCCTGAGCTGAGTCCGGCGCTGTTCCGCAGCTGCGATGGAGTCTGGCTCCTCAGTCAGAACACTCGCTGCTGCAACCCATCCATGACTTCTGGCAGGTCCATAGTGAAGCTCATGCCAGCTCGGCTGGCCAGCCTCCTCGGCATGGATGGCCTGAGTGGACTCTTCGTTGTTCCGACCCCGGCACCAGCGCTGGAGATGCCCATCGCCGAGGGCTTCCTGCCGGTTCAGTGGGCTGCTTTCTGGTGGTTGGTGTCGCTGCCCCTCATGCTGGTTGGTCTGCGCCCCAAGTCCCCCCGCAGGCCCACCCTCCTGACGTGGTCAGGTTTTCTGCGGGGGAATGCCACTCTTCTGTCTTAGCTCCCCTGGTCAGCAGAGCGATTGCGCGATCGCGTTGCACTGCTGCTCCAGCAGGCCGATGCGCTCCATCAACTCGCCAAACGCTGGCACCTGGCCTCGCAGCATCCCCGAGCTGGTCATGGCTGTGTAGTCGGTTTCGAGCGCCTCCCGGCCGTCACCGGTTGGCACCAACTGCAGATCGCCACTGAGCGCCTGGAGGTAGTTGATCGGCGGCTTGCGCCAGAAGTCCTCCTTCTGCTGTGCCACCTCAATGGCGAGTTCCCGATCACGCATCGCGGCTTCCGCGATGCCAGCACTGGCCAGACGATCGAGGTCGTACCAGTGCCGTGAATAACGGTCGCCTTCTCCGCTGCCCCAGCTCCCTTTTCGGCAGGCGACATGAATCGCCGCGGCCTTCTCCAGGAAGGTGCGCTTGGGGTCCATCACCAGGGGGTGGGCCATTGGGAAAGCCAGCATGGTGAGGTGAGTCGCTGCCTCGCAGGCAATCGGCATCGCTCCATGGGGCTCGCCGGTGGAGTGGGCGCCGAACTCCAGCAGCACCGTGGGCCGGATATAGCCAAAGCTCCAGTCAGGAGCCGGGATCAGGGGCTGGTAGCGCAGAACGATGGTGGGTGGTTGCCGGCGATCCGGTTCGGCAGCTTTCAACGACAGATCCAGAGGAAAGCATGCTGCGGCGACCGCACGCTGGAGCAGCGGCAGCGGGATTTCCTGCACCCATTGCTTGAGCTTTCTGTCGGCAAGCTTGCGGCGAATCTGAGCCTGGCTGGGGCTGGCAGCGGCAGACAGGTCAACCTCAGGCCAGAGGTGCTGAATGTTGAGGGTCAGATCAACGTCCTCCGAAAAGCGCTCGATCAGCCCATGGGCCTTGGAGAGCGACGTGCCCCCTTTGAAGGTGAGGGAGGCGAGCAGCTGCTCGTCTGCCCCGAGTGTTTGCAGCGCCCAGACCACCCAGATGTCCTTTTCTAGGAGGTAGGCCGGCCAGCCGCTTTCGGAAGCCGCCACCTCCAGGGCTTCTCGCTGATCGGCTGCTGACAACGAGATCCAGGACTCAGCAATGCAGCTCCTGTGCTGCCTGCTCGTTCAGCAGCTCCACCAGCCAGCTGGGCAGTTCGGCCCGCACTGCCAGCAGCGCATCCCAATCCTGCTGGGGCAGGGCCTTGCGGAGCTTCGGTAGAGCGGCGCCGGCCTGATCGGGGCCCAGCCAGGCCAGGGCGCGGATCGCCTGGCCGGCAGGGCGATCGGCCAGCAGGAACTGCCAACGGGGTGCCTGGCGCAGGGTCACCTCCTGCTTGCCGAAGCGATAGCGCTTGCGGCTCCTGGTGCGGCTCAGAAAGGTCTGCTGCACGGGCACCTGGGTGGTGAGGCCCAGGGCATTGGCCGCAGCCACACCGCTGCTCAGTAGCTGGTCGCCCTGCTCGTCCTGCAGGCGGGCCATCACCAGTTCCGGCGCCGGAGGGCGTGTGCCAAAACGACTATGCACCGGCAGGGCGTACCGGCCGCGGGTGATCTTCACCAGCTGGCCGCGGTTCGCCAGGCGTCGCAGGGCCTGGTCCACGGCATCCCGCTTGCCCAGGGCCAGGAATTCCTTGGCAGCCAGCAGGCTTCCCTCGGGCCGGCGGCCCGCTCTTTCCAGGATCTGGGCACTGAGGGCGGTCATGGCAGTTCAGGTGTGTTGTCTCGTGCGCTGATGTGTCAGAAGTGTACGCAAGTTTCTGACACTTTGTCCACGGCCTTGGCGCTCCTGGTCTCCATTGCCGCAGATTCGGGCGCCCGTACTGGCAGGATTCCGAAACCCTGTCAGCCGGGCTTACGCATGGGAGGCGGTGCATGGGCGATCCCCTCCCCAGGTCAGCGGCCTTCGTCGCCAATCTCGCTATCCCCGAAGAGGACTGGCCTGACCTCGCCAGCGACGTGCTGCTCAGGACCCCCAGCCGCAAGGTCTGCATGACCTGACACTGGTTTCGGCACCACGCGGGGGTGAATTGCATCCCGGTGCTGACCTATCAGCGGCACCAAGGCTTGGTCGCCCATGACGAGCACCTCACCAGCCGCTGGCAGGGCTGGACTGACGACCTGGAGCGTCAGAAGGGCTGGGCGCCGGAGGTGGCAAAAGATCTGAACAATGCACGTCGGCGATCAGTCGCGCCGCGCACCGCTCTCCGCAGGAGGGTTGGATCCGTGATGGCCGTCAGGTGCTGCAGTTCAGGCCGCTCCGCTACGACCGTTGGAGTCAGTCTCTGCCCTCGCCCAAGGCCAACCACGTGCTGGTGGAGGCATTGGAGTTTGAGCCCTGCACCCTGCCCCTGTGGCGAGTGGCTTACAAGCAGCCGGAGGACCTGAACGTGGGCCCGGTGGTTCCTGATGGAGCAGTTTGGAAGGCGTGAGCTGAGCTGCCAATTCACAAGGCCCCGCTGGGCCGTTCAATCGGCGTAGACGACCTCCACCCCCGGCCAGTCCTCAAAGCCAAAGCTCTCCATCGGGCCCTCGGGTTCGGTCCACTCCTTTGGGGCTGGATCGAGGTACTCGAGCTTGCCGATCACATGGCTGGTGGGCACTCCCAGCACGTCGCCCGTATCGACATCGAGGACCGCCAGCCAAATGGGCTGGCCCTGGGCATGGATCATCTGGATGCGGCCGACCAGCTCAGGCCAGTGGCTGCCGGCCCGCACCGCAACCAGCTCGCCCGGGCGGAAGTCCATGGGGCGAGGGTAGTACAAACGCTCAGGGTGGCAATAGCCTGGTGCCTGGGCCCCTTTGGCCCATTGGCATTGCCTCTGATGTCCGGGATGCGGAAGGCCTTGAAAATCCTGCTAGGCCTGGCGAGCCTCTCCCTGGCTGCCCTTGACCCCCTCTCCCAGGCGGCAACGGCTGCCACGGTGCTTTCGATCGGGGATGGCGACACGATCAGCGTGCTGGAGCGGGGCCAGAAGCTCAAGGTGCGGCTGGCCTGCATCGATGCCCCCGAGACAGCCCATAGCCCCTATGGGCTTGCCAGTCGCAACCAGCTCAAGGCCCTGCTGCCGCTTGGCTCCACGGTGAGCCTGCGGGTTCAGGTGGTGGATCGCTATGGCCGCAGGGTGGCTGAGGTGGTCGGCAAGGGCATCGTCAACCTGGCGATGGTCCAGAGCGGCCAGGCGTTTGTGTACCGCCAGGACCTGGGCAGCGGTGATCGGGGGGCCTACCTGGCGGCGGAACGGCAGGCCCAGGCCCAGCGGCTTGGGGTGTGGGCAGTGCCTGGGGGGATGACGCGGCCGTGGGATTTCCGGCATGGGGGAGCGGGTCGCCGCAGTGCAGGGGCGGCCCCAGCCGGGGCATCCTCAAGCGCGACCGTCTCAAGCCCTAAGGCAGTCCAACCCAGCGGGGCCATGACCACCTGCAAGCAGATCGGCTCCTTTGCCCGGGCCCAGGAGTTGCTGCGGCAGGGGCACAGCTATCTCGATCGCAATGGGGATGGGGTGGCTTGTGAGGGGCTGCGGTAGCTGATCGGCCGGGAAAAGGCGTCAGGTCAGAGCCCCGGCTCGCGCACAGTGCAATGGCGGACTCGTCTGGGGAAAGTCTGAAGGGGGCCTCTATGCAGGATCTGCATAGGTCTTCGGTCAATATAAAGGTTAGTCTCGGCTTGATGGCTATGGGTTGACTGGAACTCGTTCTATAGTCTCAGTGTGCCAGTTGCGCGTAAGAACCCTAGCTCCCAAGGCTTGGACGCCCTCCTCATGAGCCCTCCCACTATCGGCAATTCGATCCCAGTGGATTGCGTAAGCTATCTTCCCGAGACGAATCCTAACCCAAGTCAATACAATTTATGCAATATTTTGACCGGGAAAATATTGCACTCGCATGTCAAACTTCAGCGTCTATTACATGCGGCCCTATCTCGCAAGAGTCCAGAATGTGTTTATCGACAACAGCGTGCATTGGGCACCGTGCCGAGGCCTCCCAAGACTTCCAATACAATAAATCGCAATCTGAACCACCGCTTTAAAAGCACAATATCCGCTTACCTTAAGGGGGGCAAAGTGGTTGGGTCAAAGTACCTACGATTCATTGATGAGGGTCAGCGCAGTACGAGGAACCCTCGTCAAAAAGGAGAGTTGGTTAGTGGATGATATCAAGGGAATTGTTGACCACCTTAAGTCAATGCTCCCTATGGAGCCCATGGGAGTCCGTGCGGCTGGCGAGAAGTTCAAAGCCCAACTCTCTCCTCTTCCCCAAGGTTTTGCAGAGCGGATTGATAGAGCCGTTGCCGAGCTTGAGCGACAAGAGCTACAAGTCATCACACTCTTTCCTGCCCCAATAGTCACTGCAGGCAAGCAAAAGCGTTGGTATCTAG
>CAMAPJ010000117.1 GCA_945860085.1 Synechococcus sp. UW140 | reverse complement strand
GCCAGCGGCGCCGCTGCCCCAGGGCCAGTCGAGCGCCAGCCACTGGCCTTGTTCGGCCAGGGCCGCCTGCAGGTCCCGCAGGGGCATGCCCGCCTGCACGGTCACCGTGAAAACACCGACGGCATGCTCCAGCAGCTTATCAAGCCGGCGACAGCTCACCCCCGTGGTGCCGGTGGCCACCGGTGCGCCCCAGTGCAGGCGACTGCCCTGGCCGGCCGGCAGCCAGGGGGTCGCCTGGCGGTGCAGGTCCCGCACCAGCGGCTCGAGGGCGTGGGGCTCGGGGGTGATCACGGCACGATGGTGCCATGGCTGAGAACCTCCAAGCAGGGATCCTCAAGGCTGGGCGCCTCAAGATCGTTGTTTTTGACGACGATCCCACCGGTTCCCAGACGGTGCACAGCTGCCCCCTGCTGCTGCGCTGGGACGCCGCCAGCCTGCGCCAGGGCCTGGCCGATCCGTCGCCCTTGCTGTTCCTCTTGGTCAACAGCCGCGACCTGCCCCCCGAGCAGGCCCGCGCCCGGCTGACGAGCCTCTGCCGCACACTCCAGCCCCTGCTAGCCGAGGCCGTTGCCGCCGGCACGATTGACCGCTGGCTGGTGGTCAGCCGCGGCGATTCCACCCTGCGGGGCCATTTCCCCCTGGAGAGCGCCGTGATCGCGGCCGAACTGGGCCCCTTTGAAGCCAGTTTTCTTGTGCCCGCCTTCTTGCCGGGCGGACGGACCACGGTGGCCGGAGTGCATCTGCTCCACGGGGAGCCGGTGCACCAGAGCGCCTTTGCCCAGGACCGGCTCTTTGGCTACAGCACCAGCTTCTTGCCGGCCTGGGTGGCGCAAAAGAGCGGGGGCGTGATCCCGGCTGAGGCCGTGCAACGCATCGATCGCAGCGAGCTGGAGGCGGCTGCGGCGCAAAAGGAGGGAGGCGCCGGCGCCGGATTTCAGGCCCTGGTCGGGCGGTTGGCGGATCTGGCGGGCAACCCTTGGGTCGTGGTGGATGGCGAGCGGCCCGCCCAGCTGGCGGCCTTTGCGGCTGGGGTGCACCAGGTCACAGCGGTTGTCGGCTCCAACGCCGCTCCCGATGCCAAGGCTGGGCCCCGGCCGCGGCGTTTCCTGTTCCAGTCGGCCGCCAGCCTGATCACGGCCCTGGCGGATTTGCCGCCCCAACCCCGCGATGCTGCCGGCCTGGCGGCCCTGCGCCGCCGCAGCCCCGAGGGGGAGCCCCTGGCTGGCTTGGTGCTGGTGGGCTCCCATGTGTCCCTGGCCGATGCCCAGCTCGCCGCGCTCCTGGCCGAACCGGCCTGCGTTGGCGTTGAACTGCCGGTGGCCCAGGTGGCCCGGGTGTTGGCGGGACCCCTGCCCGATCGGCTCTTGCCGTCCCTGGAGAGCGCCTGGCTGGAGCGGCTGCAACAGGTGTTGGCGAGTGGCCGCACCCCGGTGTTGTTCACCAGTCGGGGGGAGCTGGCCTGCTCCAGCCCCGCCGAGCGCCGGGCCCTGGGAGAGGCCCTAGCTGGCTTGATGGCTGCTCTGGCCGCCCGCTTGGCGCCCCAGCTGGGCTACCTGATCAGCAAGGGCGGCATCACCAGCCAGACCCTCCTGGCCGTAGGGCTCGACCTGGCGGTACTGCGGTTGGAAGGGCAACTCCTGCCGGGGCTCTCCTTGCTGCGGCCGGCTGGAGAGCGGGTGCCGCAGGCCCTGGCGGGCCTGCCCCTGATCACCTTCCCGGGTAACCTCGGCCAGGCGCCAACCCTGGTGGAGTCGTGGCGCCTGATGGAGGGGCTGGGTTCTTAGGGGCCGTTGAAGCTCTGCTCCAGCAGCTGCACTGGATGCCACACGGGCAGCGCCCGGCCCGTTTCGCCCAGGTGTTTGCGGATCTGCAGGCTGCAGCCGATGTTGGCGCTCACGGCCAGCTCCGCCCCGCTGGCGGCCAGGTCGGCGGCCTTGATGCGGCCTAGCTCGGCTGCCACCTCCGGCTGCACCAGGTTGTAGATGCCGGCGCTGCCGCAGCAGACCCCCGCCTCTACCGCTTCGAGCAGCTGTACATGGGGGATTTGGCGCAGCAGGTCCCGGGGCTGGTCGTGGAGGCCCTGGCCGTGGAGCAGGTGGCAGGCGTCGTGATACACGAGCCGCAGGGGCCGTTCGGCGCTGGCGGGCTGGCCGTCGCCATGGCGCAGGGGCTGGAGCGCGGCGCGGAAAGCGTCTGAGAGGCCCACTTTGGCCAGGAATTCCTGGATGTCAGCGACGGGGGCCTGGAAGGGCTGCTCAGGGTCGGGGCCGACGCGAGGGCCTGGGCCGGTGCTGGCCAGCCCTCCCTCGCCGCCAAGGATCTGCGGGTAGTGCTTGAGCGTATGGCCGCAGCCCGAAGCGCCCACCAGCACGGCATCGAGCGGCTCAGCCCCGGCGGCCTTGCCTGGCCCCACCACGGCGGCAAAGCTGGCCACCAGCTGCTGGGCCAGAGCTTGGGTTTGCTCCAGTTCGCCCTGGTGGTGGGTCATGGCGCCGCAGCAGCCCTGGGCGGGCGGGATCACCACCTCGATGCCGTTGGCGCTGAGCACCGCCACGGCGGCCGGGTTCACGGCCGGATCAAACAGGCGTTGCACGCAGCCCAACACCAGCCCGACCCGGTAGCGCCTGGGGCCCTGGGCGGGCACCAGCACAGGAAACCGATCGGCAAAGGCTTCTGGAGCCAGGGGCGGCAACAGGCTTTCAATCGCCTCCAGCTGGGGACCCACCAGGCGCAACAGGCCACTGCGGCGCACCAGGCTTTGGAGGGGCGTGCCGGCGTATAGGCGCAGGGGGGTGAGCAGGGCCCGCAGGCGGCCGGGGTAGGGCAGCAGGGCAAACAGCAGCTTGCGCAGGGCCTGCTGGCCGGAACTGCGCAGCTCGGGCGCATTCAGCTTGGGGCGGGTGGCCTCGAGCAGCAGGTCGTAACGCACCCCCGAGGGACAGGCGCTGACGCAGGCGAGACAGCCCAGGCAGCTATCGAAATGGCTGGCCACGGTGGCATCGAGGGCCAGCTCGCCGGCCTCGATCGCCTTAAGGGCATGGATGCGGCCCCGCGGCGAATCCATCTCCGTGCCCAGCACCCGGTAGCTGGCGCAGGTGGGCAGGCAGAAGCCGCAATGGACGCAGGGGTCGGTGTTGGTGGCCAGGAGGCTGGTCATGGCAGCCAGTCTGCCGGCCCTAGCCGCCGAAGTGGCGCACCACGGCCTGGGCGAAGCCCGAGCAGCTCACCGACTCCACCTTGGGCTCCATCAGCCGCGCCAGGTCATAGGTGACCTCCTTGTTGGCGATCGCGGCGCTGAGGCCAGCGGTGATCAGGTCGGCAGCTTCCTGCCAGCCCATGAATTCCAGCATCATCACGCCGGAGAGAATCACCGAGCCGGGGTTGATGCGATCGAGGCCAGCGTGCTTGGGGGCGGTGCCGTGGGTGGCCTCAAAAATCGCAGCCCGATCGCCAATATTGGCGCCCGGCGCCATGCCCAGTCCTCCGACCACGGCGGCCGCGGCATCACTGACGTAGTCGCCGTTGAGGTTGAGGGTGGCGAGCACCGAATACTCCTGGGGCCGGGTCTGGATCTGCTGGAAAATGCTGTCGGCGATGCGGTCATCGACCAGCACCATCGATTTCCATTGGCCGGCGCCATGGCTTGCGCCGATCGCATCGAGCACTCCCTGCACTTCGGACTGGATCGCCGCTTTCTTTTCGGGGGTGAGGGCGTCGTAGCCGGGTTCGATTAGGCGGGCGTTGGCCTCGATGCTCAGGCCCGGATCGCCCTCCAGATTGCCGAGGATCCAGCTTTCCCGCTCGGTGATGCACACGTCGCGGAATTCGCTGGTGGCCAGCTCGTAGCCCCAGTCGCGGAAGGCGCCTTCGGTGAATTTCATGATGTTGCCCTTGTGCACCAGGGTCACATGGCGCTTGTCGCCTTCGAGCTTGAGGGCGTGCTGAATCGCTTTGCGAATATGGCGCTGGCTGCCGTTTTTGCTCACCGGCTTGATGCCGATGCCGGATCCCTCTGGGATGCGGCGGTTGCCGAGTTTGCCGTTGGCGGGGATCACGGTGTCGTTGAGGTAGCGAATCAGCTCGATGCCGACCGGATCGCTGGCCTCCCATTCGATCCCCATATAGATGTCTTCGGTGTTTTCCCGGTACACGATCACATCGAGATCCTGGGGCCGCTTGTGGGGGCTGGGGGTGCCTGCGTAGTAGCGGCAGGGGCGCACGCAGCAATAGAGATCGAAGATTTGGCGCAGGGCCACATTCAGGGAGCGGATGCCGCCGCCGATTGGCGTGGTGAGCGGACCTTTGATGGCGACGCCGTAGGTCTCGATCGCGGTCAGGGTGTCCTGGGGCAGGTACTGGTAGGTGCCGTAGAGGTCGCAGGCCTCATCGCCGGCGAACACCTTGAACCACTCAATCTTGCGCGCGCCGCCATAGGCCTTGGCCACGGCCGCATCGAGCACCAGCTGGGTGGCCGGCCAGATGTCGACGCCGGTGCCATCGCCGCGGATGAAGGGAATGATCGGGTCGTTGGGAACGATCGGACGACCGGCCTCAAAGCGGATGGCACTTCCCTGGCTGGGGGCAACGAGCTTCTCGTAGCTAGCCGGGGTGGTCGCGGATGGGGAGGTGGCCATGGGTAGCGGCGTCGATCGTGCGGGGAGCCTAGGTTTCGGCCCAACGTCTTTTCTGCTCAGGGGAAACGGCATGAATGCGGCAGAGCAGGTCCGTTCTCTGGAACTCGCCCAGGCGCTGGCCTCGGCCTTGACCCTTTTTCGAGGCCATTTCCCTGCGGCTCGGGCCAACCTCACCCCCTGGCGCGACGACCCGCTCACCCGCGCCTACGCCGAAGCTGAGTCGCTCGATCTCTCCTTCCATTTCCCCGGTTGGAGCCCCCGCACCCAGTGCCGCTCGGTGTTGGTGCAACTGCGCCTCGATGGGCCCGCCAGTCCCACGCCCCGGTTGCTGGGGGTGGTGGTGCACGGCCTCACCTATGACTCGGAGCGCTGGCGCCTGGCCACCGTGGGCGATTGGACCCCCAGCGGCAGCCACCTGCCCCAGCCGCAGGTCACCGAAAAACTGCAGGCTTATTGCCGGGAGCTGTTTGAGCTCTTCGATGGCGGCGCCGGCGCTGCTCCTGGCTGCCAGGCCGCCTGAACTCGCTTGCGGGCTTGCCACGGGCGTTTGCTTCGGCGCTCGCGTAACCCTTCGCAACCTTGTTAGCCAGCCCTGGACAACCCCGCCTACCTTGATTTTCCTGACCGAGCAGCTTTCCGGATCCATGTCTGTCGCGCTTGCCGCCCAATTGCGTGAAGGGACCAAAAAGGCCCACACCATGGCCGAAAACACCGGCTTCGTCAGCTGCTTCCTCAAGGGAGTTGTCGACAAGCTGAGTTATCGCCGCTTGGTCGCCAATCTCTATTTCCTCTACAGCGCCATGGAGGAGGAGATCGGCAAGCTCAAGGAGCATCCGGTGGTCGGTCCGATCGCCTTCGATCAGCTCAACCGCCGCGCCGTCCTCGAAGAGGACATGGCCTATTACTTCGGCCCCGATTGGCGCAATCAGGTGCAGCCCACCCCGGGCGCCCAGATCTACATCGATCGCATCCACCAGGTGGCGAAGGAATCCCCCGAACTGCTGGTGGGACACCACTACACCCGCTACATCGGCGACCTCTCCGGCGGCCAGATCCTCAAGAACATTGCCCAGAAGGCGATGAACCTGGGCGAACACGACGGCCTGCGTTTCTACGAATTCGACGCGATCCCCGATGAGAAGGGGTTCAAGGTTGGCTATCGCCAGACCCTCGACGCCCTGCCGATCGACCAGGCCACGGCCGATCGCATCGTCGAAGAGGCCAACCAGGCCTTCCACCTGAACATGACCATGTTCCAGGAGCTGGAGGGCAACCTGGTGGCGGCCATCGGCAAGGTGCTCTTCGGCTTCCTCACCCGCCGCCAGCGCAGTGGCAGCACCGAGGCCGTCGCCGCCTGAGCCCTGGGGACCCAGCTGGGCCAGAGTTAGCCAACGGCTCGCCTAACGCCTTTGCGACCCCTGCGCTTTCTGGTCCCCGGCACCACGGGCCGCTTTCGCTGTGGTGGCCTGCAGGTGGAACTGCAGACCGCCCGGCTTATCGCCTCGCTGCGGCCCACCGAGGTGGTGACCTACCGCCAACGGCAGGCGGATCTGCCCTTCTTGGGCGACCTGCTGCCGCAGGAGGCCGCGCCGGGGCAGGCCCTCTGGATCGTCAGCTGGGGCTTTGATGTGCCCAAATTGCTGCGGCAACTGAGGGGCCGGCCCGTGGCCTATCACGCCCACAGCAGTGGCTATGGCTTCGATCTGCCGCCGGCGACCCCGGTGTTGGCGGTGAGTCGCAACACCCTGGGCTATTGGGGCGATCGCAGCCCGCGCAGTCCTCTGTTTCTGGTGCCAAACGCTCTCGAGCCCCAGTGGCTGGAGCGGGGCGATCGGGCTCGGGCCCGCCGCCGGCCGATCGATGTGCTGGTGCAGCGGCGCAAGAGCAGTGCCTATGTGCT
>CAMAPJ010000116.1 GCA_945860085.1 Synechococcus sp. UW140 | reverse complement strand
ACCACCAGTCCTCGATCACTCCACCAATCCAGCAGCCAAACCACTCTCCCCAACCCGTAAGGGTGGCTGGCGTGGGTTGCCCCATGGTGGCCTCGCGGGCAAGGGCTGACGCAAGGCGCTGCGCGCCCCTTGCCTACGCGAGGACCAAGTGGGCGTTCCACGCTCAGCCGGCAATGGCCGTCACCCAGTCCAGTCAAAAAGGTTCCGCAAAATCGAAATCAAAGGCCCCAAAGGCAGTAAGCCGCAAGTCCGGGCCCCCGGCCCAGGAGCGCCTAGTCCTCAGCCTGATTGAGTTGATGCAGCAGGGGGTCGCTCCCTGGCGCAAGCCCTGGGATGGATCAGGCGGCGGTCACCACTGCAATTTGATCAGTGGCCATCGCTATCGGGGTTCCAATCCAATCCTCCTCACCCTGGGCATGCACATTCGAGGATCGGCCCTGCCCTTCTGGTGCGGCTACGCGGAAGCCAAAGGCCTCGGCATCAGTCCCAAGAAGGGCAGCAAGGCGGCCATGATCCTGCGGCCCCAGGTTCATCAGCAAGATCCCAGCCAGCAGGGGGAAGCAGGGGGCCCCGAGGGGGCTGGCTGCAGCTGGGTGAGCTATCGGCCCGTGCCGGTCTTCAATGCAGGCGATCTGGAGGGGCCTGCGCTGGCTGAGCTGATCGCGGCACGGCAAGAAGCTGCCGGTCAGCAGGCCCGGCCCGAGCTGGAGCGCTTAGCCGCGGCAGAGGCCGTGCTCTCCGCCTGGCCGGTGCCGGTCAGCTATGGCGGTGATCGGGCCTTCTATCTGCCCCAGCTTGATCGCATCCAGCTGCCCGAGCGAGCCAGCTTCCATTCCCCTGGGGCCTTCTATGCCACCTGGGCCCATGAGCAGGTCCATTCCACCGGCCATGCCTCCCGCCTCGATCGCGATCTTGGCGGCGCCTTTGGCAAGCCCCGTTATGCCCGAGAGGAGTTGGTGGCCGAGCTAGGGGCCGTGCTGCTGGGTGATCGGCTGGAGATCGGCAGTGAGCTCCAGAGCCATGCCGCCTATCTGGAGCACTGGATCACCCTGCTCCAGGCCGAGCCCCAGGTGCTCTTTCAGGTGCTCGGGGAGGCCCGGCAGGCGGTGGAGTTGATTGCGCCGGAGGGGGTGGGGCCTGGCGAAATGGATTCGCAAGATGAAGTCCACGGGGCCTGAAGGTCCATGGGCCGGCGGCTAAGGGTCGCCGGCCTGATCGGAAGCCGAGGCGGGTGCCCATGGCGAAGCGTGAGTCACCCTTCAAAGATTGAGGCGCTCCTCAAGCCAACCTTGATCGCACTGTCAGCGGCAGGGTTGGTGGTAATGGTCCCGTAGCTCCAGCAGCTCCACCTGGGAAAGTGCGATCCGCACCAGCTGGAAATGCTCCGGCAATGGGATGTCGTCCACTAGATCTGCCGGGAAGTCCCCTGCAGCATCAAACCGTGCGCCTGGTTCGGGCCAGCCCCAGAACGCACACCCTTTGGGAGTCACCTTGCCAGTGATGCTCCAGTTGCTGCACACATTGCCGCGCAGGCGGAACTGGGAGCGGACCTTGGGAAGCAGCCAGCAGAGTTCAAGAGCAGGCTGCAGCAGGAGCTCCGCCGCTTTGGAACTCCGGCCATCGGTTAGCAGGTCCAACGCAGCAGCATCGGCCCACCCCCGGCAAACCAGGGTGCGAACCCGAGGCGTGCCATCGGCCGCAACTGTGGCGAGCTGCAGCCAACGCGCCGCTGGTGAGCGCCCTTCCCGCTCTCGCGCCCCTCGCAGCAGCTATCGCCTTGGCGGCAGCGTGCTCACGTGGCCTGCGCCTGGCGGCGGCCCAGGGCAATGGTCCCAGCGGCGATGGCAGTCAACCCAAGGGCGCCGGTAGCAGCGAGAAAGACCAGTGGCTGGAGGGCCAGCAAGGAAAAGCCAGGCGCCGAACCCACCTTGATCTGGACCCGAGACTAAATCAGCAGGGTTAGCACCAGCATCGTGGGCTGCAGGCCGGAGATCTTGGCAGCCCTGATCGGGCAGGGTGGATTTGGGAGAACCGTGGCAACCGAGCTGGAGGTCAATCTTGGCGCTGCCTGTCCTTGACTGATTTCCGATCGCTGAACATCTGAAGCAAATACCGTTCCCTCTGCTGCCAAGAAGCAGATGAGACTTTATTCAGACATATTGGCTAACCAGTAGACGAGTATCCCCGAAATTCAATCCTGTTGACCATGGAATAACTGCCGTAACAATTACGAGCCAACCGTGCTTGTTATGCCACTGACTGCCTTGAAATCAAGCTCAATAATGCGCTGATTTGACGTAGTTATAAGCACATTATCCACACTTCCAGATATAGCATAAATCTTTTCAATCTGGTCCGGACGCGTAGTCTCTCCGGAGGCTGTGGTAGCTATTCCCGCTATGCTATTCTTGATATTTTGGGTTAAGTAAATAGGAACGAGGCCTGGTTCTTGCACGCTTTCATCTTCACGCTTAGGCAAAGTTTCGGCAGGTATGGGGTTTTCTTCCTTGATGCCTTTATAGCACTCAAGCGCTATGCCCTTGGTTGAAATATCTACTCCAGAGAACTTCATTCCATTAAGGCCCAAAAGGGCAAATACACACCCAATTAAAAATATGATCAAAGGGGCCTGTGAAAAAGCCTTCTCAGAAGTGAAGATACAAAAATATGCGCCAACAAAGGAAAAAAGTATTCTAGGGAAGTCCTCTAGATATGGGTTATTTGAAAAAAAGAGCTCTTTGCTGAATTTGGCGTGGCTCATTCCGGTCATGTCTCGAGATCTAAAGGCTACTCCTCCAGCCCCTTAAACACCGCATCATCCGGATCTTTATAGAATTCAATCGAAATCTTCGTCCAAAGATCATCCGGTAGCTCGTTGAGCCCGCGGCGTGCTGAGACGGGCATCAGCAAAACCTTGGCCTGCTTTTCGACCGCTAGTTCTGCAATGGCAACGGGGTTGGGGATCATTTCGACCGAGCCGCCCAGGTTGAGGGAGCCGACGATGATGGTGCTGCCGCGGGTGTTGCGTTCGAGTAGTCCGCCAACCAGGGCTACCAGGATTGGCAGGCCTAGCCCTGCGCCTGAACGGTCCGTGTCCATGGCCCGCAGCTGAACGGAGTATTCATGGCCCCTGGGATCGCGATCGCCCACGAGGCCTTTGGCACGGGTGTAGAGGTTTTGCTCGCCCACCCTGGCGCTTTCACGAAACGCAGGGGGAACGGGCTGATTGAGGATTTTGACGCCGCCGCCAGGCCCGACGGCGACTTCAATTCGGTACAGGCTCGCTCCAGCTTCGCCACTGCCGGGGCTGATCGCCCACACCTGGCCGGGAGGCAGTGGGTCACTATCAATGGCATCATCGCTGTGCAGCTCTGGCGTGGCCACGAATTTCTCAATGCCTTCTAAGCCCAGGGTGTAGCTGAAGTGGGTGTTGCGGAACTCGCTCTTGAGGCAACGCTTCTGCTGCTCCTTGACGCGGCGGCGTGATTCCAGGGCTAGCCGGATAATCCATTCGAGATCCTCGTCTGGGATCTCCATCTCGGGATCGGGGAACAGCAGCTTGATCAGGGCGCTAACTGTTTTGTTGACACCCTCGATGTCACGGCCGCTAAGGGCGCCGCCGAGATGGACCCGGTTTTGCATAGCAGCAAGCCTGCTGCCAGTCCGTAGGCGGCTCCAGCACTCGCTCAGAAAATCACTGACTAGGCCGAAATGGCCGGTGAGGTGTTCGTTGGGATTGAGTTTCGGGAAATCCCAGCCCGGAGCGTAGGCGTGGATGCGGTCCTGGAAGGCGGTGTCATCACGCATCTCTCGGGGCAGGGGGCTCAGCAGGTGGCCGATGCGCTGTTGTTGCTCGACATCGACATCGAAGTTGCCGACCATCACGATTCCGCCCTCAGCGCGGATGCTCTCCTTGCCGCGGCTGAATTCGCCGGAGGCCATGTAGCCCTTAAGGATGTTGACGCCATCCTTCTGGTCAAAGGAGACGCCGGCTACTTCGTCAAAGCAAACGACGTCGTACTGACAAACCAGACCGCGCTGGCCGTTGCCGTTGTTCACGAACATCTTGGCGACGGTGGCCTTACCGCCTGAGATCAGGTGGGAGTAGGGAGAAATCTGTTGGAAGAGGTGGCTTTTGCCGGTGCCGCGGGGGCCCAGTTCCACCAGGTTGAAATTACGCTCGACGAAGGGAGCCATGCGCAAAAGCGCCACCATCTTGGCCCGTTCATCAAGGGCATTGGGCTCCAGGCCAATGGAGCGAATCAGAAAATCTCGCCATTCAGCCGTGCTGAAGACTGCACGGCCCTTGGCCAGGATCCCCAGCACATTGGGGTTGGACATCTGGATCGGGCGCAGACCAGCGATGCAGAACGGCCTGCCGTTGCGTTCCTGGGCGATGACCGGGTCGTACTCCAGTGACACCTCGGCGTAAAAGCCATCGGTGAGCATGCGCTCGTTGGCTCGCACCAACTCATCGTCAATCTGGGCGTCCTTGATGGCGAGGCTAGGCACTTCGGCCAGGTAGGAGTCGCTGCGCGTATCAAGCTTCGCCCGCACGATGTCAATGATCTTGACGCTGCCTTGATCTCTGGCCCGGGCCTTAAATAGTTCTTCTTCGCCGGTTCGAACGGTACGACCCTGGAGTTGCTTCTCGACAATTTTCAGGCCTTCTTCGATCTCGGCTGGGTCGGTGCTGGCGCAGTAGCGGCCCAGCAAAAACTCCACCACATAGGTAGGCACCGGGTACTGGCGTGAGTATTTACGCACCAGGTCCTTGCGGACCAGGAAGCCATCAAAGGCCTTGGCACCGATCTGATCGAGATGGTCCATCTCGCCGGAGGAAGCTGGTGTGGTGGTCATGGCAACACCTCCAGCTGGAGGAGCTGGGCGGCCTGATTGAGTCGACGGTCGTAGCAGGCGAAGGTGACAGGTTGTTCGGAGTTGACGTGCAGTTCATGAGCAGCGGCGAGTTGCACGCTGTCGTAACCCCGCAGGGCAAAGACTTCGGCAAAGCGTCCAGCCGTTTCCACCACTGGCTGGCTGACCTCAACAATGGTGAAGGTCTTCCAGGATTGGATCAGGTGCTGCCGAGCCTGTTCGAGATCTTCGTTGCAGACAGGGTCTTCCCGCTGGAGGCGAGCAAGGGCAGCCATTGTTTCGGCCCAGCTGATCCGGCAGACCCCGATGGCATCAACAGCGGTGCTGATCTTCCGCATCTGATCTGATTGGGCTTCGTCAACCAGCAACTTCATCAGGGCGCTGGTGTCACAAAAAAGGATCACCAGCTCAACCCCGATCCTCAATCACGATGTCGCTGAGCAATTTTTCTTGCCCCCGCAACTTCACGGGAGGGGGCAAGTTGGGCTTCTGGCCGTTCCAGCTGATCAGGCCCGCATCAATCGCTTTTTGCAGCGGGCTGGTTATCCCTGAGTCCGCTGGCTTCACAGCGGTAATGCGGGCGATGGGTTTGCGATGGGAGGTGACTTCCACCACCTCACCGGACTGGGCACGGGCCAGCCACTCGGAGAGGTGGGTTTTGAGATCCCGCACCGACACCTGACTTGCGACCACATCTGCCATGCCGGATTTCCGCGATGCGACCACACTAGGCCGGATTTTGCTATTCACGCTTCTCCTCCCACCACGGTGCGCCGTTGGACGATCACCCGTCCATCAGGGCTCAACAGCACCGCCACCACCGCTGCTCCGACAAGCTCGTCATCCTCCACCAGCAAGCGGGCGCCCCCATCGTCGATTGGTTTCGTGGTTGTGGCCACCGAGGGCCCGCCGGCACTCTCCCGACGCAGATCGGCCATCAGGCCTGCGGCCGCTCCGCTGATTTCCAGGTTGCAGCGCAGCCCCTTCCAGCTGATCTCTGCGATCGCCGCCGCAGGGGCGCTGCTCGACCCGCCAGAGACCACCAGCACGGGGGTGAGGCACTCCTGCAGGCTGATGCCGCCATGGGCATAGGAGTAGCTGCCCCCTGTGTTGAAGCAGGCAGCACCGCTCGGGGTGGCGAAATGCTCGCTGGGGTTCCAGCTCCAGGCTGCTTTGGGCACCGGCACCTGGGAGTCGCCCTTGATGGCGGCGCAGCGGGCCCACTTGCTGGCGGTGAGGTGCTTGGGCAGCTCGGCTGTGGGCAGGCCATCAGGGCAGAACAGCCAACCGTGGTCGGTGACGACCTTTACTGAGCGCCAACCGGCATCGAGCAGCTTCTGGATACGAAGCGCCAGCCGCTCGATCTCCGGCTGGATCTGACCCGGGAAGTCGTTCTGCAGGTCATGTCCACGATGATCGAGGTTGCCGATCTCCAGCCAGCCACGTGCCTCTGGGCCAGAAGGGAAGTTCAACTCGTCCTCGCCCAGCACGGTGTACCCCTGGGCGGTGAGGGCCTTGCGCAACTCAGCGGCACTGGTGGGCTTGCCCGAACGGAAGGTTGGAGCGAAGTCTTCCGGCAGGGCCTGCCCTTGGATCTCGCTGATCAGGGGCGTGATGGCGGGCTTGGCTGTGGCTGTGACGGTGGGCAGCCCCGCCCAGCGGGTGGTGAGGCTGCCGGTGATGCCCATCACCTCCAACGACTTCTGCAGCAGCCGGGCAACGTCGTAGCGGAGGCCATCAGCAAAAAACA
>CAMAPJ010000115.1 GCA_945860085.1 Synechococcus sp. UW140 | reverse complement strand
CGCAGCGATGAACCTGTTGCGCCTGGCTGGGTTCCGGTCAATCCGCTCTGGCTTGCAGGCGGTGATGCACGACATCACGGCGCTGCTGGCGATGGCCAGGCGGAGGCCTCAGCCGAACCCATGCTGAGACTTTGAATCAGCCCTGGGTGAGTAACCAGCCACCGGAGGTGGAACATCTGCTGCCCATGCTGGAGTGCATCGCGACAAGCGCCGATGCCTTACCGGCGGTGATGACCCTGGATGCGGGCTACTGGAGCGAGGACAACGCCAAGACCTGCGCCGATCAGGGCATTGACGCCTACATCGCCACCGGTCGACTCCTTCACGGACAGACACCGCCGCTGAAATGCGGCCCGCTACCCAAGGACGCTGATGCCAAAACCCGCATGGCCCGCAAGCTCCGCAGTAAAAAAGGTTGCAAGATCTATGCCCAGCGCAAGGCGATTGTCGAGCCGGTGAATGGACAGATCAAGGAGGCACGCGGCTTGCGCCGCTTTCTGCAGCGCGGCCTGGAAAATGTGAACGGCGAGTGGCATCTGATCGCCGCCACGCACAACCTGATCAAGTTATTCAGGTCCAGCGATCAAAGCAGCAGGCGCTGGCGGCAGCAAAGGGATAAAGGGCAGTGGGCCCTGGCCAGAGCAGTCATGGCTTGTTCAGCCCCACATCGATGGGCCCGCTCGCCAGAAGGAAAGAGCCGCAGCGGTTCAGCTCAGGAGTTCTGTTCGCCATGACGGGCGGGTTGATGCTCTATCGGCAACAAACTCCTAGCTGAGGGCCTGACCTGCAGGGTGTTGTTGCCCAGCGACTGGGCAGCAACACCCTGGCCAAGTGGGTCCGCCAGGCCCGCATCGATCGCGGCTACATCGGAGCCACCGATCAGGGCCAGCTGACGAGCGACGAGCGCGCTGAACTTAGCGGCTGCGTAAGGAAAACCGAGAGCTCAAGAGGGAAAAGGATTTTTCAAGCTGGCGGCAGCGCACATTGCCATCGAGCAGCTGCCGCCGAAAGGTTTCGCTTGATCAGCAGACTCCGTGATCGCTTTCCCAAGCGAGCTGAGGGTTGCTGGCCTCAATGTGGGACGGCACCGCGTTGCTCGGCTGATGCAACGTTCTGAGCTCAAGGCTCCCAAAACGCCGTTGCTTTAGGCCTTGTTCTGAAACAGCCCATGGGGCCCCTGGGATAGCCAAGAACCTGCTGCTGCAGGACTTTGCGCCCCCTGCACCCAATCGCTCCGGGGCCGGCGACATGACCAGCATCCGCGCCACAGGTGGCTGGCGCTATCTGGCGGTGTCGCACCGCATGGTGCGCTCAGCAGAGTAGATCAATCTGTACAGCCGCCGGGAGGTGGGCTGGGCCATGGTGGCGCCACCACGGGCGCCACCATGGTGGCCACATTGGTGCTGGAGGCCCTTAACCGGGCTCTAGGCCACCGGCAAATCGAACCCGAACAACTCCTGACACATACCGATCAGGGCAGCCCATATCGGGCCAATGCCAAGCGGCAGTTGCTGGAGATCCACAAGATCACCCCCAGCATGTCGGCCAAGGGCTGCTGCTGGGATAACGCAGTGGCGGAAAGCTTTTTCTCCACTCTTTGTCTATTTGGAGATAGCCCAGGGCTATTCCCATCCAGCGCAGCGGCCTTTTACGGGCCCAACAGCTGGCCCTGGTTGAATCACGCTTCACAGAAGCAAGCCGCTGGGGGAAGGAGCTTGCAGCACTCCATCGCAGGCTGCTGAGACGGCCCAGCAGATTCTCCAGAACCCAATCGAAGATTCCATCGGCAAGATAAGCCAAGCGCTGGAGCACTAAAGGCAGGCCCTATCGCTTGCCTTTTCCCTGCTGCTAACCCTCAGGCGCCGCGGCTGGTTTGAGTTTGACCAGCCCTCGGCCGAGCCCCATCCCTAGATTCCAACGTCAATTCCCGCCAAGCTTTGGCTACTGCGGCGCTACAACGCAACCAGTGCGGAACTCGAGCAACGGGAGGCCCGCTGGCGCCATTTATATCCCGATTGGCAGCTCACCTGGTTCGATCACCTGAGCGATGCCATCGAAGCGATGGACGACTTACCTCAATTGGTACGGCAGGCTTGTCTGTGCACCTTGGATTCCACCATCCGAGGCGATTTACTCCGTCTGGCCCAGCTCTGGCTCCACGGCGGTGTGGCTGTGGAATGGTGCCTCAACCCACTAGCAGGATCTGCAGCTTCTGCTAGTGGGAACCCAATTGCTCCTCGTGCAGGACAACCTTGGGGCGGCGTAGGCAGCGAACTCTGGGCGGCACCGACGCGCCACCCTTGGGTGGAAGAAGCCTTGCTGCAAGCCTGCAGACATGCGTTGCAGGGCCAGGGCTATAGCCGCTGGGATATCAGTGGCCCTTGCCTGCTGAGCGGGATCACCGCCCGTTACCTCCGCGGGTCTCTTCTAAACAGCCAAAAATTATCGATTGGCTTTCGGCTTATCACCCTCGTTGAGATGCAACGTTGGCTCGCCTTAGGAGCTGCCGAACCCAAACCCAAGGATTACAGCGAATCGCCCCTGAAGACGCCCTTGAATCACAGACGTGGCAACAGGCTGATGCAGCAATGGAAGGTAGCGTTCCCAACCTTGGCGATCCGCGGCAGTGAGCGAATCGGGTTGACCCAACTGCAGGGTAAATTGCCACCATGACTGTTATTTAAACCAGTGTCTACGCCCGGATGCCCCATGATGGGGATGCCCCTAGGGCCAATGGAGCTAGCTTTGCCTCTGGCCACGTTTTTATGGGTATTTGACCCTGATTCTAGGCCCCAATCTAGTCCCCGCAGTTACCCTCGTACCCTTGAGATACCCCGTAAAAAGCCCCCTTCCGAGAGGGGGCTTTGCGCTAAAAAGCGAGAAATTTACGCGTCGTAGTACATGCTGAACTCGTGGGGGTGGGGCCGCTGGCGCAGTTGCTGCACCTCCTCATACTTGAGGGCGATCCAGTTGCTGATGAAGTCTTCGGTGAAGACGCCACCTGCCAGCAGGTAGTCCTTGTCTGCATCGAGGGCATCGAGGGCGCCGTTGAGGGAGGCCGGCACCGTCGAGATCTTGGCCAGTTCCTCAGGCGAAAGATCGAACAGATCGACGTCGGTGCCATCGCCTGGATCGATCTGGTTCTTGATGCCATCGAGGCCCGCCATCAACATCGCCGCAAAGGAGATGTAGGGGTTGGCCAAGGCATCGCCGGAGCGGAATTCCAGGCGCTTGGCCTTGGGGTTGGGGCCGGTGAGTGGAATGCGCACGGCGGCCGAGCGGTTGCCTTGGGAATACACCAGATTCACCGGCGCTTCAAAGCCGGGCACCAGGCGCTTGTAGCTGTTGGTGGTGGGGTTGGTGAAGGCGAGGAAGGAGGGGGCGTGCTTGAGCAGGCCGCCGATATACCAGCGAGCGGTTTGGGAGAGGTTGGCGTAGGTGCCTTCGCCGAAGAACAGGGGCTGGCCGGCCTTCCAGAGGCTCTGGTGCACGTGCATGCCACTGCCGTTGTCGGAGAAGACCGGCTTAGGCATAAAGGTAGCGCTTTTGCCATATTTGCGCGCCACATTACGCACCACATACTTGTAAATCATCACGTTATCAGCCGCGCTGATTAGCTCGGCAAACTTCATGCCTAGTTCGTGTTGGGCGGTAGCGACTTCGTGGTGTTGTTTCTCGATCGGTACCCCTAATGACGCCATGGTTAGCAGCATTTCGCTGCGCATGTCCTGGAGGGTGTCATTGGGAGCCACCGGGAAATAGCCCTCCTTCAGCTGGATCTTGTAGGCCAGGTTGCCGCCTTCTTCGTGGCGGGCCGTATTCCAGGGGGCCTCGATCGAATCAACGCTGTAGAAGCTGCTGCCAGGGCTGGAGTTATAGCGAACATCGTCGAAGACGAAAAATTCCGGCTCCGGTCCAAAGAAGGCCGTATCGGCCAGGCCGGTGGAATTGAGATAGTTGAGGGCCTTCTGGGCTAGGGCCCGGGGGCAGCGGCCGTAGGGCTGGCCGCTGCGCGGTTCCTGAATTGAGCAGATCAGGCTGAGGGTTTTATGGCTGTAAAAGGGGTCGATCCAGGCCGTATCTGGATCCGGCACCATCGCCATGTCCGACTCGTTAATCGCCTTCCAGCCGCGGATCGAGGAGCCATCAAAGGCCAGCCCTTCGCTGAAGCTCTCCTCTTCGACCAAATCTGTGTGGACCGTGAGATGTTGCCACTTGCCATGCAAATCGGCGAACTTCAGGTCAATCAGTTCAATGCCCTCGTCCTTGATCAGACGAAGGACGTCCTGGGCTGTTTTGGCCATGACAGATGGATCGGGGTGAGACGAGGCGGATTAGGCGCTGCCTTTTCGGCGGCATTTCCGGACCGTACGGAGTGCAGCCCAGGCAGTTTTGTATCAACGGATACCAAATCCCGGACCGCGGACGGCGCCGCAAGGCTTGCGTAACCGTTTCTGTCAACTTCGCCAGATCCTGCACCTAGCAAGGGATCTGGGCGAATGCGGATGCTACGTTCCCGCCAGGTGCGTCGAAATTTCACCGCCATGCGCGATGCCATCACCGGCCTGATCGGTCGCTACGACCAGCTGGGGCGCTATCTCGATCGTTCCGCGATCGATCGCATCTCCACGTATTACGACGAGTCGGCCGTGCGCCTGGCCGCCGTGGAACTGATCAACCGGGAGGCCGCTGAGATTGTCCGCGAGGCCAGCCAGCGCCTCTGGCAGGCCGATCCCGAGCTGCTGCTCCCGGGGGGGAACGCCTACACCACTCGCCGTTGGGCTGCCTGCCTGCGCGACATGGATTACTTCCTGCGCTATGCCAGCTACGCCCTTGTGGCCGACGATGCTTCGATCCTCAATGAGCGGGTGCTCAATGGGCTCGATGACACCTACAAGAGCCTGGGCGTGCCCACGGGCCCGACAGTGCGCAGCATTGCCCTGATGGCCGATGTGGTCTGTGAGCAGCTCAGCGAAGCCGGCATCGGTCCGGTTGCCATCGTGCGAGCACCCTTCGAGCACCTCTGCCGCGGGTTGGCTGACACGAACGTGCGCGCCCGCTGAGGTTGGGCCCG
The DNA here is from genome assembly GCA_945860085.1 of Synechococcus sp. UW140. Lineage (GTDB taxonomy): Bacteria > Cyanobacteriota > Cyanobacteriia > PCC-6307 > Cyanobiaceae > BAIKAL-G1. Next base: position 1,933 of record CAMAPJ010000115.1, on the reverse strand, counting down.
GCCCGCGCTGGATTGGGGCGGCCATGGCCCCAGGGCTGGTTTGGCTGGCTCCTTGCCTGTGTAGGTCCGATCCCGCCCCCGATTGGCGACCCCCTGCCGCAGCACTCCTGCCCTTGAGCCGGCGTCTGCTTAGGCTCCCTTCCAACGCTTGACCATCTCCGGATTTGGCCCCCACTGCTTCCCCCGCTCCCGTGAGTGATCGCCATCGCCTCTCCCTCGGGCCGATCGCGACCCCGGATCGACTGTTGCTGGGCCCGGGTCCCTCCAATGCCCATCCCACCGTGCTGCAGGCCCTCGCCCGCATGCCGATCGGCCACCTAGACCCCCTCTATATCGAACTGATGGGGGAGGTGCAGGAGCTGCTCCGCTACGTCTGGCAGACCGATAACCGCCTGACGATTCCGATGAGCGGCACCGGCAGTGCTGCCATGGAAGCCACGATCGCCAACATGGTCGAACCGGGCGACAGCGTGTTGGTGGCGATCAAGGGCTACTTCGGCCTGCGGCTGGCTGATATGGCCGGTCGCTATCGGGCCGAGGTGCACACGATCGAGAAGCCCTGGGGCGAAGCCTTCAGCCTTGAGGAGATCGAGGCCGGCCTGAAGCACTATCAGCCCAAAATCCTGGCCCTGGTCCATGCCGAAACCTCCACCGGTGTGCTGCAGCCGATGGAGGGCATTGGCGATCTCTGCCGCCAGTACGACTGCCTACTGCTGCTTGATACCGTCACCTCCCTGGGCGCTGTGCCGCTGAAACTGGACGAGTGGAAGGTGGATTTGGCCTACAGCTGCAGCCAGAAGGGCCTCAGCTGCCCGCCTGGCCTGGGTCCCTTCACCATGGGCCCCCGGGCCGAGGCCAAGCTCAACGGCCGCAGCGGCAAGGTGCCCAACTGGTATCTCGATGTGAGCCTGCTCAACCAGTACTGGGGCAGCAACCGGGTGTACCACCACACGGCGCCGGTGAACATGAACTTCGGCATGCGCGAGGCCCTGCGCCTCCTAGCTGAAGAGGGTATCGAAAACGCCTGGGCCCGCCACCGCAGCAATTCCGAGCGTCTCTGGGCGGGCCTTGAAGCCTTAGGACTGGAGTTGCACGTGCCCCTGGAGCGGCGGCTGCCCACCCTCACCACCGTGCGGATCCCAGAAGGGGTTGATGGCAAGGCCTTCAGCCTCCATCTGCTCAACAAGCACGGCATTGAAATCGGTGGCGGCCTTGGTGCCCTAGCCGGCCAGGTGTGGCGCATCGGCCTGATGGGCCACAACAGCCGCAGCGAAAACGTCGACCTGTTGCTCAACTTGCTGGAGCAGGAGCTACCCGCCTTCAAGAACCAGGCAACGGCCGTGCCTGTCGGCGCCGCCGCCTGAACCAGCGCTCCAGCTGCTCCTTGGCCGCATGGGCTTCAACGCCGCCCACCACCACCATGTGGTGATGGGCGCTGGCGTCGAGGGCCAGGTTGAGGCAGCCCCCTAGGGCGCCTCGCTTCGGATCGGCGGCGCCAAATACAACCCGCCCCATGCGGGCCTGGACTAAGGCGCCGGCGCACATTGGGCAGGGCTCGAGCGTGACCAGCAGGGTGCAGCTGTTGAAACGCCAGTCCTGCCGCAGCCGGGCCGCCTGGCTGAGGGCTTGCAATTCGGCATGGCCAAGCGGATCTTGATCCCGTTCGCGGCGGTTGACCCCCCAGCCGATCGCCCGACCGCAGTCGTCTAGCACCACCGCCGCCACGGGGATTTCGCCCGCGTTGCCAACCCGCTCCGCCCGGCGCAGCAAGCGTGCCATCCAGAGGCTGTCTGAGTAGGGACTCTCTGAGTAGGAACTCTCTGAGTAGGAACTCTCTGAGTAGGAACTCTCTGAGTAGGAACTCTCTGAGTAGGAACTCTCTGAGTAGGAACTCTCTGAGTAGGAACTCTCTGAGTAGGAACTCTCTGAGTAG
>CAMAPJ010000114.1 GCA_945860085.1 Synechococcus sp. UW140 | reverse complement strand
TGTTGTCTTCCCATCCCATCTCCCTGTTGCTGCTGGCCCAGCAACGGATCGAGCGCTATCTGCGCCTGCAGGAGCTGGGGGTGCGGGAGTGTTCCTATGAAGCGCCCCTGGTGGAGGAAGAAATCTGCCTCCTAGAAGAAGAGGTGCTGCCGGTGATCGCCCTATTCCTGGAGCGGGCCGATGCCATCGCCGCCGCTCGGGAGGCCTGGGCAGAGCAGCAGGTCAGGGATGAGGTGTTTGATCTGGAGCCGGCGCTGCCGGTTGGGGCCGCGGGGTGAGCGTCGGGCCTCAGGGCTCCGGGGGCTGGTTGACGGCCCCCATGCCCAGTCGAGCTGCTGACGGGGACCATCAGCCCTCGATACCCCCACCAATCCAGCAGCCCAATGACTGGCCCCAACCCGTAAGGGTGGCTGGCGTGGGTTGCCCCATGGTGGCCTCGCGGGCAAGGGCTGACGCAAGGCGCTGCGCGCCCCTTGCCTACGCGAGGACCAAGTGGGCGTTCCACGCTCAGCCGGCCATGGCCGTCACCCAGTCCAGTCAAAAAGGTTCCGCAAAATCGAAATCAAAGGCCCCAAAGGCAGTAAGCCGCAAGTCCGGGCCCAATGCCCAGGAGCGGCTAGTTCTCAGCCTGATCGAGTTGATGCAGCAGGGGGTCGCTCCCTGGCGTAAGCCCTGGGATGGCTCCGGCGGTGGGCACCACTGCAATTTGATCAGTGGCCATCGTTATCGGGGCTCCAATCCGATCCTGCTCACCCTGGGCATGCACATTCGGGGATCGGCCCTGCCCTTCTGGTGCGGCTATTCGGAAGCCAAAGGCCTCGGCATCAGTCCCCGTAAAGGCAGCAAGGCGGCGATGATCCTGCGGCCCCAGCTCCATCAGCAGGGCGATCAGCAAGATCCCAGCCAGCAGGGGGAAGCAGGGGGCCCCGAGGGAGCTGCCCGCAGCTGGGTGAGCTATCGGCCTGTGGCCGTCTTCAATGCAACCGATCTGGAGGGGCCAGGTCTCGCTGAGCTCATCGCGGCCCGGCAAGAAGAAGCAGGCCTGCAGGCCCGGCCCGAGTCGGAGCGCTTGGCAGCGGCAGAGGCCGTCCTCTCCGCCTGGCCGGTGCCGGTCAGCTTTGGCGGTGATCGGGCCTTTTATTTGCCCCAGCTGGATCGCATCCAGCTGCCGGATCGCTCAAGCTTCCAGTCGCCGGCTGCCTTCTATGCAACCTGGGCCCATGAGCAGGTCCATTCCACCGGCCATGCCTCTTGCCTCAAGCGCGATCTCGGTGGCGCCTTTGGCAAGCCCCGCTATGCCCGAGAGGAGCTGGTGGCTGAGCTGGGCGCTGTGCTTCTGGGCGATCGGCTCGAAATCGGCAGTGAGCTCCAGAGCCATGCCGCCTATCTGGAGCACTGGATCGCCCTGCTCCAGGCCGAGCCCCAGGTGCTCTTTCAAGTGCTGGGGGAAGCCCGGCAGGCGGTGGAGTTGATTGCGCCGGAGGGGATGGGGCAAGGAGACGTGAATACCCAGGGTTAGATCGGCTCAAGATATAGGGCCAAACGTTATTGGAGGGGACCGTACGAATCGATTTGAGATCAGAGCTTCATTGTTGCTTCGAAATATCTATTGGCAGAAAAAGTCCCTGGTCAACTGCCAGCGCAAACTGCCTTTGAATCTCCTGGACTCTTGGGCCAGACTTTGTCAGCCAACCAGCCTCAAAATTATGACGCTGAGCCGTTTCACTGAAGTTCGCGCTGGTAACAAGGGCTTTGGCATCGGGTGTTGTTGCATCAGCAATGACAACCTTGGCGTGCTGGTAACAACGCTCAGTTGAACCTGAGATCAACCGACGGTCAACATAGGCATGGGGTTTGGCAGGCCATGGCCAGACCTCCCGGTTGAACCATGTGGCGATCGTGACAAGAGGATCAGCGCCCAGGCGATCCTCAATCTGCTTGGGATGGAAGAACAGGTCAACACGAGTTAGCTGACCATGGGCTAGGCGATCTGCAATGGAGGCAAACAGGTCTCGAAACTCACTACTGAGGCCGATGTTGTAGGTGGCAATCAAGAGGCTGCAGCGAGCTTCACTGACGAGTTGATCCACCGTGGCAAATGTGTCGGCAGTTTTGGCATGGAGGGGATCCGGGCCAGACCAGACAAAGCCCCAAGCGTTCCGCTCCCTCTGGAGAGCGTCTTGGGCATCGGCGAGGCGATCAAGCAACAACGCCATTAGGCGGGGTTGGGCCCCCTCTCGCACCATCTCCACTAATAGGGGCTGGAGCTGATGGCGGATCGCTTCGCTGTGATGGGATAGCAAGCCCTGCCAACTTGTCGGCGTATAGTTCAGACGCCGAAGATCAATAGCAACTGCCCGCAATGTCTGAGCTGGCAGCGTGAGGCTCATGCGTTGATGAACTCCCAGAAGGATGGATCACCGATTTCTGGATTTGCCGAAACGGTGGGGCTCACCAGGGCTCGATCGAGGAACTCATTGCGGATCTCGCAGGACGTTTCTGCAATCAACTCACATCCATGGCAAGCGGCGCCATGGGTAGGCCGGATATCAAAGGGATGGTTGGGGTCGTGCTCGGAGCAGAAGGGGTCATTGCTGCAGAGCTGGCCGCGCTCAAAGGCCTTGTCCAGATAATTGACGATCCGCTTACCGGCCCCAACTAGGCCGCCCAGAGTGCCTTCCGATCCCGAACTGCTAGTAAACAGCAAGATGCCGTAGCCGATCTCGTCGTTGGCGTAGATGCGCTCGCGAATCGAGCTAGCTCCATAGCCGCACTCCAGGGCCATCTCGGTAATCAACAGGTGGCTGAGGCTATGGAGCAGGAGGTAGGGAGCTCCTGGGAAGGGGAACTGTTTAGCGTCGAGACCACGCGACACCAGCCATTCGTTCTCGAAGGCCTTGGTGAATTGACCGGCTCGCATCTGCACCGGATCACTGGCAGCCCAGGCCTTGATCGTGGCGGGATCAAACTCGATAAAGATCCCTTCCCCCTTGTTCTCACTGGCCGGCACCCAGCGCAGATCGTTGGCCAGCGGTGCTCGGCGGTTCACCTTGGTGGTGTCGATCGGCAAGCCGCCAAGACTGCTGGTGCGGGCCGTAAAGCGGGTGAATCCCACCAAGGCCTGAACCTCCCGCAAGCGGTGTACGAGCAGCACCCGCCTGATGGCTTTGCTGAACCAAGTAGGAGGGTTGGGGGGCTGCCATTGATCGGCTTCAAAGAGGCTCCCTTCCGCAGAGCTGGAGACCCCATCCATTGGACCGATCAGCAGGAACAGCTCTTCATCCTTGGGTTGGGCTGCCTGGCCGGTGATTCCTCCCCGTTGAGCCTCGATCGATTGCCAGAGCAGCCCCGGATCCACACCAGTGAACGCGCTTTTGAGGCGAGGATTGAACTTGAGAGCTGCTGCTACATCGGCTTCCGCTTCGATCAAGGCAAGGTCGTCCTTGAGTTCGGTGACACGTTTGGCCAGGGAATTGGCTTCCTCCGGCAGGGAGATCACCGTAAGGGTCTCAGTGAAGTAGGCATTGGTGGCCGAGCGCACCAGTAGCCGGTTTTGGGTGGGCTCTCCATCGGTTTTGCACTTGTCAGGGTCGCGGGCGTTGCGGCCCAGCCAGGGGGTCTGCCCTTGGCAGAGCCCGAGGGGGCTCATTTCCGTGACCAAGGCATCAGCGAGCTTGCGGGTTGTGCCGCCTTCTGACTGCACATAGATCTGGGTGAAGTCGTTGCCGGTGCCGGCTTCCAACAGGTAGAGGCGTTCGCTGTTCTTGCAGCCGAACTGGCGAAAGCAGAAATCGCGCCAGCGGATGTCGCTGAGGTGGCCATGGGCGCAGGCCATCACAAAGCGAACCGGCACCACCGGGTACTTGCCCTCGTCGTCTTGATAAGTGCGCCAGTCCGCAATGCAGCCGTCGTTGAAGTGCACTAGGGGCCTGGCCCGGCAGGGAATGCCAAAGGCCACCCGCTCGCTCACCTTCTGAGCCACGGACCACTCGGGAAAACGAAATGCCTTGATTGAGCCGCTGACATTTTTAAGCGGATCACCCTCCTTGGGTGGAGTGCGCAGGTCAACCCGGGCCATCCCCGTGGCCTGCCGCACCAACTGCAGCAGGCGCGGCTCATGGATCAGATCGCACCCTTTGTTGTTCCAGAAATCCAACCCCCCAATCAGTAGGGAATAGTCGGGCAGATCGACCATTGCGCCTGGCCCGTAGAGCTGGAGCACCTGGCTTTGACGCGCTTCGCCGAGGGGCGGGGGAGCAGCTTTACGGCGGGTGGAGGGAGGCATGGGGATGGTGGCTACTGGGCTCAGTCGTCGGCGGTGATTTCTTCCCTGAAGTTCACCATCCGGATTGGAGTAGAAGGCTCCACATCACGCAGGCTCCAGTTGGTGCTGAACTGCTTATAGCCCTCGGTTTGGTAGATCGGTTCATTATCAAGGGCTGTGTGCAGCAAGCCGGCACCAGCGCCTTTTTCCTCATGGGTCCAGTACTGCAGCTTGGCCTCCGGTTCCTGGGTGAGTTTCCACCAAGCTTCCAGCAGATCGATCACGTGATCGCGCACTTCGGTGGGCAGGTGTTCGTCGAGGCTGTCATCGGCGGCACCGGTAGCAATGCAACGATCCTGCAGAGCCTGGGCGATCTGAGCCTTGATGCGCTGCAGCGCGTCCGCAGCCATCGCGCCTTTGGCACCAGCCAGGGCTGGATCACCGTGGCGAGCCATGGCCACGACCACCCCAGGCAAACCTCGATCAAGGGCCCGGCTGGCGAAAGGCGTGCAACTGGTGGCCTCCACATGCCGGTAGAAGGTTTGGTGCCAGTAGAGAAACAGCTCGAAATGGGAGCGATCCCTTGGGCGGTTGGGGTTGAGCAGCACCAGCACTAGCCCCGGCTTGTTTTGCTCCGGGTTGTCGCTCAGCTGGCGGCCAACGCGGCTGGTGGCCTGGATGTATTCGGCGGCAGTTTTCGGCTGGTTGAGCACCACCATCAGCCCCAGGCGAGAGATGTCGAGGCCCACCGAAATCATGTTGGTGGCTAGGGCCACATCGAGGTGGTCCTTGTCAACGTAGGGCTTGGAGAGCCGATCTTTGGTGCTGCTGATCTTGGCGGTGTTGACGCGAGAGGTGAGCTCCTGCGGTTCATTGGGCCGCTTACGAGAAGCAAACGGATTAATGAAGCCCTCCATGTCAAGGGCTCGGTTTTTAGCAAACTGCTCCAGCTGGCCACCGAGCTCGTCTTCCAGGATGCTGAGGGTGACGCCCAGCTCCTTGAGGTTGGAGAAGTAGCCAAGCAGGGTCATGTAGGGATCGGCTGGGTTGTTTGCACCCATGGCCTTGTTGTCGTTCCAGCCCTTCTGAGCTGCAGCCATCAGGCCCAGGTAGGAGCGCAGCAGGACGCCTTTGAGATTTCGGCCCGGCGCGGAGAGACCGACGTACAGCCGGGCCTGGTCTGGATCTTGAATCGTGCGCGAGAAGAAGTTGTCATCACGCTCCGGGCCTGGCGGCGGAAAGATGCGCACCTGGCTGCGGGCAAATAGGGCCTTGATCTGAGCCTCAGCCCTACGCACGGTGGCGGTGGAGGCGATGATCTTGGGCGGCGGCGTAGAGGCGTCTGGACGCATCAGGGCATCAATCACAGTTTCATAGAGGCCAGCGAGGGTGCCGAGCGGTCCACTGATTAAGTGCAGTTCGTCCTGAATGACGAGCGCTGGTGGCAGTAGCCGGCCATGGGGAATCTTAAGCCCACCAACAGCCTTCTCAGACGGACCCCAGAAACCGGCAGTGCCACTGCCTGTGGGCAGCTGATAGGTACTGACATTGCCAAAAAGGGACGAAGTTTTACCAACCCAGGGCAGGGCAGCGAACTTATCGATCGTGGCGATTAGGAAGCAGGGCAGCCGGCGGTAGATCTGCTCATCCACCGGCAGCACCGGTAGTGGTGTGCCCTTGTGGAAAGCGCACGGACCCATATGGGCAAACTCCTGTTTGGCGTCTGGCGATCTGGGCTCGCGGCAGTAGATCTCAAGCCGATCAGGGTTCTTGGGAGGCAGTAGATGAAACCCCTCTGGCTGTAGGGGGCGGTTGCACCAGGGGCAGGTTTCGATCGGGATCGGACGCTCACGTTTGCCTGATTTCCAGTTGTTGAGTACGGCATGGGTGGACTGCTGGTCGCTGTCGCCCGGACCGCCCAATTTGTTTGGCGTAGCGGCCTTGCCCACCCACATGCCGATCTCATAGGGCCAGTCACCCAGCGGATACGGGAGAGCTTGCTCAGCGCGCTCGAGCCGCTCCAGCTCCAATGCGCAGATCAAGGTGGCAGCTCGGCTGAGCTGATCGAGGGTGAGCAGTCGCAGGGTGTAGCGCATCAACACGGTGAGGCCGGCTGATTCAATCCCTGGGTTCTGCAGGCGGCGATGCACCAAGGTGAACGCGGCCAGGCCCAGGTAGGCCTCGGTTTTGCCGCCACCGGTGGGGAAGAAGAGCAGTTCAACAGCCTCACGATCCAGCCGCCCTTCTGGGCTATCTGGTGTGGCGAGACCAGGCAGGTTCATCAGCACAAAGGCCAGCTGGAAAAAGCGCCACTTGGGGCTGCGGGTGTTTGGTGCAATGCCGATTTGATCGGGCGGCACCTTGGCGCTGAAGGCACTGCGCTGGCGGCTAGCGCGGGCCATCACCAGGTTCATGGTTCGGAAGGCCTCTCGCACCAAGGGATCGCTGAGCAGCTTGATCCCGTTTTCAATGCGCCTGGCGCAGTCTTCTGCCTGGGCCCGGAGCTGCTTAGCGGTTTCGTTCTGAGCTGGCTCGCTAATCGGGTGTTTGGGTTGCTGGGTGATCCATGCCCGGTAGGCCTTCACCATCGGCATCAGCTCCTGCCCGATGCGTTCGCTCCGGGCTAGATCCGCTAAGGCCTCCATATCCATCGGCACGTTGGTGCCGGCGGGTGGCTCTGGCAGCGTGCGGTTGACCCGGGCTGTCGGTAGCCAGGTGGGGGTGTGGGTGTGGCAGAGGGCGGGGTTGGCTTCTGGGAT
>CAMAPJ010000113.1 GCA_945860085.1 Synechococcus sp. UW140 | reverse complement strand
CTGCGGAAGACAAGGGGGGCCTCGGCGTGGCTTCCTTCCTAAGATCCCAGCATTCGCCCCTTAGGCCCCGGTCCCATGACGCAACTGGAGACGCGCACGGAGCCGATGGTGGTCAACTTCGGCCCCCACCACCCCTCGATGCACGGGGTACTGCGGCTGGTGGTGACCCTCGATGGCGAGGACGTGGTCGATTGCGAGCCGGTGATCGGCTACCTGCACCGCGGCATGGAAAAAATTGCCGAGAACCGCACCAATGTGATGTTCGTGCCCTATGTGAGCCGCATGGACTATGCGGCGGGCATGTTCTATGAGGCGATCGTGGTGAATGCACCCGAACGGCTGGCCAATGTGCCCGTGCCGAAGCGAGCCAGCTATATCCGCGTGTTGATGCTGGAACTCAACCGCATCGCCAACCACCTGCTCTGGCTTGGCCCCTTCCTGGCCGATGTGGGCGCCCAGACCCCCTTCTTCTATATCTTCCGCGAACGGGAGATGATCTACGACCTTTGGGAAGCGGCCACCGGCCAGCGCCTGATCAACAACAACTACTTCCGCATCGGCGGCGTGGCGGCTGATCTGCCTTGGGGCTGGCTGGAGAAGTGCGAAGACTTCTGCAACTGGTTTGGGCCCAAGATCGATGAATACGAGAAGCTGATTACCAACAACCCGATTTTCCGCAAACGCATCGAGGGATTGGGTGTGGTTAGCCGTGAAATGGCGATCAACTGGAGCCTGTCGGGGCCGATGCTGCGGGCCTCGGGCGTGCCCTGGGACCTGCGCAAGGTGGACCACTACGAGTGCTACGACGACTTCGAATGGGATGTGGCCTGGCAGAAGGAGGGTGATTGCTACGCCCGCTACCGGGTGCGGATTGAGGAAATGCGCCAGTCGCTCAAAATCCTGCGCCAGGCGATCAAAATGATCCCGGGTGGACCCACCGAAAACCTCGAGGCCCGTCGCCAAGCCGAGGGCAAGAAAAGCGAGTGGTATGGCTTCGATTACCAAACAGTGGCCAAGAAGGTGGCTCCCACCTTCAAGATTCCCTCGGGCGAGCTCTACACCCGGCTGGAATCGGGCAAGGGTGAAATCGGCGTGTTCATCCAGGGCAACGATGATGTGACCCCTTGGCGCTTTAAAATTCGCGCTGCTGATCTCAACAACCTCCAGATCCTGCCCCACATCCTCAAGGGGGCCAAGGTTGCAGACATCATGGCGATCCTGGGCTCGATCGACGTGATCATGGGCTCGGTGGATCGTTGATTCAGGGCGATCGCTGAACTGGAGCGCAATCCTGTTTCGGCGCAATCCTGACTTCAGCGCAAGTCGTTCCTGATAGATGGCGGCTAGCGAATTCGCTGGCTCCTTGGATGCCCTGGCAGCGCGGCTGGAGTGCACCACCCTGGGCAGCCATCGGTGGGCCGATCGTGGCTTGGGGCAACGGGCACTCCCCCCAGAAAGGAAAGGCAAGAGCGGCGCTGGGATCTTGACAAACCAGCCCGGCTTGAACGAAGGCTGTGACTGCATGCACATCTGGTCGAAACTGGGCGCTATTGACGCATATCCCAGGCACATCTGGGCCAGATCAGGGCGCTACTTTTGCCAGGCCCAAACCAACAGACCATGGCCTCGGTAGTCGTAGCCCCGATCATTGAACCGTTGAAACGCCAGCCCCTGCCGGAGCCAATCACGCCGAGGAATTCACTCCATTTAATCGGCACCGATGGGGCCGATAGCCTCTATGGCAACAAGGACAACAACGCCTACCTAGCTGGCGCCGGCAACGACCTGATCAATGGCTCGGCTGGCAATGACAGCCTCAGCGGTGGCGCCGGGCTCGACACCCTCGACTACGGGAGCCTGAATGCCGATATCAGCTTCTCCAGGGGCGGGGTGATTACAAAATCCGGGGGCCTAGGCGTTGACACCATCGCCGCCTTTGATATTGAAGTGATCAAGGGCAATGCCAATCGCCTCAATACGATCGACGGCAGTGGCGGCACAACCGCTGCCCTCAACGTGGATCTCTCCACAAATTCCCTTGAAATTAATGGATTACCCGTGATTGGCAGCGCCAAGCTGACGGTCATCAACTTCAGCAATGTCAATGGCTCGGAGAACAATGACGTGATCGTTGGCGATGCCAAGGCCAACACCCTCAACGGCGCTGGCGGGAACGACACCATCTCCGGCGGCGGCGGCGACGATCGCTTGCTTGGATCGAGCGGCACCGATGTCTACCGGGGAGGCGCAGGCGCCGACACCCTGAGCTATGAAGCCTTTGCCGGTGGCGTTACGCTCGTGCGGGGGGGCACGATCATCAAGGCCGATGGCTCGGTGGACACGATCGCTGATTTTTCCGTCGAAACCATCATCGGCACCAAGGGTGCGGTGAACACGATTGACGGTTCCACGGGGGCAACCGCAGCCCTCAATGTAAATCTCTCTAGCCAGAATTTAACGATTACGGGCCTGCCCTTTGTCGGCACCGCCGCCCTCACGGTCAAGAACTTTACCGATGTCAAAGGATCCGAGAATGCCGATCTGATCACCGGCGATCAAGGCGCCAATCGCTTGCTCGGCAATGGCGGCAACGACGTCCTCACGGGCCTGGGCGGCAAGGACATCCTCACCGGTGGCTCTGGCGCCGATACCTTTGTCTTCGGCTATGGGGATTCGCAGCTGGGCGGCATCGATCAGATCACCGATCTGGCGATAGGGATTGATGCCATCGATGGCTGGGCTGCAGCTGCGGTGACCAGTGTCGGCAGGGCCACAAGCCTGAATGCCAGCGATCTCAGCAAAGTGCTAACGGCAATCACCTTCCTGGCCAATGGGGCAGCAGCCTTTGTGCTGGGCTCCACGGGTGGGGATCGCACCTTCTTGGCCCTGAATGATTCCCAGCTTGGCTTCCAGGCTGGCAAAGACCTGATGGTGGAAATCACCGGCTATACGGGAAGCCTCAGCAATCTTGTGATTGTTTGATTGTTGCTGGGCATCACCCGATCCTCGCTGGCCGTTCCCCCGGGAGCAAACCAGGGAGGGCCGGGCCCCTTTAGGCGGAACCTGGCGGCAGCAGCTCCCTCTCAGGCCATCAAAAAAAATCCCCTGCTCGCGAGAATCAGGGTTGGTTTCACGGCTCTCCTAACCGCCTTAATCTTTGCTTTGAGCCCAGTGCAAGGCTCCGTCCCGCTTTGCCGGGCTTTCGTTCCATGGCCAGGACCGCCTTTCTCAACCGGATACGCCAGAGCGGCTCCCTAGTGCCCGCAGCGCTGACGGGCTACCTATGGCTAAAGGGCGGCTGGCCCGAGCTGCCAGGCCTGAGTTGCCCGCTGCGGGCCCTCACCGGCATTCCCTGCCCCACCTGCTTCCTGACCCGGGCGACCTGCGCCAGTTTGCGGGGTGATTGGCACCAGGCCCTGCAGCTCCACGCCTTAGGGCCGCTGGTTGCCGCCGCCCTGATCGTCTGGAGCGTGCAGGCGATCCGTAGCCGGCGGTTCTATCCAAAAGGCTTGCAGGCCTGGCATCTAGTTCTCTTTGTGCTGGCACTAGTGGTCTACTGGACCATCCGCATGGGGCTCAGCTATGGGCTGGGAATCCAGGCGTTCCCCAGCGGTTGAGCCCTAGGCCAGATCGGCTGGCGATCAGGTGAGCACGCCCTGGCGATAGGCGGCGTTCTGAACGTAGAAACTGGCCACAGCAGGGGCCACTAACAGACCGATCCCGCAGGTGCAAATCGACACCACCACCACCACCAAACCAGCGAGCAGCTCGATCCCGACAAAGGTCCAGCCATTCTCAGAGCGATAGACCGCCTGGAAGGAAGAACTGAAGGCATCGAGGATGGGCATATCGGTCGTAAAAATCTTGTTGACATAGACCGGAGTCACTAGGGCGACGGCGATCCCAGGCAGGATACAAGCCAAGAAACCAATCACCGAAACAACGGTGAACAGAACCCCGGCAAGCAGATAGCGCCAGGGGCGCGCCATGAGGGCCCGAAAGGCGCGATCCACCGTGATTGTTTCGCCAGTGGCGTAATACATTGCCGGCACCGCTGCGAACAGAACGGCCACCAGATTAGAAAGAATTGAGAAGGGAATCTGGCCCAGTTGCCCCAGCGCCATCCCCAGGGTCGTCGAAGAACTGCCGTCGATAGCACTGCCCAGGCTGACCCCAGACAAGCTATTTCCCAGCACCGTGAACAGCAGTTGGGCGCCCACGCCAAGCGCGGCAAGAATCGCCGTAGCAATCCAGATGATCAAGATGGTGGGGATATGGGCGACAAACGCTTCCCAAGCCTTGTTCAAGGTGGGTTGTTCGTAAGCAAGCGGAGCGGCCACAATTCTGGGGCGAACTGGGCGAAACCTAGGGGGCGCAGCAGCCATGGGCAAGCCAAAACGGCTGAAGCGACACCAAAGGGCGCCGATGCCACCGGCCCCAGAGGGCCAACATGGCTCCAGTTCCCAAGCCAACAGCAGCTGAGTGCCATGGAGTGCCACAACTGGCTAAGGCTGAAGCGCACGGTCCGCTTCGGTGACACGGACGCCGCCGGCGTGATCCAGTTCCATCAGCTGCTGCGCTGGTGCCATGAGGCCTATGAGGAGAGCCTGGAGCGCTTCGGCATTGGCGCCACCGAGATTTTTCCCCGGCCAGAGTGGTCTAGGGGGACCCCCTCAGACGAACAAGCGGCCCCTGATCGGAGCCAGCCAGCCCTCACCATTGCCCTACCGATCGTGCATTGCAGCGCCGATTTCCAGCGGCCCCTCGTCTGCGGTGATCCGCTGAGTATCAGCCTGCAGCCGCGCCAGCTCGATCCGGGCGGCTTCGAGGTGATCTATCGCTTTGCTTGCGCCGGCCAGACCGCCGCCCAGGGTCTGACCCGCCATCGCGCCATCACTATCGCGACTCGCCAGGGTTGCGGCCTGCCTGCGGCGATCAGCACCTGGCTGGCCGCTTCCAGGCCAGGGGCTGAGATGATCCAGGAACCAGAGCAGAGCCAGCCCGCGCAGGCTTGAATCCACCGGCGTTATTGGCTGGCCAGCCAACGCACCCACTGACCGCGCTGCCATTTGCCGAGCTCTGAGGGGGCCAACTCCGGGCAGGCCAGCCAGCGCTGGGGCCGGTGGCTGGGGGGGAGTTGGCGGGCCAGGCCTTGGAGGCTGGCCGCCAGCTGGGCGGTGGCAGCCGGATCGCCGGCCCCCGGCAGGGGCCGGAACAGGCCCACCAGGCGCTGCCCCCAAAGGGCATCGACCTCGCCCAGGACTAACAAGGCCGCCAGGGGCAGGCTTGCGGATGCCGCCAGGGCCAGCAGGCGCTGCTCCACCTGCTCCGGAAAGACGGTCTCACCACCACTATTAATGGCGCCATCAAGGCGGCCGAGCACCTCCAGGCCCTGGTCCGTGAGCCGGCCGCCATCACCGCTGCGCCACCAGAGCGATAGGCCGGCGAAGGGCACCAGGGCGCCGTCCTGCAACCATCCGGGACTGAGGCGAAGGGTGCGGAGCTCAATGGCCCCCTGGGATCCAAGCCGCAGCTGGCAATCGGCGAAGGGGTGGCCGCAGCCCACAACCCCGGCAAGAAAGCGGTCGGGCTCCAGGGCGCACACCATGGCGGCGGTTTCGGTGGCGCCGTAGCAAGGGGCCAGGCGCAGCCGAGCCTGACGGGCCCGCTCCGCCAGCTCGACCGACAGGCCGGCGCCGCCCAGCCAGATCAACTCAAAGCGCTGCAACCAGGCCAGGCCGCTGGGGTGCGCCAACAGGCGCTGCAGCTGGGTGGGCACGAGCGAGAGCGCGAGCGGTTGGCGCCAGCCCGCCTGGAGTTCCAGCAGGTCCGCGGGCTGCTTGAGCTGGGCGGGGCTGAGGTTGACCAGGTCCGCCCCCCAGGCCCGGGCCCGCAGCTGGGGCATCAGACCACTCATGTGGTGGCCCGGCAGGGGATTGACCACGGTGAGCCCCGAGAGCTGGAAGCCCTGGGCCGATAACCACTGGCCACAGGCAGCGGCGGAGGCCTCCAACTGGCTCCAGGGCTGCAAACACCAGCGCCGCCCACCACTGCTGCCGCCACTGCCCAGCACTAGCCCAGCCCCCGCGGGCAACTGGCCAGCCGCCAAGGCCAGGGCCGCTTCGCCCGCGGCCCGCTCCTCGGGGGCCGCCAGGAGTTGCCAGCCGCCGCGCGCTTGGAGGGCATCGAGGGTCATGGGGCTGGGGGGTTGGGGGGTGCGATGGCGGAGGGGTGCGAGCAAGCCATGGCCCCAAGCTTGAGCCTTCGGAACCCCAGAACCTGTCCTTGGCATAGGCGGTCTAGCTCCCCCGAGACAACAAGCCGAAATCAAATCAATGGCACTGATCAAAATCAAGCACTAACTAAAATGACTCAGCCCCCATACAGAACCATCAGCGAACCCTATCTCCTGAATGGAATTACAAGGATTAAACGGACTGGCCGATCGATAGAAATCAACAACCCTCACAGAGTCTGTTGATTGCACGATGAAAAGGAGAAGGTCATCACCTGCCTGAGACGCAACGACATTCGATGGCGCAACATCGCCGCCAAAGTTCAATCGATTGAATTTACCTGATTCAACATCATTATCCACGATGACATCGGCCCCATCGCCCCTGCCAAAAAAATAAATATCGCTATCGAAGCCACCAAATAATTGATCATTACCCGCACCTCCAATCAAAAAGTCGTTACCTTTGCCAGCGATAATTTGATCATTGCCAAGCCCGCCAATCAGCACATCATCTCCTCCAAGGCCATACAACGCATCATCACCCGCCAACCCGCTGATCGTATCGCTCAAATTACTGCCAGAGAGGGCATCTGAAGCGGCCGTTCCGGTTAAACCCTTTTCCTTCAACAAAGTCTCTACACTCAAACGACTTCCATCCGCAAACCTTACTTCCTGCAACGATGTGTGCTGGTTATAAGGACTGTCATCCCAAAAGAAGTTGCTCACCGTAATCGAATCCGCAGTCCCTGCTATCGCTAGCTCCAATTCATGGCCTAGCCGTCGACCGACAATCTCTTCTGCCAACACCCCGCTCTTGAACTCCAATACATTCAACTTGCCCGCATAGCCATCCCACCACTCCGGTCCAATCAAATCCCTCCCATCTCCCTTGCCAAACAAAATCAA
>CAMAPJ010000112.1 GCA_945860085.1 Synechococcus sp. UW140 | reverse complement strand
GTGTCGGTTAACGTCAATTACGGAGCCGGACGCGTTGCCCTATTTCGCAATCAAATTGCGATCCAGTCGGTGAATGCCAATCCCTTCTCGGCGGGCGGTGATTCCGGCTCGTTGATCTGGCATTGGGCCAATGGGGTCCGCCCGGTTGGTCTTCTGTTTGCGGGGGGCGGAGGGACCACCTTTGCCAACCCAATTGGCTCGGTGCTAGCCGCATTGAATATTCGACTGCTACCATAAACCACCACCATAAATTGCTCCCATAGACTGCTACCATAAAAAGTAGTCGTCTTCGCGTTCGGCTTTCTGGTTCATTGTCAATCGTTTAGGCCTCTGTCATGAGTCACTGCCATGGGCAATAGCAACGACAATGGACCGGATTTTTCCAGTTCCGGCCCTGTTGAGTTCAGGCCAGTTGAGACCACCCCCAGCGGGGTGGCTGAACTGGCATTGGCCAGCCAGGAAGCGTACCTACTTGCCATTGTGGGGGTAACCTCTGTCGGTCTTTGCCTCTCCACCCCAGGCCGCCAGGCGATCATGGTTGGGGTGGTTGATGCCGGCGTTGAGACGCAACTCCCCCGCGAGATTAACGGCGTACCAGTGCTGGTGACGGTCACGGGTCCTGTCGATGCTCTTTTAGAGCCCTAACTGGCAGGGATTGTCCAGCAGACGATGGTTGGACTCTGTT
This sequence comes from Synechococcus sp. UW140, assembly GCA_945860085.1. GTDB lineage: Bacteria > Cyanobacteriota > Cyanobacteriia > PCC-6307 > Cyanobiaceae > BAIKAL-G1. Next base: position 6,682 of record CAMAPJ010000112.1, on the reverse strand, counting down.
AGGGCAAGGGACACCTGCTTGGGCTGCTTTGCAACCAAGGGGGAAGCAGGGTGCCCATTGGTCAGATGATGTTTAGATGATTCGTTTGTTGAGTGGTGATGCTAGTTCCCATTGGCTTGATGAAGCGCTAGGGTTTTGGTCACGGGCATGAGCTCTGCACCCATTGGGTGTAGGCCGCAGAAGCATCCCAGACTGGTATGCAGAAGATGGCTGGGAGTTCATAGGGATGGAGTTCAACCAGTAGCTCCTCCAGTTTCCGGTAGGCCGTGCGAGTTGTTTTAAACAGTACTCTGATTTCTTCCTGGCATTCGACCTGCTCTTGCCAGCGATAGGTGCTGCGAATGGCTTCGGTTTGTACGCAGGCCGCTAGGCTGCTTTGTATCGCTGCTGATGCCAGCCGCTGGGCTTGCTGGTCATTGGCAACGGTGGTGTAGACGGCGATTAAATCGGTCATTTGATCAGTCATGTGATCACCCGTTCGTTCAGTCATTGGATCATCTGTTCGATCATCAGTATGGCAAGCTCGTATCCATGCTTGACCGTTAGGCTGGCAGTCGCAATCGAATTGGGGTAGCGGGTTGCCAGTTAGGCCTGATGGTACCGATTAGGGGTAAATGATCCCCATGGATAGCGGGGTTGGCTAGCGATGGCGGGTCCGTTTTTAGGGCTGGTAAAGCAGGCGGGCCTTGGCTTCTGCTTCGGGGGTCCACGTCTGGATGACCCAGCCGTTTTTGGGGTTTTTGGGGTCCAAGGGTTCATGGGGGAGGTTGTCGTCGATGCAGAGCTCCATGGCCCGCGCGGCTTTCTCCTTGGCTTGGTAGCGATTGACGAAGACTTGCTGTTCTGCTTTCTGTTCGGCTAGGTAGCCGTAGAGGGAGGGGCTAAGGCATTTGAGTGTTGGGCTTAGGGGGATGAAGGAGTAGAGGGGGATCAGGGGACTTGCGCGCTTGAGGGAGGGGATGAGCCGGATCAAGGGGGATGGAGCCAATCACTAGCAGGGAAGCGCCCCCCTGGACCAGCAGGAAGGCCCCGGCAAGGGCGCTGAGGCCAAAGACCTGGAGGAACGTGCGCTGGGAAAAGGCGCGTGGCGTGTTGTTGTCACGCCGATCAATGCGGGCGCGGCGGGCCACTCGGGCGGCTTTAAGCCGGCGTTGGGTGCGCGTGTCGTGGGGGCGGTTAGGGATTGGCCCCGATGGGGGAGGCGGTGGCGGCAAAGGCGCTGGGGCCACAAACGCGCTGCTGGGTTGATCTGGGGGAAGACTAAGGGTGGTTGGTTAGAGCCAGACATGTCATGAAATAGGCCGCACAGTGCCCAGCCTTGATCTACTGATCGCAGCCATGGCCTACTACCACAACGCCGAACTGCTCTGTTTTGACGATGACCTTGAAGCCATCGCCTCCGTAAGCGAACTCCAGCTCAAGCGTTTGGATCGTCCGTACTGACTCGATGCTTCATGAGCCAGTCGCCGGCATCCAAAACTGATTGGGTGGGTCGTTCCCGTGGATTGCCGTAGACCCTGCCCGGAGGGGTCCGCTGCTGGGCCCCTGGGCGGCTGCTAGGTCTTGACCTAGCCCACCTTCCGCCTATGCAACAGGCCCTTCTGCATCACCTGAAGATCCGCACCCATGGCCAAGGCTTTACCCGGCTGAATCCCCAGCTCAACCAATGGATTGCCACAACCGGCATTGACCTGGGTGTGCTGCACCTGAGCTGCCTGCACACCAGCGCCAGCTTGACGATCAACGAAAACGCGGACCCGCGGGTGTTGCACGATTTGGCGGCCTGGATGGAGGCCCTCGTTCCCCAGGACGGCTACGGCCCCCTCAATGGCCTTGGCAAACGGGTTCGCTATGCCCATGACGATGAGGATGATGACGACATGCCCGCCCACATCCGTACGGCCCTAACTAGCCAGACCCTGCCCGGGTTGGGGCTGGCTGAACTGTGAAAGAGAAGCGGCCTCCGAATAAGCGGAGGAGCCAAGCAAGTCGCCGGTCGTTCTCGAGGGAGCGGCCTGGACGGTGTTGATGGGCATGGCCGGTCAGGCTTCTGATCCATCGGGTCCCTGGGTTGCCGGCAGGTGGCCGGTCTTGACCCAGATCGTGCAGCCAGACGCACTCCAGGGCCGGTGAATGCTGCCGGGTGGATTGCGTAGCCAGGTGCCAGCTGGATAGGTGCCGTGTTCGTCTTGAAAGATTCCTTCCAGGACCCAAATCTCCTCCCCGCCCGGGTGGCCGTGGGGCTGAAACACGGTGCCCGGTGCCCAAAGCACCAACGCCACGTGCTCGGAACCGAAGGCATGCAGCGGCATCACCTCCAGCCCGCTCACCAGACCGGGCAGCCAGGTTCCGTTGTGGGTGTCGATCATCAAGCGCTGCTGATCGGCTGGGTGCATCTGCTGCAACTTCACCAGGATCGTGCAGCCTTGCTCGCTGAAGGGGGCGTGGCTTGTGCCCACCGGATTGCGCAGGTAGGTGCCAGCCCCATAGTCGCCGTGCTCATCTGAGAAGGTGCCTTCCAGTACCAGGATCTCCTCGCCGCCCCCATGGCTGTGACGCTCGAAGCGACTCCCCGGGGCGTAACGCACGATCGAGGTGGCCCGGGCCACCTCGGCGCCGAGGCGATCCAGCATCCGCCGCTCCACCCCCGCCATCGGCGAAGGGGTCCAAGGCAGGGCAGTGGTGTCAAGCGCAACGCGCTGGTTGAGGTCGGCGTGGAGGTCCATGGATCTGATTGTGCTCAAGCCGCTGCACCCTCTTGGCATCCCGCTGGCCTTTCTGCTGCTGGCGGCAGCGGTGATGGAGTTTGTGTCCGGCAACCTTCCGCTGGGACGGGTGGCTTACCTGCAGCCGAAGGACTGAACAAGGGGCCGTTGGTGCCAGAAGGGGCGCTATGGAAAGCGTGAGCTTAACTGCCAAGCCGCAAGACTCCGCCGGGGCCGATCAATCGCTTTAGGCTCCCGGTTCGTCGTCAATGCCAAAGCTCTCCAGCAGGCCCTCGGTTTGCATCTAGTCACTGGGGGCTGAATCGAGATTCTCGAGCTTGCCGATCCCATGGGTGGTGGTGCTAGCGGTGCTGAGGAGTCCCGAGGGCCCCGTGATCGTTCGGCGCGACACCGGGAGAAGCAGGCTAAAATGGTCGCATTTTCAGGGGCGTCCGTGGCAGATGTAGTCGCAACTCGGGTGTCCGTCCGGGACCTCAAGACCCATCTTTCCGAGTGGCTCGCCCGCGCCCAAGCCGGTGAAGTGGTCGAAGTGACCTCCCACCGCAAGCCGATCGCCCACATCACAGCTGTTAGTCAGCACAACCCTGCCTCCATCGGTCCGCTACAGAAAGCCATTGAGGCCGGGATCATCTCTTGGAACGGCAAAAAGCCTGTGCTCCCACCGCCGGTTCCGTTGCGCGGTTCGGGGACACTGACCAGTGCCATGGTCCTCGAGGATCGGGGTTGAGCCTGTGATCCTCTACTGCGACACCAGTGCCCTAATCAAGCTGCTCATTCGGGAGCCCCACTCCGATCAGATGCAAGAGGTTTGTAGGCGGGCTGAAGCGATCGCGGTGGGCCGGATCACTTGGGCTGAAGTGATGGCAGGGCTCGCCCGCCGCCAGAGGGTAGATCCTGCCAGCGGCGACGATCTTGAGCAGGCCCGGCAGAACCTGATCCAGTCCTGGCAGTCTTTCGCGATCGTTGAGGTCAGCCAGAAGCTTGTAGAGACAGCAGGCCGTTTTGCGGATGCCTTTTCATTGCGGGCCTACGACAGCGTGCAACTGGCCGCTGCCCATGCCCTGCAGGCGGCAACGGATGAGCCTGTGACCTTCGCCTGTTTCGATCGCCGGCTTAATCAGGCGGCCCTACTGCTCCAGCTGGCGGTTTTGCCTTGACGTCCTTCCCAACGGCATGCCGGGAGATGGACAAGCTTGGACTAGGTGTCAGCCAAGGCCTTTGATCGCTGCTCAGTTCCTTAGAGCGACCAGCGTTATGTATTGGATTAGTCGGCGTAGACGACCCCACCCCGGCCAGTCCTCAAAGCCAAAGCTCCCCATCGGCCCCTCGGGTTCCACCCAGTCGGTGGGAGCTGGATCGAAGTTCTCGAGCTTGCCGATCACATGGGTGGTGGGCACTCCCAGAACATCGCCGGTATCGACATCCAGTACCGCCAGCCAAATGGGATGGCCCTGGGCATGGATCATCTGGATGCGGCCGATCAGATCGGGCCAGTGGCTGCCGGCCCGGACCGCAACCAGCTCGCCGGGGCGGAAGTCCAAGGGGCGAGGGTAGTACAAACGCTCAAGCTGGCAATAGCCTTGTGCCCAGGCCGGTTTGGCCCATTGGCGTAGCCTCTGATGACCGTGATGCGGAAGGCCTCGAAAACCCTGCTGGTCCTGGCGGCTCTGTCCCTAGCAGCCCTTGGCCCCCTCTGCCAGGCGGCCTCCTCTGCCACCGTGCTGTCGATCGGCGATGGCGACACGATCAGCGTGCTGGAGCGGGGCCAGAAGCTCAAGGTGCGGCTGGCCTGCATCGATGCCCCCGAGACGGCCCAAACGCCTTTTGGTGTGGCCAGTCGCAACCAGCTCAAGGCCCTGCTTCCCCTTGGCTCCACGGTGAGCCTGCGGGTTCAGGCGGTGGATCGCTAAGGCCGCTCGGTGGCCGAGGTGATCGGCAAGGGCATCGTCAACCTGGCGATGGTCCAGAGCGGCCAGGCGTTTGTCTACCGCCAGTACCTGGGCCGCTGTGATCGAGGGGCTTACCTGGCGGCCGAGCGTCAGGCCCAGGCCCAGCGGCTGGGGGTGTGGGCAGTGCCTGGGGGGATGACGCGGCCGTGGGACTTCCGGCATGGGGGAGCGGGGCACCGCAACGGAGGGGCGGCCCCAGCCGCGGGGACCTCAAGCGCGCCCGCCACTAGCCCTCAGGCAGTCCAGCCCAGCGGGGCCAAGACCACCTGCAAGCAGATCGGCTCGTTTGCCCGGGCCCAGGAGTTGCTCAGGCAGGGGCACAGCTACCTGGATCGCAATGGCGATGGGGTGGCTTGTGAGGGGTTGCGGTGAGGCGCCCTGCTTGCCAGGTTTAACGGACACCGCCGGAACCCATCGCAGCAGCCCATCTGATCCTGGTGGTGATGATGGAGATGGGGCTGGTCTAAATCCAAGCCGGGAGTAATTGGCCTGGTTCCTGCGGCTGTTGCCCTCTGCCTGGCTGGGGTTTGAGAAATTGATTGTCTGATTTGGTTGGCGATATGGATCTATCCCTACCTATCGATGTTTCTGGCCTGTGTACAGCCCCCTGTGGCTGAGCCATGCCAAGAGCGCAAGCACGTGACCTCAGCTGGCAGGGCAGAGGATTGAGTCAGGGTTGTGCTAGCTAGTCTTTCGCAGGAGAAATGGTCGAATGCCTCAGCAACGGTGGAGGCTTGATCAGACGTTCCACGGAAGCTTGATCCCATGCCCTCTATTGACCTGCCGCTGATGGTGGAGTTGGTGTTCGCCGTCCTACTGGTGGCCACCTTGGATTGTTCGCAGCCAGAGGCCCCTGCGGCTGGCGATGTGCCAGACGCTCCGATTGAGAGCGGCTGGCAGCCGGAGCAGGACCGTCACGCCCAGCGGATCCTCCGGCTGGAGCAATGCCGCGGTCTAACCAGCTCGCCCCTGGCTTGAGGTCAGGGACGATGGGGCTCCTTAGAATTGGCACAAACCACTTGGGTGGACAGGAGGGTTCCGGGATGCTGGGCGGTGCTGACCAAAAGGCCCTCTTCGACTATTGGCACGACCGGGTGCGGTTGACGAACCTCCAGCGCATCGGTGCCCAGGAGCACATCCAAACCCAGGAGCTACGGCATGAGTGCACCAACTACGACGAGCTGCGGCGGCTGAAAGCTGTTCAGGAACTCGATGAACTGGAGCGCTGCCGCGTCATCGCGATCATCAAATACGAGTGCACCGCCAAGGTGCTGCAGCGCCGCACAGGGCTGTTGCGTGACTACGCCCGACAATGTGAAGAACAGGCCCTCGATCACCGCCAGAAGGAAAGAGGGTTGCTGGCCCTCATTACCAAGCTCAAAGACATCCTTAAAGGCAAGGATGGCACCATCCGTCGCCTGGAGTCGCGGATCAATTCCCTGCAGGCGGAGAACGAGGTTCTGCGAATCGAGCAGCAGCAATCCAAGGCTGAAAGTCAGTTGCGAAAGGAGCTCGATGCGCTGCAGCGAACCTTCGAGGCTGAGGTGGAGCGCCGCAAGCAACTGGCCAAGAACAATCAGAGCCTCGGTGGCCGTGTCGCCCACACCAACCGCTACCGGCGTGAACGCGATGAGCTGAGCGAAGCCCTCAGGATCGAACGGCAGACCAGCCAGGCCCTGCGGCGGGAGCTGGAGCAACTGCGCGGCGGTGAGCAGCTGGGGCTGGACCTCGCTGAGTGAGCACCATGCCCCGCAAGTCTTCCCCTGCAGCGAAAGGAGCCAAGCCAGCCGGTAAGGACAAGACAGCGGCCAAGGCTGCCGCCAAGGCGCATGCTCATGCCAGGTCTGCGCGGCATAAAGAACCCTCGCTGGCCGATCTCAAGGGCCAGGTCTTGACCCTGGCAAAGGTCTGCAGCACCAAGGAGCTCAAGCGAGCCAACGTGGATCTAGGCCATCTCGATTTCCGCCTCAAGGCCAGCTGGTGCTCCGCCTTAGGGGTACTCCAGAA
>CAMAPJ010000111.1 GCA_945860085.1 Synechococcus sp. UW140 | reverse complement strand
AGCGACAAAGACCAGGAGCAGGCCTGGGAGGCCGCTGCCGATCTGGCCCGGGCCCTGCAGCTGGCCTGCCAGCGTCTCGATCTTGATTGAACCGCCCGGCCCCGCTCAGATCTGGGGCCAGTCGCTCTGGCCGCTCGGCCCGGCCAGCTGGCGCAGGTTTGGTTTGGAGCCGGCCGCAGGGCTGAGCGGCGGCAGCAGCGGCAAGTTGTGGAACCGGGGCGTGCTGCCGGCCTCTAGGGCGGCGGCCACCAGGCTGAGCACCTCGTTCGGGCTCAGGTTGGTTTCCACCTTGTCGTGCAGGGAGCGCAGCAGGTCGGGCAGTTGCTGCAGCTGCCGGGGCTGGCCCATCTGCAGCAGCAACGGCTCCAGACTGGCCTGCAGCCGTTGGCGCCGGCCCTCTTCCCTGCCATCGGCCTCGCGGAAGCGCAGCAGCTGCTCCAGGCCCGAGCCATCGAGCAGTTGCAGACCCTGCTGCAGGTCGATCTGCAGTTTCTGGCTGCGATCGCCATAGAGCATGGCCCGATCCGGAGCCAGTTCCACCTGGCCGAGGCCATCGACCAGCTTGCGCAGGGCCAGGCGCGGCACCACCAAGTAGCGGTCGGGTTGGCCCTTCGGCAGCCCCAGCAACTCCGCCGTGACCGAGGCCACCAGGGCCGTCCCGCCGAGGCGATAGAGGCTGCCCAGGGCCACGGGCTGGCTTTGGCCCGGTACCCTGATCGCCGCTTCAATGGGTAAAACCAGCACATCCAGCGGCTGCTTCGGCGCCAGCCGCACCAACATCAGGGCATCGCTGTTGGCCGGCCCGGCGGGGGCGGCACCATTGCTGGCGGCCCCGCGCCGGTCTGCATCGGAGCCGATCACCAGCACGCTGATCGGCCGGCTGGGCAGTTCGGCGCTCAGGCCCTGGCGCGACTCCTGCTGGGGCAGGTCGGTTCGATCCCCCTGGGGCCAGACCAGGCCCAGCAGGCTGAGGCTGGCCCCAAAGCCGAGGGCCGCCAACCCCAAGCGCCGGGCCGCCCGCAGCCGGGCGCGCCAGGGCTTGCCAGCTTTGGCGGCCGCCGGGTCCCGGCCCCCACCGCCCTGTCCGGGGCCGTCAGCCCCATTGGAGCGGTCCTGGCTGGGCCGCCCCTGGCGGCGGAGGCCCGCTCGGTTGGGGGATTCCCCTGGGGGGACCATGGCGGCGGCGCACTGGGAATGGCCACACTTTGGCGCAGCTGATCGGCAGGCCTGCGGGCCCGGCCGCAGCAGTGGGGCCCGCTCGGGTCACGCCATGGGCCGATAGGTTGGTCGGCTCAATGTTCTGACTGGCTGGAGCCCGCCTGTGACCGCTGTCTCCAGCTCGCCCGAACGGGCCTCCGACCAGGGCGTCCCGTCTGCCCCTGCGCCCCACGAGCGGGCTCGCCCCCTGGCCAAGGGCAGCGCCAAGCCGGCCAAGGACCTCTGCAGTGACTGCGGCCTTTGCGACAGCCGCTGGGTGGCCTATGTGCGCCAGGCCTGCGCCTTTCTCAACCAGCGCTTTGAGGCGATGGAAACGGCCGCCCATGGCCGCGCTCGCGACCAAAGCAATGAAGACGAGCTCTATTTCGGTGTCAGCCAGCGCATGCTCAGCGCCCGGCTGCAGCCCGCCATCGAGGGGGCCCAGTGGAGCGGCATCGTCAGCCGCATCGGCGTACGAGCCCTCGAAACCGGCCTGGTCGATGCGGTGCTTTGCGTGCAGCAGAGCCCCCACGACCGCTTCACGCCTGTGCCCGTGCTGGCCCGCACCCCCGAGCAGGTGCTGGCGGCCCGGGTCAACAAGCCCACCCTCTCGCCCAACCTGGAGGTGCTGGAGCAGCTGCCCGGCAGTGGCATCCGCCGGCTGCTGGCCATTGGAGTGGGCTGCCAGGTCCAGGCCCTGCGGGCCGTCCAGGCCAGCCTGCCCCTCGACCAGCTCTATGTGCTGGGGCTGCCCTGCGTCGACAACGTCAGCCGCGCCGGCCTGCAGACCTTCCTGGAGAGCGCCAGCGCCTCTCCGGCCACGGTGGTGCATTACGAGTTCATGCAGGATTTCCGCATCCACTTCCGCCATAGCGACGGCCACAGCGAGACGCTGCCCTTCTTCGGCCTCGACACCCCGGCTCTCAAGAACGTGTTCGCCCCCAGCTGCTTGAGCTGCTTTGACTACGTCAATGGCGGCGCCGACCTGGTGGTGGGTTACATGGGCGCCAGCTTCGGCCGCCAGTGGCTCACGGTGCGCAACCCCCGCGGCCAGGAGCTGCTTGATCTGGTCGAAGCCGAGCTCGATGTGGGTGAGGTGGCCAGCAGCGGTGACCGCCGCGCTGCCGTGCAGCAGGGGATCGGCGCCTATGACCAGGCCCTGAAATTGCCCCGCTGGCTGGCCGAGCTGGTCGGCTTCCTGGTGCAGCGCATCGGTCCCAAGGGCCTTGAATACGGCCGCTTCTCGATTGATTCCCACTTCACCCGTAATGCCATCTGGCTGCGGCGCAACCACCCTGAGAAGGCGGAGCAGCACATTCCCTCCTTCGCCAAAACGATCATCAGCCGCTATCGCCTGCCGACCCTGTGATGAGTTCCCCAACCCCAGGCCGCCGCTGCGGGGTGCTGCTGCACCCCACGGCCCTGCCCGGAACCCCGGCCTGCGGCAGTTTTGGTGAGGCCGCCGAAGCCTGGATCGCCCTGCTCGCCGCTGAGGGCGTAGGGGTGTGGCAGCTGCTGCCCCTGGCCCCCACCGATGGCGGTGGCTCCCCCTACAGCTCGCCCAGCGGCTTTGCCCTCAATCCCTGGCTGCTCGATGGCCAGCGGCTAGTCGAAGACGGCCTGCTCGAGCAGGCGGACCTTGAGGACCTGCCCCCCGGCCGCAACGATCTCCTCGACCTGGCGGCGGCCGCCCGCCGCTCTGACCACCTGGCCCGGCTGCTGCTGGAGCGCTGGCCGGAACAGCCCGAATACCAGCGCCGCGCCTTTGAGGCCTGGTCCCGCCAGGAGCAGTTCTGGCTCACCGACCATTGCCGCTTCATGGTCTTGCGCCGTATGCAGGCCCAGAAGCCCTGGTGGCAGTGGCCCAGACCCCTGGCCTTTCGCCAGGCCAAGGCCCTAGCCGAGCTCGACCGGGACCAGGCCGAGGGCCTGCTGCAGGAGGCCCTCGTGCAATGGCAATTGCAAGTTCAGTGGCTGAGGCTGCTGGGCCTGGCCCGCAGCCTTGGCGTGGAGATCATGGGCGATCTGCCCTTCTATGTGGCCCACGACAGCGCTGATGTCTGGAGCCATCGCCGCCTGTTCTCGTTACGCGCCAATGGCTCCCTGCAGTCCCAGAGCGGCGTGCCACCCGACTACTTCTCCGAAACCGGTCAGCTCTGGGGCACACCGGTCTACCGCTGGTTGTGGCATCGTTTCAGTGGCTTCTCCTGGTGGTTGCAGCGGCTGGAGCGCCAGCTGGAGCTGTTCGATTGCCTGCGCCTCGACCACTTCCGTGCCCTTGATGCCAGTTGGTGTGTGCCCGGCGGCGACGCAACGGCTGAACACGGAGCCTGGCGGCCCTCTCCGGGGCGGTCCCTGCTCGAGGGCCTGCGGCGCCGGGTCTTCAAGGCCGGGGGCGGTCCGATCCTGCCCCTAGTGGCCGAAGATCTGGGCGTGATCACCGCCGGCGTCGAAGCCCTGCGCGACGACTACCAGCTGCCGGGGATGAAAATCCTGCAGTTCGCCTTCGATGGCGATCCAGACAATGCCTATCTGCCCGAGAATTACAAAGGCACGAACTGGGTCGTCTATACCGGCACCCACGACAACGCCACCTGCGTCGGCTGGTGGAACAGCCTCGGTGAGGAGGAACGGAGCCGGGTCGAGACCTGCCTGGGCGAGGCGGTCCATGCCCCCGGCTGGCAACTGCTGCGCTTGGCCCTGGAGTCGCCCGCCGATTTGGCAGTGGTGCCCCTCCAGGACCTGCTCCACCTCGATGACGGCGCCCGTTTCAACACCCCCGGCACCACCGAGGGCAACTGGCAGTGGCGCCTGCATGGCTCGATCTCGGCCCTGCATGGCCCCCTGCTGGGCCTGGGTCAGATGGCCCGCTACTACGGCCGGGGCAGCCGCTGAGAGCTAGGGCCCAGCAGGGGCTGTTGAGGTGTTGAGGTAGGTGTCGGGCTGGCTGGCTGGCTGGCCGGCTGGCCCTCCTCAGCAGCCACTGGCCGCCAGCAAGGGGTCTTGGCCGCCCCATTCCTGGCGCTCCACCCGGCGCCAGCGGCCCTCGGGCAGGGGCCCAAGCCGCAGAGGCCCGATGGCGATCCGCTCCAGGTCCAACACCGGATGGCCCAGGGCCACAGCGGTGCGGCGGATCTGGCGGTTGCGCCCTTCGCGCATCACCAGTTCCAGCAGGCTCGAGGGCCGTCCCGCCCAGGGGCCCTGGCTGAGTAGGCGCAGCGGCACCGGCGCCGAGGCTTCGCCATCGAGGGGCACGCCCCGGCGCCACTGCTCCAACACCTCGTCCGGCGGTTCGCCCGCCACCCGCACCCGGTAGGTCTTGCGGTGGCCGTAGCGGGGATGGGTCAGCCGCAGGGTCAAGGCGCCCTGGTTGGTAAGCAGCAGGGCGCCGCGGCTTTCTTGGTCGAGTCGGCCGACGGGATGGAGCCCCTGACCCTTGGCCAGCTCCGGCGGCAACAGATCCAACACGGTCGAGCGTCCTTCGGGATCGCTGCAGCTGCACACGACCCCGGCCGGTTTGTTGAGCAACAGCACCAGGGGAGCGCAGGCCGCCGCCACCGGCTCGTCGTCGAGGCTGATCAGATCCCGCTCGGGATCAGCCCGCCCGCCCAGTTGGGCCACCTGGCCGTTCACCGCAATCCGGCCCGCCCGCAGCCAGGCCTCCACCTGGCGCCGGGAGCCCAGGCCGGCCGCCGCCAACACCTTCTGCAGCCGTTCCTCTCCCATCAGAGTTCCTTCAAAGTCCCATTGGCGTTTCTTGGTCGTCCCTGCTCAGCCTCCCTTCTCAGCCTCCCTTCTCAGAGACCCTTCTCAGCCTCCCTTTGGCAGGACCAGTTCCATCACGGCGCCGCCTTGGGGATGGTTGCGGCCCTGAATGCGACCGCCGTGGGTCACAGCGATCTGCTGCACGATCGCCAGGCCCAGGCCACTGCCGACCCGCTGGCTGCGCACCCGTGAGGGATCGCCCCGGTAGAAGCGCTCAAACATATGGCTGCGATCCTCGTCGCTGAGGCCAACGCCATGGTCGCGCACATCGACCAGCCACCAATCGCCGCTGCTGCGCAGGCCCACCTCCACGGAGGCTGCCTCGGGGCTGTAGCGCACGGCGTTGTCCAGCAGGTTGAGCAGGGCCCGGTGCAACCGCGGCCCATCGCCCCTGGCTTGACAGGCTGAGGGCCCACTCAGGGCCAGGGAGATTTGGCGCTGGTCGGCCAGGGGCCGCAGGCTGGCCCAGGCCGCCTCCACCAGCTCCCGCAACTCCACCAAGTCGTAGCGGCCTTCTTCGCGGGGTAGCAGGTTCTCCAGGCGCGAGAGCTCGAGCAGGTCGCCGACCAGCTCCTGCAGCCGCTGCAATTCCCGCTGCAGCCGCTGGACCAGCAGGGCATGGCGGCCCTCCACCTGGCTGGCCAGGCTCTCGCCCACCAGCAACAGGGCCGTCAGGGGTGTTTTGAGCTCATGGGCCACATCACTGACCCAGCGCTCCTGCTGTTCGAGCTGGGCTTCGAGCGAGCGGCGGCTCTGCAGCAGCAGGGCCACCCACCCGTCCTCGCCGGGCAGGGCATAGGCCTCGAGGGCATCACTGTCGATCAGCCATTCCACCCGCTGGGGCCGCGCCTGGGCCTGGGCCAGGCGGGCGATCGCCTCCAATTCAGCCCCGGCCACCGCCTCGTTGAGCAGCCTGCCGCGAGTGAGCTGGGCCCTGGGCAACTTCAAAAGCTGCTCGGCCCGGGGATTAATGGCATGGATGCGCAGCTCGGCATCGAGGCTGATCCAGCCCACCGGTGCCGCCTCGATCCAGGCTTGCAACTGGGCGGGCTTCACCAGCTGACGGCGGGGCAGGCTGCTGCGGCGCGGTTTGGATCCGGGCCGTGGTGGCGTCCAGTCTCGGGCCAGGCCATAGCCCAGGGCCAGGCCAATCAACAGGACCAGCAACAAGGCCATCGGTAGGGGATTCGGGAGGGGCTCAGCCGAAGCGGTAGCCGAAGCCCCGCACCGTCAGGATCAGCTTGGGGGCGGAGGGATCGGCCTCGACCTTTTCGCGCAGCCAGCGGATGTGCACATCCACCGTCTTGCTGTCGCCCATGAAGTCGATCCCCCAGACCCGCTCCAACAATTTGTCCCGGCTCCAGACCCGCTTGGGGTTCTGCATGAACAGCTCAAGCAGTCGGTATTCCTTCGGGGAAAGGTTCACCTCCAAGTCGCCCCTGGTCACCCGGCATTCCTCCGGGAATAGGCGCAGGTCGCCAGCCGCCAGCACCCCGGCGCTTGCGGAGGCGGCCTGGCCCTTGGCCTCGCCCTGCTGGCGACTGCGGCGTAGCAGGGAGCGGCAGCGGGCCACCAGCTCGCGCATGCTGAAGGGTTTGACCAGGTAATCGTCGGCGCCCACCTCCAGGCCCAAAACCCGGTCGGTTTCGGTGTCCCTGGCACTCACCACCAAGATGGCGATCTCGTTCTGGCGCTGGCGCAGCTGACGGCAGAGGTCGAGGCCGCCCATGCCCGGCAGCATCACATCGAGCACCAGCAGGTCGAATTTGGCGCCCCCGTTGTCCCGTCCTCCGGCGCTGCTCCCAGAGCTGTTCCCGGTGCTGCTCTGGGAGCAGCTGTTGAGCAGGGCCAGGGCCTGGAGGCCATCGCCGCAGGCTTCGACCTCAAAGCCTTCCTGGCTCAGGGCTTCGGCCACCGTCTCGCGGATCGTTTCGTCGTCTTCGACCAGCAGTAGCCGCGCTGGTTCGGGGGCCTGCAAGGGGGTGGACTCGGCGCTAAGGGGCATGGGGTGGAGCCGGCCGATGAGGCGCTGATCACCCCATTGTGGCTGGGCGCAGCGGGGGGCGCCCAATCCCCCGTGCCAGCCCAGCCAGCCCAGCGGACCCAGAGGCAAGCCTGGGCGGCCAACCCGGCCGGTAAACCCGCCGCCAAGGCCGGTAAGCACCTAGAGGAAACCTGAAAAAAGGTGGTAACTTTGCGAAATGAAAAGGTTTCGTAATTACCCGGCACCATGCCTTCCCTGCCCGTTCTCAATTCCGATGCCTCCTCGATCGCGGCCGGCAGCGACCTAGTGCGCTCGTACCTGCGGGACATCGGCCGGGTGCCGCTGTTGAGCCATGAGCAGGAGATCACCTTGGGCCGTCAGGTGCAGGAGCTGATGGCGATCGAGGAGATCGAGCTGGAGCTGACGATGCGCGCCGGCGGCAGCAAG
>CAMAPJ010000110.1 GCA_945860085.1 Synechococcus sp. UW140 | reverse complement strand
GGCGATGGACACGATCGACGCGCTGCTGGCGTCAACCGGAGGTGGTTTGGATTAACCCGCCATCGCATGCAGAGGACACAGAAACCGCTACCTTGGCAATGGCCGCTTAATCAACGGCAGCGGCGTCATCTTTCCTGGCAGTCACCGGCTTGGCAATTCCGCTATAAATGGAAGTAGGCGCGGGAACGTAGCAGAAGCGCAGAAACTGGGCGAGGGCGCCGCGGTCGATGGGGTTGTTAAAGCCTGGATAGGTTCGTAGAGCAGCCAGCTCGGAACCAAACAGCAAGGCGCGTTCGTTGCCACTACCACTCAAGCCCCAATAGAGGGGTTTTTCGCCAAAGCGATCGCGGGCCAAATGGAGCTGCCGCTGCTGACGATCAAGGAGGGCCAGGGCCCACATGCCAGTGGCTTGGCGAAGGGTGGCCGCTAGGCCCCAGGCTTCGATGGCAGCTAGCAGGGTTTCGGTGTCGGAATGGCCGTGCCAGTTGGGGGCTTGGCCGGTGCTTTCAAGGCTGCGGCGCAGCTGCTGATGGTTGTAGATCTCGCCGTTGAAGGCGATCACATAGCGACCGGAGGCGCTATGCATGGGCTGGTGGCCGGCGGGGGTGAGATCAAGGATTGCTAGTCGCTGATGGGCTACGGCAAAGCCAAGCTGGGGGTCTTGCCACACGCCGGCGGCATCAGGACCGCGATGGGCGATCGCCGCACCCATGCTGGCCGCGATGGATTGCAGCTGATCAGAGCTGCTGGGATGGGATTGAACTAGGCCAGCGATGCCACACATTAGGTATTGGCTACTGAAGTTTGAATTTAAAGAATTTCAGGCTGCGCTATAGCCCTCAGGTGAACGGGACATATTCAGCAACTATTGGGACAAGAATTCATCTACGCAAAGAAGGTTGCTCCATTAAACTCCACCCGGATGGTTCAAATAAAAAGGAGCCAACTTTCTTGGAAGTCACCGAGCCTGATGCGGTTCTAAGCGCTCTGCAAGCGAGCCGATGCTCGCTGAATCAGCTGCAACGACCAGGTTTCAAAGGTGCGGAAATAGAACACCGCAGAGAGCAGCGGCACCAGCACCAGCAGGAGTGCGGCCACGGCTTCCGTTTGGCCTAGGCGCAAAGCAAGGCGAATCACCAATGACTGCAGGGGGTTGTGGATTAGGTACAGGCTGTAGGAGATGCCACCCACCCAGGCGAGGGCGCGCAACCCAGGGAGCTGAACATCGATCACACTGCTGAGCAGGATAAGAACTGATAGCACCAGCAGCAGCGAGAGACGATAAGTAAACGTGACTGCAAAGGGCCAAGTCAGCAGTAAACCCGCCAGCAGCAACAAGCTGACCATAAAGAACCCACGGCGCCGAAAAGAAGCCAGCCAAGGCAGATGGTAACCAGCCAGAACTGCCACAGCGCAGCCCAGCAAGAACTCCCACTGATAAGGATTGGCCAGCAGGGTGAGCGGAGTGGTGGCCTGGCCAAACTCAACGCTACGCATCACTAAAACCCGCAACAACGCCAGCATGGAAGGAATCAAGATCAAACCCCAGCGCCAAGCAGGGCGGCGGAAGGCGAGAGAAAGCCCTAACAGAACGTAGAAGAACAGTTCGAAACTGAGGGTCCAGGCCACGGGGAGGGAATAATCCCCCCCCTGGAATCAAAGTGAGACTCTTGAGCCAATTGAGCTGAATTGGAACGGCTGCGGCGGAGAGGCCAGGAAGCAGGGCATAGGCGGCGGCCAATGCCAGGGCAATGGGCCAGTAGGGCAGGAAGATGCGCAGGAAACGCTTGAGCAGAAACAGGCGGACACCTTTGCCGGCATTAATTACCCGCTGGGCTGCAAGAAACACGATGAACCCGGAGATCAGGAAGAACACATCCACGCCGATGGCACCGTGACTGAGCGTTGCGACCACAATGGGATGGGTTGCTAGCCAGCCACTGGGATAAAAGCCGGTGATCGATGCCTGCAAATGGGTAGCGAGCACGAGCAGGGCAGCAATGCCCCGCAAGGCATCAAGGAAATGATTACGGGCTAAGGATGTTGTTGGTGGAATCATGATTAAGCCTTAACCCCCACCACACACCAAAAAGGCGCCTGCGGCGAAAAGCGCAGATCCACGAGCCCGGCGGCATTACACATCTCGCGGATCTGGGCGCGGCTGAAGCGCTGCTCCAGGGGGGTGCCGAAGCGATCGCGGGCATCGGTGCGAAGGGTGTAGAGGCTGCAGTGGCGGTAGTAGCTCAAGGGGAAGGAGGCCACGGGCAGGCCGGCGGCTTCTGCCAGGGATGCGAGGCGGGAGAGGGGCCAGTAGACGGTGAGGGCGATCAGATCGGTGACGAGCTGCTTGGGACGGGGCGGCAGGCGGCGGATCAGCAGGCGGGCGGTGTTGGAGAGGTGCCAGAGCCAGCGGAACCAGCGGGGGCGGTTATCGAAGGCGTAATAGAGGTAGAGCAGCAGCGGTGCGCCGGGTTTGAGCAGCGCGGTGCAGGAGCGAATGGCGGCGGCGGTATCGGGCACGTGGTGGAGCACGCCGAGGCTGTAGCCGAAATCCTGGGAGTTGGGCGGCAGGCCGCTGGCGGCCACCGAGGCCTGGTGGAACTGCACGTTGGGCTGATCGGCCAGGGTGCTTCTGGCCACGGCCAGGGCGCTGGAGGGATCGATGCAGTGGAGCCGGCCCACGCGGGGCGCCACGAAGCGGGCCCAGCGGCCGGAACCGCAGCCCATGTCGAAGCCTTCGGCATCGGGCGGCAGCTGTTCCCAGGGGAAGATGGCGAAGTAATCGCCAAACACGCGCTCGGCTTCGCCGGGGGCCATGCCCTGCTGATCGAAGCGCTGCCATTCATCGCCGAAGCTGGCGACGGTGCGGGGGTCGAGGTTGGGGTTCACGTCAACAGACAGTGGCAGGTTTGCCGTACACCGATTCAAAGATCGAGAGGTAGGTGTTTTTGTTTGCATCCACGGAGTAGAAGCGCTCGACGCGCTCTCGAGCATTCCTACCGATGGTGCGACGCAGCTGTGGATCACTCAGGAGTTGGCTCAGCTGCGCCTTCCACTGCTCTGGTGTAGACACCAAAAAGCCAGATACGCCATCTTCAATCACGCGGTCGTTGCAGCCGATTGCTGTGGCCACAGTAGGGATACCCAGTGCCATGTATTGGAGAGCCTTAAGGCCACTCTTGCCCTGCACCCAGCTGTCGTTGGGCAAGGGGTAAACGCCGATATCGATCCGTTGCAGGGTGGGGATCTCAGCCGTGACACTCCAAGGCACCAATTCGACATCGACGCCAGAAAGCTCAAAGGCCTGGGTACCCATCACCAGCAACTTGAAGCGAACGTGCCGGCTCAACTCTTGAAAAACAGCATCCAGAAGGTGGAGGTAGGGAGCGGTTGAATGGCTGCCGCTCCAGCCGATGACCAGATCATGGTCATTGGCGTAAGAATTGACGGGGAGATAACTTGATGTGTTGATCGTTGATGAAATGTCAGTGGTCGAGGAGTTGTAGCGGCGGACAAGGTCATCGAGGGCAGGCGTACAGGTGATCACATGATCGGCGCCACCCATCAGCAGAAAGTAGCGGCTGCTGGATTTGAATGCCTGGGCGAAGCGATTGACTTTGGTTGTGCGCAGCATGTGCACCATGTCGTCAATGTCGTAGATGCACCTTTTGCAAAGCCTCAGGAAAAGCCATTCCAACCAAGGCGGGCCCACAGGAACCACATTGAGAAAAACATAGAGACCTGCAGCCCTGGACACATGCGGAACTAAAGCGATACGCCCCAGGAGACCCTGGATAACACCGGCTAACTTATGAATAGATTTCCCTGGTTTGTAGAGAATGCGATAGGTATTAAGACTGAAGAAGGGATGCACGGATATCGAGTACCCTTGATCACGCAGAAAGTCAAGATACTGCTCATACTTGAGCCGCTGACCAGGAACCGTATCTAGGGGATATGGGCAAATCACTAGAATCTCCATTGACGAATCGGCGCCGTTGCTAGGGTTCATAAGAGTCTCATCGATGCGCTGGCTGGCCAGGGAACTAGCTTCAGAGCCGGAGCCGCTCATAAATCTGAAGATAGCGACCAGAGGCCACCTCAAGGCCAAGCCGTTCTTGGGCAGCTTTGCGCAATCGTGCTCCTCCTTTATGAATCAGGGCCAGCAAGGAATCAGCGGCGGCGATGAGATCAGAATTGGATTCAGCATCAATCACCATGCCCGCATCTAGCTCTTCGACAAGGGCAGACACATCACCCACGCCGCTGTTACAAATAGCTGGGATTCCCGTTGCCCAGGCTTCTGCCAGCTTGGTGGGTGAGGATCCCATGCGTGCATAGCTGGGTTGGATCAGGCTCACCAGAAGATCCATGGCAGGCAGCCAACGGGCGACTTGCTCGCGATTGGCAGATCGTATGTGAACAGCTTGATGAAGAGCTGCCGGGAGATGCACCTGCATCAGCTGGTTAAATTTCTCCTCATCCGGCGTGAGAACCAGCACTTGGAGGGATGGATGCCTACCGCTAGCCAGCTCTACAAGCCGAAGAAAGCGCTCCGGCATGTACATGCCACCCACAGAGCCAAGATAACCAAGCACTAGGCTGGCCTCCGGGATGTTGCATTCAGACCGGGCGAGCTGGCGGCTCTGGGGAGTGGCAAGTTGAAAATGACGAAAGTCGGCGCAGCAGGGAATCACTGTGAGTTTCTGCCTGTCAGGCACGCCAAGGCGCAGCACCTCGGGAATCACGGCTTCGGTCAGCACCACCATGTGATCGACCTGGGAAAACAAGATCATCTCGATCCACTTGTAAACCCGGTATTGGAGGCGGTGCCAAGGGTTGGAGAGCACCCAGCCGCCCTTGTCAACCCGCTCATCCACCCAGAGCCCCCGGCAATCGAAGAGAAAGCCAGCCCTGAACAAATGCTTAATCAACAAAGCAGCCTGGGCAGGAGCATGGCTGCGAGCGTGGACTACGGAAGGCTGGATCCGGGCTGCAATACGGCATGCCGCTAGTAGCATTCGCACCAAGTCCCAGACCTTCCCTGCCGTGCCTCCGCGTCGCGTGAAGACCAAGGGGGTCCAACGAATCGTGGTGTGGGACAAAGCTTCGCGCAGGGCGCCGGCAGCGAGGGCATAACGCTCGGGCTTCTCGAAGCTGAGCACGTGCAGGTGATCTTCCCGAGTGGCGATAGCCTTCAGATACGGCGTGATCTGGCTGCTACCTAGCGGATCCAGCAAGCCGTCATAGGTGATGAACAGGCTGCAGCGTTTGCGGGTGGACTTCTTCATCCCCACTCCGCCAACCACACCTGCCACATGAGCACGGTCCACAGCCTGGAGGTGTGATCAAACCGCCCACTGAGATGCTGGCGCCAAATGGTTTGGATTGGCTCCGGCCTCAGGTAGCCCTGCCGCTGCATCAGGCCAGGATCCAGCAAGTCCTCAGCCCATTCCCGCAGCGGACCTCGCAGCCACTGGCAAATCGGCATGCCAAAGCCCGCCTTGGGGCGCTCGATCAAATGGCGCGGAACATGCTTATAGAGGATCTGGCGCAGGGCCCACTTGCCTGGCGAGCCCTCGCGGCCGGGGTGGATCTTCATGGCCATCGGCAGACGCCAGGCGAGGGCAGCCACGTGATGATCGAGCAGAGGGGTGCGGGTTTCCAGGCTGGCCGCCATGGCCGCACGATCCACCTTGGTGAGGATGTCGTTGGGGAGGTAGTTGAGCGTATCGGTGGCCATCATTCGGGCCACGTCGTCGCCCGCCAGGCCGCCCGGCAGAGGCCAATCCAGCGGCGATGGCGGCTCAAGCACCGGGCGGCCTGTGGGGTCGGGCTGCAGCAGGGCGGCCGGATCACGCCAATCGCTCACGAGGGAGCGGTAGAGATCATCAGTTGTGCCCACATGGGCCAGACGCTCGGCCAGCTTGTGGGCCTTGTGGCCGAGTTGATCCACCGGCAGGGGCCGGCCGAGGGCATCCCAGCCGGCGGGCGGCAGGCTGCGGATCGCATGGCCAAGCCAGCGACGGCAGGGCCAGGGCAGCCAGGCCAGGCGATTCCAGACGCGGCTGCCCCAGAAATAGCGGTTGTAGCCACCAAACAGCTCATCGCCGCCATCACCGGTGAGCGCCACCGTGAGACCACTGCGGCGAGCCTCGCGGCACACCAGATGGGTGGGCAGCTGGGACGAATCCGCAAAGGGTTCGCAATAGAGCGATGCCAGGCTCGGGATCAGCTGGCGGGCATCCGCGGCGGTGAGCACGGTTTCGCAGTGGTCGGTGCCCAGGTGCGCGGCCACGGCACGGGCATAGGGAGCCTCGTTGAAGCCGGCCTCATCGAACCCGATCGTGAAGGTGCGCACGGGCCGGCTGGTCTGCGCCTGCAGCAGGGCGGTGACCAGGGAGGAATCGACACCACCGGAGAGAAAAGTGCCCAGGGGCACATCGCTGAGCGTCTGCTGTTGCACCGCCGTGGTGAGACCCGCCTCCAGCGCCTTGGAGGCCTCATGCCAATCGCCGAAGGGTTGCTGCAGTGCCTCGCTCAGCATGGAGCGGAAACACCACCACGGCCTGGGCTCCGGCAGGTCTGCCGGTAGCGGCAGAGAGAGGCAGAGCAGGTGGCCTGGCAACAGCTGTCGAATACCGGAATAGATCGACTGGGGCGCCGCGATCACAGTGAAGCGCAGCAATGAGGCCAGAGCCTGGCGATCGATCGCGTTGTTGAAGCCGGGGAAGGCACGAAGAGCAGACAGCTCCGATCCGAAGATCAGGGCTCTATCGGCTCCAGCTCCCGAGAATCCGTAGTACAGAGGCTTTTCGCCGAAGCGATCGCGGGCCAGCTGCAGCCGCCGCTCGCGCCGATCCCACAGCGCCAGGGCGAACATGCCGGAGCTGCGTTGCAAGGTGGTCTCCAGGCCCCAGGCCTCAATGGCAGCGAGCAGGGTTTCCGTATCGGAATGGCCGCGCCAAGGGCGCTGCAACGATCCCGCACCCTCCAGCTCTCGGCGAAGAGACAGATGGTTGTAGATCTCGCCATTGAAGGCGATCACATAGCGCCCAGTGGCGCTGGCCATCGGCTGGTGGCCAGCTGGGGAGAGATCCAGGATCGCCAGGCGTTGATGGGCGAAGGCCAATCCTGCGCCTGGATCACACCAGACACCTGAATCATCAGGGCCGCGGTGGGCGATGGCGGCAGCCATGGATACAGCCTTATGTGACAGTTCTGCAGCGGGAGAAGGGGCAGACCTACACAGTCCAGCAAGGCCACACATTACGGAGAAATCCTTATCTTTTTATACTGTAAACTATAACTTGATTAGGCAGAAGACTCCGTAAGCAGCCCCAGCGGGCTAAGCTAGTACACAAGTATTGATAGGTTTGTCATGGCCATGAATCGGGTCCAGTTCCAGTCCGGACTGTCCCTGCCCCATTTCTTGGAGCTCTACGGAACCGAGAG
>CAMAPJ010000109.1 GCA_945860085.1 Synechococcus sp. UW140 | reverse complement strand
GCGCTCTGGAACACCCGGTAGTACCAGCGGTCGGTGTTCACTCGCTGCGCGCGCTTGCTCGCGAAAAGGTAGCGGCGCCTTTGCAGGAGGGGCTGCAGCCCGTGCGGGGCTTGGTGGGAGCAGGGCCTTGGTGGCGGTAGGAGGCTGAGCGACTCTTTCGGGCTGGCACACCTGGCGGCTCAGGGGGAAGAGCCTTCAGCGCGCTTAGGAATTTCGGGGGTGGAGGCACCAGATGTGGTGTGGGCGGCCTGGTGCCTCGGAGTCAGGCGGGGTTGCTGGTGTTGGCGGCCAGCCAGGACGCCAGGTCCGCCGGGCCTTGGAAGTCGAGCAGGGCGTCGGCCAGGGCTTCCAACTTCTCCACTGGTAGGCCCTGGATCTGGGCGGTGGTGGCGCCTGTGAGGGGGCCGCAGCGACGGTTGAGTTGGCGGAGAGTTACGGCCACTTCGCCCTCCTGGCGGCCTTTGGCTTCGCCCTCCTGGAGCCCCTCCTGGCGGCCTTCTTGGCGGCCCTCAGCAAGCCAGTCCTGTACCGCCCGAGTGTGGCGGATCTCTTCCCGGGGGATGCCGGCGATCACCATGATCTGTTCCTCGGTGAGCTGGGGAAACCTTTGCACCAGCATAGGCAGCACAACCGTTTTCAGATCAGGCCGCCTGGCCAGAATCTGCTGACTGCTGGCCGCCAGCTCGCTCTCGGGCCGCACTGGCAGGGTGAGCAGGTTGAGCAGGGGGTCGAGATCTGGCTGCTGGCTCAAGGCCTCCAGGCTGATCCAGTGAACCTCCTGCAGAAGCACCTCCAGAAGTCTGGGCCGCTTGGTGGGGCCGAGGCCCATCCGCTGGTGTGGCGTGATCACCACCACCTCCAGATGCTCTACCTGCGGGTGCCGCTGCAGAAAGCGATAGGTCTGCGCTGCCAGCCGGTGGTGGAAGCCTGGATCCGGGTGCATCTGCACCTCCAGCAGCACCACCGGAAACTCCGGACTGCCGGTTTCAGCGCAGCCGGTGCTTTGGCGGGGCCACAAAACACCATCAAGGCGGTGGCTCAGCTCTTTGATTTCGAGCGCTTCAAATCGATAGAGCTGATCGCCGGGGGCGGCTGGGTCCAGGCTCAGCGCGGTGGCGGCGGTGGCTGAGCCGGGCAGCAGTGAGCGGATCAGATCCGGGGCGCTCTGGAACACCCGGTAGTACCAGCGGTCGGTGTTCACAGGTGGGAAGCTTTGGCTGGCGAAAAAGTAGCCGGAGCGCCAGGTTAGGGCTAAAGTTTGTCCAGAGCGCCTGGCGACTCATTCGGCTGACAAGACAGCCAGCGCCAGTTCAAGCATCCGCAGGCTTGCTGCAAGTGGAGCAAATCGCCACCACCCCAGAGTTAGCGGCCCCGCGGAAGCCCAGGGCCGCATCTAGAGGAAGACCCGTTTGCGCGTGATCAACCAGCTCTGGGCGGCCTCCAGTAGCGCTAAGTCTGCAAGCACAAAGCCAACCAGGCCGGCTTTCAGCAGCCCGCTGCTCAGCCGGAAGCGAAACGCTGCTTGCGGCGACGCCAGCACAAGCCAGCCCGGCCGCACCCCCAGGCCCCAGGACCCGGAATGATGCGCTCACAGGCGCAAGGGCTGCAGCTCACGCGGAATGATGCCTTTCAAGTCCAGCAGCAGGCCGCCGGGCTGCAGCAAAAGCTGCCACTGCTCGGCGCCCCAGGCGGCAAATTCGCGGTGGGCCACCGCGGCCACCACGGCGGGGTAGCGCTGCTCTGCTGGTGGCTCAACCTGCACCGCCAGGCCATATTCGCGCCGAGCTTCCGCCCCATCCACCCAGGGGTCCACCACCTCAGCCTCCATGCCATAGCGCTTCAGGGCCTCGATCACATCCACCACACGGGTGTTGCGCAGATCCGGGCAGTTCTCCTTGAAGCTCAACCCCAGCACCAGCACCCGCGCTCCGGCGATCACCAGCCCGCGGCGGGCCAGCTCCAGCACCAGCTGTTCAACCAGCCAGCGACCCATGCCGTCGTTGATGCGCCGGCCCGCCAGCACCACCTGAGGGTGATAGCCCAGCTGCTCAGCCTTATGGGTGAGGTAATAGGGGTCCACGCCGATGCAGTGGCCGCCCACCAGCCCCGGCCGGAAGGGCAAAAAGTTCCACTTGGTGCCGGCAGCCTCCAGCACATCCAGCGTGTCGATGCCCATCTGCCGGAAGATGATCGCCAGCTCGTTCACCAAGGCGATGTTGAGGTCGCGCTGGGTATTTTCGATCACCTTGGCGGCTTCCGCCACCTTGATGCTGCTCGCCTGGTGGGTGCCGGCAGCAATGATCGAGCCATAGAAGCCATCCACCCAGGCCGCCGCCGCCGGCGTGCTGCCGCTGGTCACCTTGATGATCGTGGTGAGCTTGTGCTCGTTATCGCCCGGATTGATCCTCTCGGGGCTGTAGCCACAAAAGAATTCCTCGTTGAAGCGCAGGCCGCTCTCACGCTCCAGGATCGGCACGCACACCTCCTCTGTGGCGCCCGGATACACCGTGCTCTCGTAGATCACCAGCGGCAGGGTGGAAGCCCCAGTTGCCACGCGGGCTTTCAACGCCCGGCCCAAGGTGGCGCTGGCCTTCTCCAAGGGCGTGAGATCGGGGCGCTTGGCCGAATCAATGGGCGTCGGCACCGTCACCACAAACACATCGGCAGCAGCGAGGTGAGTTGGATCGCCTGTGAATTCCAACAGCTGCGCCGCCCGCAACTCCTCAGGGCTGACTTCGTTGGTGCGATCCAAGCCCTCAGCCAGTTCTGCCAGTCGCTGGCTATTGACGTCAAAGCCAATGACCCGTCGCCGCAGACGTTCACCTGAGCGCACGCAGTCCTTAGATTTGGCGAACTCCACAGCCAGGGGCAGCCCCACGTAGCCAAGGCCGATCACGGCCACCGTGCAGGTCGCAAGGGGAGGCAACGAAGAGATCTGTGTTGAAGAGATCTGTGTTGAAGAGATCTGTGTTGTTGCCTCGGGGTTTGAGATTGGAGTTGCTGCTGTCATTATTGAAGGTTAATGCGCAGACCAGGCGCAAAAGCGGGGCTTTGGGCTGAGCCAGAAAACGGCAAAAATATTGGAGCCAAAAGCGCGAAACTTTACTGGATAGGACCTCTGGAAAAGCTGGCTAAATTCGGTTTCAGACCAAACAAAACCTGCGCCTCAAGACAAATGTGATAGTCACAGAAAAAGTCAGTATTTTTTTAATTTCTCATCTGGTCTAAATTGTTTGGATTTTAGGCTTCTAGAAAGCTGGGGAAACACCCGGGCCAGCTATTGATGGCATACAAAGCTTCGCAAAGCTATCGGCTGAAAAGTTTAGCCTGTCCTGCGATGCTTGCATTATCCCTGAAACAGCACCCTTGATGAAGCCAGCGAGGACGCCAAGGACAAAAAGCAAATCGAGACTGGTCGTTGCCAGCTCAGGGGCTCTGCTAGCGCTAGGGATAGGGGGCGTGGGCTGGTGGACCAGCGATGGCCGAGCCTTAGCCAGCCTTGCCGAGCGCAACCAGCTCCAAACACCAGCTCAAACGTTCAGCTATATCACTGCCCACTGGCACCAGGCAAACGCTGGTGATCCAATCCACAGCTCCGACGGTGTTCAAGCGATGCTGAGGCGACCGAGCCAGCGGCTGTGGTGTGACGAAGGCGCCATTGTGCTGGCTTTGTTGAACCAGCGACTGGGATATCAGACCCGCTTGGTCGATCTCCTTGATGTCCACACGGGAATCAGCCACCACACCAGCCTTCAAGTCAAACAAGCTGGGGAATGGGTGACCTTTGACTTCACCAGCCGACGCAGTGGCATCCCTTTGTCAGCCACAGTGCCCTACCGGGCGTCCCTGCGCTATCGCCCCTACCCCGCCAATGCTCTTCACTGGTTACTGCTCCATAACGGGATTGCCCGTGCCTTGGCGCATCAGCTTCGAGCCAGTTCCAGGATCAACTGAGACCTTTCAGACCCCATAAAATTGGCGGTACCAGGCGACAAACTTTGCTACGCCTTCCTTCACGGGCGTATTCGGTTTGAAACCGGTCCAAGCTTCCAAGGCTGCCGTATCAGCCGCCGTGGCGGGCACATCGCCAGGCTGCATCGGCAAGAATTCCTTGGTAGCTTCCATTCCCAGGGCATCCTCAATCGCTGCGATGTAGTCCAAAAGCGGCGTGGGATTGGAATTGCCGATGTTGAACACACGGTGCGGGGCCCAGCTTGTGGCCGGATCTGGTGCCTGGGGGTTGAAATTGGGATCGGGAGCTGCTGGTCGATCAAGCACCCGGATCAGGCTTTCAATAATGTCATCAACAAAGGTGAAATCACGCACCATCTCACCATTATTAAAAACCTGAATGGGCTCTTTGGCAAGAATGGCCTTTGTAAAGAGGAACAGGGCCATATCTGGTCTGCCCCAAGGGCCATAGACCGTAAAAAAGCGCAAGCCCGTGGCCGGCAGCCCATAGAGATGGCTGTAGGTGTGGGCCATCAACTCGTTGGCCTTTTTGCTGGCCGCATAGAGACTCACCGGATGATCAACACCCTGGTGCTCCGAAAACGGCAAGTTGGTGTTGCCGCCATACACGGAGCTGCTGCTGGCATACACCAAGTGCTTAATACCATGTTGCCTGCATCCCTCCAGGATGTGGCCAAAGCCGACCAGATTGGCTTGGATGTAGGCCGCAGGATTCTCGATCGAGTAACGCACCCCCGCCTGGGCTGCGAGGTTCACCACCTTGGTGGGCGTGTGATGTTCGAAGGCTGCTTCTACAGCGGCGCGATCCTCAAGATCGGCCTCGATCAGCTCAAAACTTACGCCGGTGCGGGCAGCGGTGGCTTCCAGCTGCGCCATACGCGCTCGCTTCAGGGACGGGTCGTAATACGAGTTGACGTTATCAAAACCCACCACCGGCGTCCCTCGCTCCAGCAGCCGGGTGCTTAGGTGAAAGCCGATGAAGCCGGCTGCTCCGGTGACGATGAGGGTCATAAAAAAAGGAACTACTCCATAGTGTCGCGCTTGGTCAGGTTCAGCAGTTGCTCACCATCTAGGACCCGATGGGGCACGAGGTGACAACTGAGCAAGTGATCGGGATCGGCGAGAGCAGCGGGCTGAGCTGGCTGCTTTGCCAGCAGGAGCGGAACTAAGTTAGCCAACTATTGGCAACTAACAGGGCCGACTGCAACACACAGGTCAATCGTTGCCGCTTTCAAATGGAATCACCACCTGGTAGCAGGTGGGAATGCAACTTTGAGAGCAGCTTCTTATGCAACACGAAATTCACCTGCCATGGCAGTAGCAGGGCATCTTCAACCGGAGTCAAAGGATCACCGCCAGATCGAGATCCGAATCCGGCTAGTTAGCTCCTCGGCCGCGGGATCCCAATGCCACTAAGGCCTACACCCTGTCCAAAGCCCAGACAAGCTAAAAAGAAGCGTGAAGCTCCCCAGCATCAACGCCAAGTCCAAGGTGGAGCTGGTCAGGCTGAACCAGGCTCACCCGATTGAGCCAGGGAATCGCTTGGGCCGTGAATGCGTTGGTAGCCGAACTCAGCCTGAGACAGGCTGAGTAACCACACAAACTATTGATAGGAATTAGGAGACATTATTCGAACAAGTCAGCCAACTCGCCCAGGCCAACCATGCTCAATCAATAGTTATCTGCTTTACAAGACTGACAGGAAATTTGGAGTCTAGGGATTCACATCAATTGACTGCACTTTAGATGCAAATCTTGAAAGCCAAACCCGGAATGACTGCATAGAACGGTCTGCTCGCCAGCAGCGATGCGCATGTTGCATTTCGCTTGACAGAAGGCGACGGAAGACATAGCAAAGCCATGATTTCCGTCGCCGACCACGAAAGCAACGCTCTCAAGTGGCTCACCAACGCAGTCACTATACAGCAGATGATGCGCGCAGGGCCGTTGCGCCGGAAACCCATAAGTCTACCTTAAAGAATCCCTTAGCCGGCAAGAGCATGCCCTGGCCTCAAGCAAGCCAGGCTCCAAAAGGGATCTACCTTGATCACTCTTTCGAGGAAAGATGCTCCGATGCGAATGATATCCAAGCCAAGACTGCCGCAAGGTATCAGCTCTCCTGCAGCAGCAGCTGCCGCGTCGCCTCACCAGTCCGCATCCAGCTGAAGCCCGCCGCCCGCAGCAGCCCCCGCCGGCGCAGCTCAGCGCCCAGCTGGGGCTGGCTGGCCAGGGCCGCTAGGGCCTCAGCGATGGCAACCGTATCCGTGGGGTTCACCAGTAGGGCGGCGTCCCCCGCCACCTCCTCGGTGCCGGAGCCAAAGCTGGTGAGCACCGGCGTGCCGCAGGCCATCGCTTCGAGCACGGGCAGGCCAAAGCCCTCCCAGAGGCTCGGGTAGGCCAGGGCCAGGGCGCCCCGGTAGAGATCCCCCAGCTGCTCGTAAGGCACATAGGCCACGAAGCGGATGCGGCTCTGCAGCCCCAGCGCCTCCACCAGCCCCTGCAGCCGGGGGGTCTCGCTGGCATGGGGTTTGCCGGCCAGCACCAGGCTGAGGTCTGGGTGATCGGGCGCCACCTGGGCAAAGGCCCGGATTAGGCGCTCCAGGTTCTTGTGGGGATAGGCCTGGCCCAGGTGCAGCAGATAAGGCCCCCTGAGGCCGGCGAGAACTGGGGGGGGCTGGTTGGGAGATCCGGGGCTGGCGGGGCGGAACAGCTGGTCGTCGTAGCCAAGGGGAATCACGCTGATCCGGCTGGCGGCCAGGCCGGTGTGGCGCTCGATTTCGGATGCCGTGAACTGGGAATTGGTGATCACCCGCTGGCTGCTGCGCAGCAGCGGCGGCACCCAAGCGCGGAAATAGAGCGACTGCAGGGAGCGCTCCGGCTGGCTGATCGGCCGCAGGTCATGCACCATCACCACCTGGGGGATGGTCTGGCGACCCAGATACCCCTCCGGCGCCGGCGTGAAGATCAACGACGCCCCCGCCTGGCGGGCCCGCTCCAGCAGGCGGGCCTGGCTCCAGGCCAGGCGCTTGAGCCGCTCCTTGGCCCCGCCTTCGCCTCCGCCGGGGATGAGGCTGTGCTCCAGGCTCTGCAGGGCTGGCAACACCCCATTGGCATAGACGCCGATGCCCGTGGGCTGGCGCAGCACCGGCCGGTAGTTGAGCAGCAGCATCGATCAGGGCAGAACCTGTTGGGCCAAAGCCTGGAGTCGGCGATCGACTGTCAACAAATCGGCTGCCTCACGGCGGGCCAACGCGAGATAAAGGCAGTCGTAGACAGAGTGGTTGAGATGGATAGCTAAGGCTAAGGCTTCCACCTGAAGAGTCTGATCTGGCTCAAGATGATCGACTAATTCCGTCGCCTCCTTGAGCAAATCCTGGGGATTCAAATCAGCAAGGGCACCTGCGCGCTTTAGCTTCCAAAGCCCATTGGCGACTTCCGTCTGAATCAACGCAGGAGCCAGAACGAAGGAAGCGTCAAACAGCTGTTGCTGCAAGCCAGGGGCCTCAAGATGGCCAGTCACGATCCGCAAAACGACTGAAGCATCCACAACACAGGCAGACACGGTCAGCGATCCCGATCGGCACGGACCATGGCCTCCGGGCTC
>CAMAPJ010000108.1 GCA_945860085.1 Synechococcus sp. UW140 | reverse complement strand
CTCGGTTTTCAGCTGGAGGCCCCTGCCGATACGGCCGATAAGTCAGCAGGCGGCCTCCTGAGCGGCAAGACCTTCGTGCTCACGGGCACGCTCCCCAGCCTCAAGCGCAGCGACGCCCAGGAGCTGATCGAAGCGGCTGGCGGCAAGGTGAGTGGATCAGTCAGCAAGAAAACCAGCTATGTGGTGGCGGGCAGCGAGGCCGGCAGCAAGCTCACTAAAGCCGAGCAGCTGGGGGTGGCTGTGCTCGATGAAGTCGGGCTGCTGGCGTTGCTTCAGGGCTGACGCAAGCGCTTTTCGTCATCCCCCGGGCGTGTAAACCCTCTGCAACTCGTCGATCGCAATCGGGTGAAATTGCCGATCGGCTTGGCCGATGAGTTATTCAGGCGCGCCTACGCACCCGGTGCGTAAACCCTCTGCAGCTGGCTGGCAACCCAGTCGTTGAGCTCATCGAGCTTTTCACGACCCAAAGCCTCCACCACGATCTGCTGGCGCTGCTGCCGCTCGGGGGCCTCTGCGGCGAGGGCCGGATCGATCGAGGCCAGGGCGTGTTGGCCGCGTTGAAACTGCAGCAGGCTGCGGCGGTAGCGATCCGCCGTATCTGCGAAACCCATCAGGATGCTGTAAGCGCGGGCTGAGGCGAAGCCGGCCAACAGCACCACCACCCAGGCCGCGAGGCCTTGCGACAGGCCTGGAATGCTCTGGGCTGCCGCCACCAAAACGGCTGAAGCAGCGAGGGCCACGGCCACCTGTTGCCAGCGGCGAGCCAGCCTGTCGAACCCACCGATCCGGCGCTGCAAAAAGCTCACCTGACCGTTATCCAGACCATGGCCTTGTCGATGGCGTTGGCGTAGCGCAAGGGCTCATGGCTGTGGAAGGCGAGGAGTTGTACGCGCACGGCCCGCAGCACCGTGCGGATCCAGTTGAGTTCGCTGTTGCTGCGGGTGTGAAACAGATCGGCCGCATCGTCGGAGATGCCCACAGCCAGCCAGATGTGCTGCACGGTGAGGCATTCCGCCAGACAGCGCTCAGAGATGAAGGCGTGTTTCGGCCCCTGCTGCAGGCGCGGAAACAACACGAAGGCGAGCAGCAGCAGCGCCCACCACAGCCCCTGGGCCACGGGGGAGAGCTGGGCGGCCAGCACCAGCACGAGGCCGGCGATCACCAGCACGGCGCACCAGCGTTCATAACGTCCCTTGTTTCTCCTTGCGGATTCGTCAGCCCATGTCCATAGACGAGTGTTCTGGCCTTCTTCGTAGCAACTGGGCTCGAAGCCGGGCTGCTGAACTGCGCGGTTGATCGCTTCAAGGCGGCGGGGGATGGCGAGGAGAGAATCGGGGATCGCCACACCGCCCTTGGCGTCCACTACCGGCTCAGGCCAGAACTGGATGGCACCGCCCCCCTCACTGGAGCTGGATGAACTGAGACGTGGGGTGTGCTGCACTACCAGCACGCCGGGCTCCTTGCTGGCGAGTACCTCATCCACGCTGAGGAAGAGGGGATGGATGTCGCCCTTTTGCATCGCCACGGTCTGGGAGGTGCCGCCCACCAGACGGGTTTCCACGCCGTTGAAGAAACCGAACAGCAGGTAACAGTGGCGCACTAGGAAGGCACCCTGCTTGCCGTAGCAGGCGGGATCATCTGCCGCGCGCGGGCGGCCATCCGGGCTGGGTGGCAGCGCCAGATCGGCGCAGTTATCGGGGTGGAGCACGCCATCACTGCAGGCCAACAGGCGCTCCAGCTCCGCCAGCGCGGTGGGATCACTGAAATCGAGGCGATAGTCAAGCGGTGGCTTGGGCAGAGCCGCAACTAATTGGTGGTGCGGTGCGGTGCCGCCGCGGAGCTCGCGATCGGCGGCCACCACCTGGAGGAAGGTGCAAGCGGCAATGCTGTCTATCCCCTCTGCCAGGCCGTTGAGCATCACCAACGGAGTATTAGGCAGCTCATGGATGAGTTGTTCAAGGTGCTGGCGAAACTGTCGCTGTAGCAGCGGCACCACCTCGGGCCGCGGATCGCGATGGCCGGCCACGGCAACCACTAATGGCACCGCACCGGGATCCTGAAGCAGGCCATGGGCGAGCAGCACGTCACTGGTTTGGAGTGGGGCTGGGGATGTCATCAGCGGGAGGAGACTGAAACGAATGGGGCGTTGACGCCATCAACGCAACCGGAACTGCTCGGGACAAGTGCTCCGCGCCACCTTGAACACGACTGGTTTCATGGCGGCCAGCGCTGTCTGAGGGGTTGGCGCGCGATGCGGGTCACGTGCCCTCATCGAGCGAGCGCATCAGTTCTTCGGCATTGGCTAGCAGCTGGCGGTCGTCATCGTCCGGTTCCGCTTTAGAGGCCATGCTGGCTTGCAGGGCATCCAGCAGCTGCGTTGCTTCTGCAGATCGCCCCAGCTTGTGGAGCACGCGGGCCAGATCAAACCGATTGCGGTTCGTGACCCATGCATCGGGGCCTTCGTGCTGGAAGCGGTGATCTAGGGCCTGCTGAGCAAAGGCGAGTGCTTCCCCCAACTTTCCGGCCTCCTTAAACGTTTTGGCCAGTCCGCCCAAGGCTCGGCCGATCCCCGAATCGCCGGGATCCAGCACCTGCTGGCGGGCTGCCAGTAGCTCGCGGAATAGGACTTCTGCTTCCTCCAGTTCCCCAGTTTCGCGCAGGTCGATCGCTAGGTCGTTGATTGAACTGAGCGTGCCGGGATCGGTGTCGCCGTTCTGCTGGCGGCACCAGGCAACCTCCACCCGCCTTAGCTCGATCGCCTCGCAGTAGCGCTCCTGCTCACTCAGGCAGCGGGCCAAGCCATAGCGGCTCGCCATGGTGGCGCCATCCTCTTCACCGAGGGCCGCGATGCGGCCTGTAAGGGCCTCCTCGTAGAGCTGCTTGGATTCCTCCAGTTCATCGGCCCAGTAAAGGTCTTGTGCCAGGCGGTGGATTGAAGTGAGTGTGCCTGGAACATCGCGGCCATCCCGTTTGCTTGCCACGTCAAGTTCCTGGCGACGCAGAGGGATGGATTCGCAGTAGCGCTCCTGATCGGATAGCAGATTGGCGAGGGCGAACCGGCTGCCGTTTGTAGATGGGTGCTCCGGACCCAGCAGCCGCTCACTGGCTTCCAAGCAACGCGTGTAGTACGCCTCCGCTTGCGCGTAGTCGCCCTGGTTCTTGTAAAGCAGGCCTAGATTGCCCACTATTGTGATCGTGGATGGGTGCTCAGTCCCCAATTGCTGCTCACTAGCTTCCAAGGCCCGCTTGTAATAAGACTCCGCCTGCTCGCACTCCCCCTTTTTCTCGAACAGGCCAGCCAGATTGTTTATCGTTATGAGCGTGTCTGGGTGCTCCGTTCCCAGTAGGCGCTCACTGGCTTCTAGCGCCCAATTGAGATAAGATTCTGCTTGGTCGTATTCGCCCATGTCGGTCAATAGCTGACCCAAGTTGCTCAAAGTAGTGAGCGTTGATGGATGCTCCTTTCCTAGTAGTCGTTCACTGATTGCTAAAGCCCGCCTTGAAAAGGACTCCGCTTGTTTGTAATCGTCTTTGTCCTGAAATAATACGCCCAGATTGTTAATAGTGATGAGCGTTGAGGGATGCTCTGGCCCCAGCAGTCGCTCGCGGGCTTCTAAAGCGCGCTTGTAAAAGGCTTCAGCCTTCTCGTAGTCACCCATGGAGTTGTAGAGCATACCCAGATTGCTTACGGTAGTGAGCGTGTCGGGGTGCTCCGCCCCCAGCAGTCGCTCACTGGCTTCTAGATCACGCTTGTAATACGCCTCTGCCTGCCCGTAATCGCCCGTGTCTTCAAAAAGACCGGCCAGATTGTTGACGGTGGAGAGGGTTGATGGATGCTCCGGCCCCAGCAGCCGCTCACGGGCTTCCAGACAACGCTGATACAGCGGCAACGCCGCGTCGTAGTGGCCCAGATCATGATGTGCATCGGCTAGCCACTTCAGGCTGCTGAGCATCGACTCCTCGCTTCTGTTGTCTGACGCTTCCTCCAGCTCCAGCGACAGGCCCCGGAGCTTCAGGAGCGGCTCGCGGTAGAGCCCGGCCTCAGCAAACAGCCCAGCGATCCGGTCCACAAACCAGATCAGATCTTCGGGGTCCTCTCGCCGCTTCTCGATCTCTTGCTCCAGATCGTCGGCGATAAGGTCATCGAGTTCGCCATCACCCTCGCCCCTTGCTGCCAGCCAGTAGTTGATCGTCTCTCGGCTGCCCCTGTAGTCATCCAGATAAGCCAGATGCACTGGGTTGAGCAGGTGGTCCCGCAGGTCCGCTAACCGATCAGCATGTTGCCACTGCCACGGCAGTTCTTCTGCATCGCGTTCATCCCATTCATCTTTTGCTTCATACCAATCCGCCAGCTCGCTGTGCGCCTGCCGCTGTTGCTCGTCGCTCGTCAGGTAGCGGTCTTTGACTGCAATGCGCAGGAAGTCGTGGTCAAACACCAGCCTGTTGCCGTTACGCCCGAACGCCTTATCCAGCGCTAGATCGATCGGTGCCCACTGCAACGGCGCCAGATCCGTGATCGCCAGCAGTTCCGTTTCGGTGAGCCCTGCGCGGCTGGCCCAGATCGCCGTCATCACCTTGCGGACAGCATCACCGCTGCCGTCGTTCTCCAGCCGCTCCAGCACCCGCTCATACAGATCATCAATCGTCTGGGAGCTCAAGTAGAAATACAGCTGGCTCTTGAGCGTGTCGTGGCGGCCGCACTGGCGCAGCTCCTCTAGCAGCACCTTGAGGAACAGCGGTGATCCGGCCAGGGGGTGGTTCAGGATCTGCTGGCGCAGGCCGCCATCGAGTTCTTTGGTGTATCGCTGCAGATAACGCTGGATCAGCTGCTCCTGCTCTGCCGTCGCTAGAGGCTCAATCGTGAGGGTGGAGTAGCCCCGCTCGCTGAGGATTGATCGCGCCGTGCAGGCCAGCGCACTGGCCACCACCTGCACTCCCGTCGGCAGGTTCTGAGGGAGCCAAGGCAGGGCGTTCTGATCCTCTGGGTCAAGCCGATCGAGGCCATCGAGCACCCAGATCCAGCGCTTGCCGTTCTGCTCACACCAGCGGCCCAGGCTTTGCAGCGTTTCAGCCACCTTGGCCACCAGCTCCCACCAGTCCTCTGGCACCGCCAGCGCCTCAGTGATCACTTCGGCTGCCAGCATCTGGGCTGAGGCCGTGTCGATCAGCCGGCCCAGCAGTGGCCGCAGGGCATTGGCATCGTTCGTGCAGCCCAAATGGTGGGCATACACCACATCCTCTGGATGGCTCTGCTGATGAGCCTCGATCCAGTTGGCAATAAGTGCGCTCTTGCCCGCTCCGGACTCACCGGTGATCAGGATCTGCTGTTCACTGACCTCAATCCACTGCTCCAGCTGCTGGATGTAGGCCTCCCCGCCGATGTACTGCCCGGCTCCGATTCGGGAGCGGCGGTAGTCCGCGTGTTTGCGGGCTTCCTTCTCCAGCGCATCGGGCTGCTCACCTACCGGGAACTGCCGATCGATCAACGCCCAGAGGTCCTCCTTGATCTGGTCGGCGATCGCCTGGGGGCTCTCCAGCCCTTGCACCAGTGGATAGCCGCTGCTGCGGATGCGCTCTCTGAGCAGCTCCAGCTTGTGGCGATCGGCTGGATCATCGCTGCGCCAGCCAGCCTCGCCCGCATCAGCCCTTGGGTTGCTCCAGGCTGGATCGCGGAAATAAAAGAAAGCCCGGCCATCGCTGGCGCCGCCGCCCATCTCCTGCAGCCGCTGCTCGATCTCCAGCTCCGTGTAGCTGCTCCGGCCGATCTTTCCCGCCAGCCACTGCCGCTGCTCCAACAAAGCCGGTGCACCCACCAGCAGCTGGCGCTCCGGTGGAGTGAGGCTGCCGTAGCTGTCACCCAGCATGCCGATGAAATAACGCCGGCAGCGCTCGATTTCCTGCAGGCAGATCTCCAAGGCATGGCCGTCTTCTGCCTGCTCTTGGGTCACTCCCCACCTGAGATCCACCTCAACAAGCTCCACGCCCCGCTCCCTGGCTCGGCGGTTGAGCTCAGGAAACACCTGGGTGGCCAGCAGCCTGCGTTCCTCGTTGAAATCGCGGAAGGTGCTCGAGAGGAAGACGCGGATCTCGTGCGATTCAGGGGCAGCTGGCAGATGTTCAGCCATTGGTGTTATGCAGCAATTGCATAGTTTTGCCAGTGGAGCTGGGATGAGTTGAACCTAGGCCAGACGCGTGGAGCTAGGCTCGATTGCTCCTGCGAAGCACCAACTCGTGGTTTCGCTCAAGCCTCAGACGTCGTCGGCGTGCCGCTCGGGGCGACGGGACGGCTTCCAGGGGTTGGCCCACTCAGTCGTCATTGGGGTTGACCATCGAGAAGAGTCTCGTTCCAATGCGCGGTTTAGCCGCGCCCTGTCCCTAAAATATTTGCTTTGCCGCAATAAGGGTTCAACAGCTATGTTATTCGAAATACTCGCATGACATGGCAAAGTTCAAAGTCAAATTCCAACTGAAGGGCGAGAATGGCCAGGGCAAGGGAAATCTAATTGAAGAAATAATAGAGGCTCTAAATATATTCGATGCCAATGAGTTGATCAATAGGAAGTATGGAGGCGTCTTCTTGTGGGGTGGCCCAGTTCAGGTCAATGAAAGCAGCTCAACATCTTCTGCTTCGTCGACTGGGGCCCAGTCCAAGCCCAATGGCTGCATGGTGGCACTGGGAGGAATTGCTCTCTTGATCGGCCTGGCAACAGGTGCTTTCAAGCCATCCAGTGAACCTGATGCCTATCAAACACCGACACCGTCATCGCCTTCTGGTGAAGCATCAAGCCCCTCTGCTGACAAAGCCCCTGCTCAAGAGCCAGTTGAGAACACTGAATCCCCTGTAGCCCAAGAGCTTTGGGGTGCATTCGCCGTGAGCCCCTCCACTGGGGAGAGTAGTTGGTCAAAGGGCTATGGCAACGAAAGTGAGGCCCAGCAGGCAGCAGTTCAGTCGTGTGGTCAGGACGACTGCAATGCCTTCGCTTTCACGGCCGGTTCGGCGGCATTGGTGGAGAGTGACAGCCGTTGGTATCACGAATCCGGCCGCTCCTCGGAGGAGGAGGCAAGCAGCATGGCCTTGCAGCAGTGCCAGCGCGAGGAGCCGGCTGGCAATTGCAGGATGGTGGCGAGCTTCTCGTTCTGAACGCTGGTGGCTCAGCTGGGCCACTCAATTGCCCAGCAATTCTCCGTAGGCCTGCTCATACAGCTTGATTTCTTCGAACAGTTCATCCGACAGCCCCCGCTGGGCCACCAAGGTGGCTTCCATGTCGTCTGACAGCTCGAAGGTGCGAAGACTCTTGGGGATGTTGAGGAATTCATAGAGCTTGTATCCGAAGCGGCGCAATTCCAGGCATCGAGCGTCAATTCGGCTGATGTCGGCAGTGAGCGTTGGGGCGAGGGCCAGGCTGCGCTTGCGGGTAGATAAGAGCAGTTCGTTGTCGGCACTGAACTGCTGCACTCGGTGGGCATCGTTCAGCATGGAGGTCGCGGATTCGCGCAGCTCGGCGAGCTTGGCGAGTTCTTGCTCGGAATCCAGCAGGGCCTGCCAGGCCTTCGCCTCGATCGAATCGGAGGCCAGTGGCTCGAGGCCGTGGCGTTGCAGCGACTCCATATAGGTGCGTGTCGGCTGGCGCAGCGTGCGTAGCCGCCGGGAGAGGCGGACCTGATCGGGGTGCACCGCGATTGCCTCCACGTCAACCGGATCCAGACGAATGCCACGTTCCGGGTGCCCGGGCTGCCGTGGTATGCAGCGAAACAGCTTCACGCTGGCGCTACTGGAGGCGTGATCACAGAACTCCACGAAATCGATTCGCATCACTTCTTCCCCGCGGCGGATCGGCAGCCCGTGCAGCTTCTGTGAGGCCCGAGTGGCGGCCCTGAGAAACTGGAGTGGCCAGATCAGCCGCAGCACCAGTTCAAACAGCAGACAGAGCCCAACCCCCGTGGCAGCGGCGGCGAGGAGGCCCAGCAGTAGGTGACCACTGAACAGCGGCCAGCTCAGGATCCAGACCACTAGACGGCCCGGTGCCAGCCAGAGCCAGATCGCCACGACTACCAAGATCCCCCAGAGCCATTGCAG
>CAMAPJ010000107.1 GCA_945860085.1 Synechococcus sp. UW140 | reverse complement strand
CCCCCGGGCCGTGGCGCGGTTCAGGGGCCTATCGGCGGCGCGGGGCAGAAGAACTTGATCGGCGATCCCCCTCAAGCCGCCACGCTGCGCTCCAGGGGGCGCAGGTTGACCCCCTGGGCCAGCAGCTCTGTTTTGATTTGCTCCACGGTCAGGACGCCGTCGTGGAGCAGGGAGGCGAGCAGGGCCGCCGAGGCGCGCCCTTCGCCGAGGGCCGCGCCGATGTGGGCAATGCTGCCGGCCCCGCCCGAGGCGATCACGGGCACCGCTACCGCCTCGGCCACGGCCCGGGTCAGGGCCAGGTCGTAGCCGGCCTGGGTGCCATCGCCATCCATCGAGGTGAGCAGGATCTCGCCGGCACCCAGGGCCACCACCTGTTTCGCCCAGGCCACCGCATCCAGGCCCGTGTTTTCGCGGCCGCCTTTGACAAACACATCCCAGCCGCCTGATGCGATTCCAGCGACGCTTTCTGAGGTGCCGCCAGAGGGAGCGCGCCGGGCCCGGGCATCGATTGCCACGACGATGCACTGGCAGCCAAAGCGCCGGGCCCCTTCGGATACCAGCTGGGGATCGGCTACGGCCGAGGAATTGAGGCTGATCTTGTCGGCGCCGGCCCGCAGCAGCTCGGTGATGCCCTCCACAGAGCGGATGCCGCCGCCAACGGTGAAGGGGATCGTCACCGCCTCAGCGGTGCGGCGCACCAGCTCCACCAGGGTGCTGCGGCCTAGGTGGCTGGCGGCGATGTCGAGGAACACCAGCTCATCGGCGCCGGAGGCGCTGTAGCGACAGGCCAGCTCGACCGGGTCACCGGCGTCGCGAAGGCCGACGAAATTGACGCCCTTCACTACCCGGCCATCGGCCACGTCGAGACAGGGAATGATCCGTTTGGCGACCATGGCAAGGCGGCGGGGAGGCGCTGGTAGGGTTGCGCAACTTTTCCGTTACGCCGGTCATGACCCAGGCTGCCATCACCATCGGCTCGAAGGTGCGGGTCACCCGGGTTCGTGACCGCATCCCCGCAGGCCTAGTTGCCACCCTCCAGGCCGATGCCACTGGCACCGTCAAGGATTTCAAGCTCACCGACGGCCAGGGCATCGGCGTAGTGGTCGAACTCAATGGCGGCCCCACTACCTGGTTCTTCGACGACGAAATCACCCCCGCCTGAGGCCAGAACGCCCGTGAGCGACAGTCCCGATCCAGCCCCGGCTGAAAAAGCATCCGGGAACCAGGGCCCCGGTGGCGGAGCCCGACAGTTGTTGGGAATGAAGGGTGCTAGTGGCACCTCCAACATCTGGAAAATCCGGCTGCAGCTGATGAAGCCGGTCACCTGGATCCCCCTGATCTGGGGGGTGTTGTGCGGTGCAGCCGCTTCAGGACGCTTCCAGTGGACCTGGCCCGAGGTGGTCGCCTCGTTCGCCTGCATGGTGATGAGCGGGCCGCTGCTGGCCGGCTACACCCAGACGATCAACGACTATTACGACCGCGAGATCGACGCGATCAACGAGCCCTATCGGCCGATTCCCTCGGGGGCGATCCCGTTGGCCCAGGTCAAGGCCCAGATCTGGATCCTGCTGCTCGCGGGTCTGGCGGTGGCCTATGGCCTCGACCTCTGGGCCGGCCATGCCACGCCGGTGGTGTTCCTGCTGGCCCTGGGAGGCTCGTTTGTGAGCTTCATCTACTCGGCGCCGCCGCTCAAGCTCAAGCAGAACGGTTGGCTGGGCAACTACGCCCTCGGCGCCAGCTACATCGCCCTGCCCTGGTGGGCGGGCCAGGCCCTGTTTGGCCAGCTCACCTGGACCACGGCCCTGCTAACCCTGGCCTACAGCCTGGCGGGCCTGGGCATCGCTGTGGTGAACGACTTCAAGAGCATCGAAGGGGACCGAGCCCTAGGGCTCCAATCCCTGCCTGTGGTGTTCGGTGCTAAGCGTGCCAGCTGGATCAGCGCCGGCATGATCAACCTTTTTCAGCTGGCGATGGTGGCGGTGTTAATTGCCATCGGCCAACATTTCTCGGCCGTGTTGCTGGTGCTGCTGATCGTGCCCCAGATGACCTTCCAGGACATCTGGCTGCTGCGCGATCCGGTGGCCTTTGATGTCAAATATCAGGCAAGTGCCCAGCCCTTCCTCGTGATCGGCATGTTGGTCACGGCCCTAGCGATCGGCCATAGCTCCCTCACCACTGGCCTGGCGTCGGTGGTGGGCATGTGAAAGGGCGCAGGCGCCAGCTGCTGGTTGCCGGCTTCTGGGCTGCCGGCATCGGCGGCGCCGTGGCCGTGGGTCAGGCCCTGCTGGTGCAGGGCCTCGACAAGCTGCTGCCCG
Organism: Synechococcus sp. UW140; assembly: GCA_945860085.1. Lineage (GTDB taxonomy): Bacteria > Cyanobacteriota > Cyanobacteriia > PCC-6307 > Cyanobiaceae > BAIKAL-G1. The sequence goes on along the minus strand of CAMAPJ010000107.1, from coordinate 5,784 downwards.
ACGTGCGCCACATCAACACCTTCAACCGGCCCGGCACGGTCACGGTGTTGTCGGCCGATGGCCAGGTGATCCAGAAACTGGGGCCGGCCACCCGCGACAAGGTGGCCAGTGGCCAGATGCCGGAGCTGGTCAAACGGGCCTTTATCGCCGCTGAAGATCGCCGTTTCTATCAACACGACGGCATTGATCTGGTTGGCATCAGCCGGGCGGTGGTGCGCAACGTCACCCGTGGCTCTTTAGAAGAGGGGGCCAGTACGATCACCCAGCAACTGGCGCGCACCGTCTTCCTTAGCCAGGACCGCACGATTACCCGCAAGCTCGAAGAAGCGGCCCTAGCCGGCAAACTCGAGCGCCAGCTGAGCAAGGAGCAGATCCTTGAGCAATATCTCAACTATGTGTATCTGGGCTCCGGCGCCTACGGCGTCGCCGATGCGGCCTGGATCTATTTCTCCAAAACCCCGGGGGAACTCACCCTGCCCGAGGCGGCCCTGATCGCCGGCCTGCCGCCGGCCCCTTCGGTCTATTCGCCGCTGGTTAATCCCGATCTGGCCCTGCAACGGCGCCGGATCGTGCTCAGACGCATGCGCGAAGTCGGCTTCATTGACGATCGCCAGCAGCTTGAGGCCCTGGCCACGCCCCTAAAACTCAAGCCGGCCGTACCCAAATACTGGGACAGCCGCGCCCCTTACTTCACCAGCTGGGTGGCCCAGGAGTTGCCCAAGGTGCTCACCCCCGAGCAATTGGAGGTGGGTGGCCTGACGATCCGCAGCAGCCTCAATCTGGCCTGGCAGGACCACGCCCAGAAGATCATCGACAGCAACACCCCTGGCGCCATGCAGGGCGCCCTGATTTCGATGGAGCCCAGCACCGGCCTGGTGCGGGCCCTGGTGGGCGGCAAGGACTACAACAAGAGCCAGTTCAACCGGGCCGTGCAGGCCCTGCGCTCGCCCGGCTCCACCTTCAAGCTGTTTGTTTATCTCGCAGCTCTCAAACAGGGCATGAAGCCAGAGGACATCGTGGTCGATGAACCGCGCTGTTTTGCCGGCTATTGCCCGAAAAACTTCAACCACCGTTTCATGGGCCGCATCCCGATGTGGATGGCGATGCAGAACTCCCTCAACGTGGTCGCAGTGGGGCTGCTGCAGAAGGTGGGCTTTGATCCGGTGATCGACACCGCCCGCAGCCTGGGCATCACCCGGCCCCTGGGGCGCTACTACCCGATGGCGATCGGCGCCTACGAGCAGACCGTGCTTGACATGACGGCCGCCTACGCGGCGATTGCCAATCGGGGCGTCTACGTGGCGCCGACGCCGTTCGAGGAAATTCTGGGTCCCAATGGCGACCTGATCTGGAGCCGCCGCGTCGATGGTGACCGGGGCCGCCGGGCCGTGGCCAGTCCCCTGGCCGACGCCATGCTCTGGATGCAGCAGCAGGTGGTCAAGGGGGGCACCGGCGGCGGTGCCGCCCTCAAGGATCGGCCCGTGGCCGGCAAGACCGGCACCTCCGAATCGGGTCGCGACCTGTGGTTCATCGGCTCGATCCCCCAGCTCACCACCGCTGTTTGGCTCGGCTACGACGACAACCGCGAAACCCGCAGCACCAGCGTGCTCGCCACCTACGCCTGGCACGACTACATGGCGCCAATCGTCAAGGACCTGCCGGTGCGTCAGTTCCCGCCCAAGCCGGTGCTCACCGGTACGTTCCAGCCCCCGGCGAGGCCCCGGCCGGTGGCGCGCATCCAGGAGGCGGCCCCTTCCGGCCTGCTCCCCGGCGAGCGCCCCGATCCCGTCACCAGCCCCGTTGAGGGCGGCCAGCCCGCTCTGCCCACGCCAACCGAGACCCCCGGCCAGGGGGCAACCGGCAGCGGCGCGGCCTTTACCACCACTCCAGCGCCCAGCAGCGGCGCAGCGGCTATCCGAACGGGTCCCAGTTCCGGGCCTAGCCGCCTGCCCCCGTTGCCGCCCAGCCTGCCAAGTCCTAGCCGCGGCCCCCTAACCGCCCCGCCTCCCCTCTACAGCCCATCAGCGGCCCCGACGGCGCCGCCTCCCCTGCCCTGATCGGCCATGGCACCAGGAGGTGTGGAGGAGGAGCAAGAGGGCCAGAAAGAGTAGGAAGACCAGGCAGACCAGGAAGACCAGGCAGACCAGCAGAACTGTGGTGCCGGGTCGGCCTGGGGCGGCGTCATTGGGTCAGTCGTCTAGGTCAGCCCCTCAACCGGGCGCTTGCAGGGCCGCAGCAAAGAAGCCATCACCCCCTGAGCCAGGGCCGACGCCAGGGGCGTTAGCGCCGGCTCCGTCTGGGGCCCTGCCGGCTTCAGTTGTTACGCCCTCGCTGCCACCGTCTTGCTCCGGGCCCTGGCCCTGGCCCTGGCCGGGCCAGAGCTGCCAGCTCTCCAGCAGGCGCCAGTCGGGGTGGGCGGCCAAAAAGGCGGCGATCAGTTGGTCGTTTTCGCGCGGGTGCACGGTGCAGGTGGCGTAAACCAGCCGCCCGCCGGGCCGCAACAGGGGTGCCAGGCCCTCTAGCAGCTGGCCTTGTAACAGCACCAGCTGCTCGATCGCGGCGGGTTCAATCCGCCAGCGGGCATCGGCGTGGCGGGCCAGGGTGCCCAGGCCCGAACAGGGGGCATCCACCAGAATCCGGTCGAAGCCGCCTTTCCACCAGGCGTCATCGCCGATCGCCGCCTGCGGTGCGATCTCGGCCTGCGGCGTGATCTCCGCCTGCGGCGTGATCATGGCCTGCAGGCCCGGGCTCGGCGCCGCCTCGGCCTGGGCTGGCTCTGGCGGATTTGCCAGGTTGGTGGCATCGCCGACGCGGGTCTGGATGCAGCCCAGGCCCAAGCGCTCCAGGTTGCGGCCAACTCGCTGCAGGCGGGCGGCGCTGCGATCGAGGGCCACGACGTCCCCCCGATCGCCCATTAGTTCGGCCAGGTGGGTGCTCTTGCCGCCGGGGGCGGCGCAGGCATCGAGGATCCGTTCGCCCGGCTGGGGATCAACCAGGGGTGCAATGCGCTGGGCTGAGCGGTCCTGCACACACCAACGGCCCTCGGCGTAGCCGGGCAAGAGGCGTAGGTCGCCGCTGCGGCCCCGCAGCACTAGCCCCTGGGGCAGGCCGGCCAAGGGCTCGGCTGCCACGCCGGCGGCCTCCAAGTCGGCTAGCAGCTGCTCGCGGCTGCCCCGCAGGGGATTGCAGCGCAGATCCAGGCTGGGGGACTGGTTGCAGGCCTGGGCAAAGGCCTCGGCCTGGGGTTCGGGCAACCACTCCAGCAGCGCCTGGGCCAGCCAGTCCGGTAGCGACTGGCGCCGGGCCAGGGCCAGGGCTGGATCGGCGGGCAGGCTCAGGCCCTGGCCCGCCTCCCGCTGACGCAGGAAGGAGCGCAGCAGGCCATTCACCACCGGCGCCAGGCGGGCCAGGCCGCCGCGCTTGGCCAGTTCCACGCTGGTGCTCACCGCCGCCGAGGCCGGCACCCGGTCGCTGGCCAGCAGTTGATAGAGGCCGAGATGCAGCAACCAGCGCAATTTGGGCGGCTGGCGCTCCGCCGGTACCTTGCCGAGCTGGTCGAGCCAGGCATCAAGCAGGCGCCGCTGACGAATGGCCCCATAGGTCAGCTCCGTGGCCAAGGCCCGGTCCTGGCTACCCAGGGGTTGGCGCTGCAGTTCCCGCTCCAGGGCGCCGTCGGCGTAGGCCCCCGCCGCCACGGCCTGCAACACCTGCCAGGCCACCTGGCGGGGCGCCAGACCGATCGCCTGGCCAGTCACCGGGCCATTGGCTCTGGCCGCCGCCGGGTCAGCTGCCGCACTGGCTTGTGAACTGGTGGGCGAACGGGTGGGCGAACTGGGTGCCGCTGAGGGCTGCTCCTGCCGCGCCTGGGGGGAGCCCGGCGCTTTGGCGGGGGTGGGCCTGGGGGCGGAAGGGCTCAAAGGGGCTGGGCTGGGAGTCTCTCCACAGCTAGCGCCCCGCAGGCCGGATCAGGCAGGTCCCGCTCTGGAGGTTGCCAGCGATGGGCCCCCAGGGGCAGGCGTCCATCCGAAGACACGGCAAGGCCCTCGGCCAGCAGCAGTTCCCGTTGGATCCAGTCCGATCCTTGGCGAGAGGGATCCATGCTGATGCGCCCTTGGGCATTGATCACCCGCTGCCAGGGGATCGGCGAGGGCAGGGCCAGCCGCCGCAGGGCCCAGCCCACCTGGCGAGCGCAGCCGTAGGCGCCGAGCAGGTCGGCGAGTTGGCCGTAGGTGGCCAGGCGCCCCGCCGGGATCTGGGCCACCAAGGCGTAAACCCGCTGATCAAACGCCAGGGGGCTGCCGGAACATGAGGCTTGGGGCGAGCTGGAGGTCAGGGTGTCGCTCTGTCGCACAGCGGAAGTCTGGCCTGAGCGGCGACGGGAGTTGGCATTGGCGGCTGTTGGGGCCTTTGGGTGGCTCGCTAAGCACAGGTCACCCCAGGGCAGCCCGAGGGCCAGGATGCAGCTCGCAAGGTCCGCTCGCGGCGATCCCTCCATGCCCCTGCTGCCGAGACGCTACGAGCGGCTGCGCTCCGTGCTCAACCGCCGCATGGGCGATCTCACTGTGCTGCTCGAGCAGGTGGATAAGCCCCACAACCTCTCAGCGATCCTGCGCACCTGTGATGCGGTAGGGGTGCTGGAGAGCCATGTGGTGAGCCTGCCGGGCCGGCCCCGGATTTTCAACGACACGGCCCAAGGCAGCCAGAAATGGGTGCCCCTCCATGCCCATGCCACCTCCGAGGCGGCCATTGCCGGCCTCAAGGCCCGGGGCTTCCGCCTGTTTGGCACCCACCTCAGCCAGGAGGCGATCGATTACCGCGACTGCGATTTCACCGGCCCCACCGCCTTTCTACTGGGGGCGGAGAAATGGGGCCTAAGCGAGGCAACGGCGGCGGCCGTCGACCAGGCGATTCTGATTCCGATGACCGGCATGGTCCAGTCCTTGAACGTGTCGGTAGCCACGGCGATCCTGCTGTTTGAGGCCCTGAGGCAACGCCAACGGGCCGGCCTGGTTCCCGAGCAGGGAGAGGGCATCCCCGGCGGGCCCGAGGCCTACGGCCGCATCCTGTTCCGCTGGGCCTACCCCCAGGTCGCCGACTGGTGTGACCGGCAAGGGCGCCCCTACCCGGCCCTCACCGCCGAGGGCGAAATTGCCGAAGATCTGCCGCGCACCCTGAAGCTGCGCTACTGAGCCGTGCAAGGCACGCCAGGAACCCGACCGCTGAGCCTGGCCCCTGAACCAGTCCCCTAAACCAGGCATTGAACCAGCAGGTGCAGGAGCCGAATCGCCCGGAAGCCAGGGTTCCTAACCGGCCCTGGCTTCAGAGCTGCTGCCCTTTGGAGGCGCTGGGCAGCAAGAGGGCCAGGGCGATCCCGGCCAGATCCAGCACCAGGTGCCTGCCGAAAAAGGTGGCTACCAGCAACAACACCACGCCGATGACGCGCATCAGCAGGCCGAGCACGTCATCCCGGTTCACTCCCCCTAGCAGGCAAAGCGCCACTCCGGCCGCCACCAGGATGAGGGTGATCCCCCAGGGCATCGACATCCGTAAATCAGTGGATCCAAACCTTAGGCGAGGCTGACGGCTCAATCGGTTCACCACAAGCGCCCTGGTCGCTGGAGGCGCACTCCCTGGGCCCCCCTCTGCCAGGAAAGATGACGCCTCTCCAACCCGACCAGTACCACCCACCAGGGGGCTTGATGGAGCAGAGCAATGCGTCGTTACAACGAGACGATCAAAGCTGATGTGAAAAGGCGGATGAGTCCGCCTGCGCGGCAGAGCGTG
>CAMAPJ010000106.1 GCA_945860085.1 Synechococcus sp. UW140 | reverse complement strand
GCCGGCGCCGGAGGGGTATCTGGGTCGCCAGACCATCCCCCAGGTGGTGATGGTGCATGACCTGCGGCCGATCAGCCATCCGGAGCGCTCCTTGCAGTCGCTCTACTTCCGGGCCTGGGTGCCGCCGCTGCTGCGCAGCTGCCAGCGGGGGATCACCAATTCCCAGTTCACGGCATCCGAAATCGGGCGCCACGCGGGCCTGGCCGCTAGCCGGATCAGCGTGATTCCCCTCGGCTACGACGACCAGCTGTTCCGCCCCGCCAGCCCCGGATCGCCCCGCCAGCCCCCCCCAGTTCTGGCCGGCCTCAGGGGCCCCTACCTGCTGCACCTGGGCCAGGCCTATCCCCACAAGAACCTGGAGCGCCTGATCCGGGCCTTTGCCGAGGTGGCACCGCGTCATCCCGATCTCAGCTTGGTGTTGGCAGGCAAGCCCCATGGCAGCGAGACCCCCCGGCTGCAGGGGTTGGTGGAGGTGCTGGGGCTGCAGAACCGCGTCCGCTTCCTGGCCTATGTGCCCTACGAGCAGCTGGGGGACCTGTATCGGGGCGCCCTGGCCCTGGCCTATCCCAGCCTCTGGGAGGGCTTTGGTCTGCCGGTGCTCGAAGCGATGGCCTGCGGCACGCCGGTGCTCACGAGCTTCGGCTCTGGCACCCAGGAGCTGGCTGGGGACGCTGCCCTGCTCGTGAGGCCCTCGAACACGGGAGCCATCGCCGAGGGCCTGGAGGCTCTTGCCGGCCAGCCCCAGCTGCGCGCTGCCGTGGGCCGGCGCGGGCTGGCTCGGGCGGCGGGCTTTAGCTGGCAGCGCACCGGTGCGGCGACGCGGGAGCTGCTGGCCCAGGGCTAAGGGGATTGGGTGCCAGCCCTGCTCGAGCCAGCCCTGGGCAGAGCCCCTGGGGAGAGGTCCCTTGAGGTGCGCCTCCGTTGGCTCAGCCCAGCTAGATCAAGCCGGACTCGAGCCGATTTTGGATGTTATTGAGGCTACGCATCACCCCATTCCCTGGGGAATCTAAGAAAAGCGCCTGTTGTAAGGTGAGTTCGTTGTTGAGCCGCTTGAGAGCACTGCTCTCGTGGTCGGCAACCCATGCAAGGCCTTGCTGTGACTGCACCTTGTCCCTTTTGTCAAGGGCGATGCAGGATTCGCATGGCAGCCAAAGGTGATTCCAGGCCGGGTATAGGCTTTGTATTTTCTTGGCTATGGGCCAAATAGCGATTGCGGCTAGTTAATCACCTTGCATCTGTCCATGTTTGGTTGATCGATTGGATTAAGCTTTTCAGGTAGGTCCCTTTCTTGTCACAGCGCCTAGAATTGCCGTCCTCAATGGTGGCTTGAATGGGGTTGATTCGCGGGTGCGTCCAGCTGTTGAATCCCTCCCGCCCTGACCTCCATCCGATTGAGGTTTCGGCTTTGGCGGATACGGGGGCTGTCCACCTTTGTATTCCAGAGCACCTGGCGATTCAGCTGCAAGTCGGGGCCCTTGAGCAGCGGGAGGTCGTCTTACTCCGAGTTGGTGGCTAATCTTTACTGCTTTTGGGTGTAGTGATTAAGATTTTAAGCGCGATAGGGTAGCACTGCTATCCAGCATTCAGGGCAAGTAACCATGGCTGAAGACATTCGCTGGCAGCAGAGATTTGCAAATTATCAACTTGCACTCCAGCAGTTGGACACCTTTTTTGAACCACCCGCCCTTAATGATCGCGAGCAGCAGGGGTTGATTAAGGCGTTCGAATACACTTTTGAACTGGCCTGGAATAGCTTGCGCGACCTGCTCCGCAGCCAGGGCAACTCCACCCTCCTGGGTTCGCGGGACACCCTGAGGGAAGCCTTTCGGCTGGGCTTGATCGAGGATGGTGAAACCTGGATGTTGATGATTCAGGATCGCAACCTCACTAGCCACACCTACAATCGCTCTACGGCTGAAGCCATCGCAGCCAATATTGTAGATCGCTATCTTCCCTGTTTTAAGGACCTGTACGCGAGGTTGCAGCAACGTCAAGTCGATGAACTTGGAGAGGTTGCCAAATAACAGCCATGTCTGCTGCGTCTGCGAAAAGTCAGGACATCCCCGGCGTGCCAGCGGCTTGTCAGCAGAAGCTTGAACAGCTGTTTGTTGCCGAACCCCTAATCGATGCAGTCTGGCTGTTCGGCTCCCGGGCGATGAACCGCTTTCACCAGGGCTCAGATATCGATCTTTGCTTGGATGGAGATCAGTTGAGTCATCGCAAGCGCCTAGAGCTGATGGCGGCGATTGATGATCTGCTGCTGCCTTGGCAGGTTGATTTGGTGTTGCGCAGGGAGCTGCCTGCTGAGCTGCAGGCTCACCTGCTGAGAGTCGGTCGTTGCATTTGGAAGCAGAAGTGAAAAACGAAGTTCAGGCATTGAGCCAACTCTGAACACAATTCTAGTCTTGAAACAGTAGTCTAATCTTTATTGACAGGCTTAAAAGTTCCGCTTTTGGCCCAGATAAATCTTCTTCTCCCATCCTAATAATCATCTGCATTGCAGTCTTTCTTTAAAGGGAATCGTGCTGAACGCAGGCTTTTTCTGATTTCCCTAAGGTTAAACCAGTAAAATTCTGCCGCTGATTTACACGTCGTGCTTGTTGTACAGCCGTCTTGATGTATTCACGGCTTAGTTAATTTCTCCTAAGGCTAGCTTGATCCAGTCCAAAGTAATCCTAATCACCGGCGGAGCCGGCTTCATCGGCAGCCACGCCTGCTTGGTGCTATTAGAAGCGGGCTATCGCCTCATTGTTCTCGATAATTTCAGCAATAGCTCGTCAGAGAGCCTGCGGCGGGTGCAGGAGCTGGCAGGAGCCGAGGCTGCCAGTCGGCTCGTGGTGGTGGAAGGGGATATCCGCTCAGCCGATGATCTGAGTCGGGCTTTCCGGGCCGGTGTTGAAACAGCTGGCAGCGAAGTCCAAACAACCTGCCCAGTCGATGCTGTTGTGCACTTCGCTGGCCTCAAGGCCGTGGGCGAATCGATTGCCGATCCCTTGGCCTATTGGGAGGTCAATGTGGCTGGGTCGCTGCAGCTGCTCTCAGCCATGCGGGCCCATGGCTGCCGCACGATCGTCTTCAGCAGCAGCGCCACCGTGTATGGCATCCCCGAGCAGGTGCCGATCCCGGAAACGGCGCCGGTCAGGCCCATCAACCCCTACGGCCAGACCAAGGCCGCTGTGGAGCAGCTGCTGGCCGATCTGGCGGCGAGTGAACCGTGCTGGCGCATCGCCCGGCTGCGTTACTTCAATCCCGTGGGCGCCCACCCCAGTGGCCGCCTTGGGGAAGACCCCCAGGGCACTCCCAACAACCTCTTCCCGTTTGTGAGCCAGGTGGCGGTGGGCCGCCGTGAGAGTCTTCAGGTCTATGGAGGCGACTGGCCCACACCGGATGGCAGTGGCGTGCGGGACTACATCCATGTGATGGATCTCGCCGAAGGCCATCTCGCTGCTTTGGAGACCCTGCTCAGCGAAGAGCCCCAACTCCTCACCGCCAACCTGGGCAGCGGCCAGGGCCATTCGGTTTTGGAGGTGGTTGCGGCGTTCGCCCAGGCCAGTGGTCGACCCGTCCCCTACCAGCTGGTGAATCGCCGCGCTGGTGATGCGGCCTGTTCCTTGGCGGATCCAGCCTTTGCGGCGTCCAGGCTGGGCTGGCGCACCCAGCGCAGCCTGGACGAGATGTGCCGCGATGGCTGGGCCTGGCAGCAGGCCAATCCCAAGGGCTACAGCAGCTGAGGCCTGGGGATGCGTCCGATCCCACCAGGTTTGGCACTGTCTGCGGCACTGTGGATTCGCTGGAGAATCCGCCCCCTAAATCCCTTGGCGGTGACCGCAACTGGAAAGCAGGGCTGATGCGCACTAGGATGCGCATATCGCTGCCTGGCTGTGATGCGCACCACCCTGGAACTCCCCGATCCTCTTTTTGCGCGCCTGAAGGCTCGGGCAGCAAGCGAGCACCTCACCTTGAAGCAGTTGCTGAAAAGCTATGTGGAGCAGGGGCTAAATGCGATGCCTGAACGCCCCAGCCAGAAGCGCTCGGCGCAGACGCTGCCGCGGCTGGAGGGGCTGCTGGCCCTCGAGAGTGACCAACTCAGTAATGCGGCCCTGTTCGACTTGCTGGACGCATGAGCGTTACAGCCGATTTGCCCGATCTGAATGTGTGGCTGGCGCTCTCATGCCCTGACCACAGCCACCACCGCCAGGCTGTCCACTACTGGGAGCATCAAGCTGCAGGGCAGGTGTTGTTCTGCACGGTGACTGCCCTGGGGCTCGTGCGGCTCGTGTGCCAGCCGAAGCTGATGGGCACAGCGGTGAAGACCTTGGCAGAAGCCTCCTCCCTCCTGGATGCGTTTTGCCAGCAGCCGGGCGTGAGTCTGGCTTCAGAGGAGCGTGCCGGCTGGGAGGTGTTTCACCAGCTGCTGCGGAGCGGTGAGATGCCGCCCCGCCTGGGCACCGATGCCTATCTGGCGGCGCTGGCGATCACCCATGGCTGGCGCTTGGTGAGTTTTGATCGCGATTTCGAACGGTTTGAAGGGCTTGAGAGGTTGATGCTGCGATGAGCTCTGGAATCTGTGTTGACCCTCCGCTTGTCCTGAACCCTTACACCGGCACGATCGGGGGCTTCATTGGGCTCCTGGCTGATCGCAGCAGCCAGCGGGCCAGCCTGGATGAGCTGAATGGGGCAGCCGCTAGCGGCTGGGCCGGTTTGCCTGCAGCCGGCCCCAAGCCATGAAGATCACGGCCGACCCAAGCGCCTGGGGCATGCGACTGCGGCGGCTGCATAGGGATTACCCCAGGTTTGAGCTCAGCGCCGTTGAGCTGGTGCGCGAGCTGCGAGAGGAGTCTTTGCTGCCAGCCGACCGGAATAGGACTGGACGCAGGAGTCCCATAGCTGAATCTGCCGAACTTTGATTCGAGCTGATCCTGGCAGGACCAGTCCGAGTTGGCTTTGTCCGTTCGGATCTGCCATACTGACAAAACCAATTCTTGGGGTTGCCTGTATGGCTGGGCAAGGGCGGGGCTCTGGCTTGGCTTCAGCGCCCCTGGCGGATGATCCCCAGGCGCAGGAGCTGCTGGGTCGCGTCAACCAGCTGGTGCTGCGCAAGCTGGCCTCCCCCGGTGGGCCTGTGCAGGAGATCAGCCATCGGCCATCAGCGGTGGCACTCGATGATCTGAGCCTGCTCACCGAACTGGTGATCGACGCCTGGCGGCGGGAGCCCGTGCCGCCGTCCCGCGAGGTGCTGCTGCGATTGCGGGGAGAACAGGCCCTGATGCAGCTGCTGCAGGCCAGTGGCGGCAGCCTCAGCCTGGTGGAGGTCCAGCAGCTGCTCGGCCTCAGCGGTGAAGGCGTGCGCAAGCGGCGCGATCGCAAGCGGCTGCTCGGCTGGCGCCATGGCAAGCAAAGTGTGTATCCGGCCTTTCAGTTCGATCTGGCCGCTGGACGGGTGTGGTCCGGCCTGGAAACGGTGCTGCTTCTGCTCGATACCGATAGCGGCCCGGCCCAGCTGCGCTTCTTCCTGAGCCCAGACCCGGAGCTGGGCGACACACCGGCCGCCCTGCTATGCAGGTCGGAACCGGTTGATGTGGAGGCGGTGAGCCGTAAGGCGCGCCAATTTGGCTGCCAACTGGCCCGCTGAGTGAGCCTGCCGCTGCCCCCGAAGCAGCAGGCCCGTGGCCTGCGCTTGCACGCCATCGCAGCTGGCAGCCAGTGGACCCGCATCCACCGTTGCAGCCATGCCACGGCCCTGCATTGGGGCCGCCACGAGCAAGGCCGTTGGAATGCAGCCGATGGTGGGTTTGGCGTGCTTTACCTAGCCAACACCCTTGAGACAGCCTTCGCGGAAACCTACGGCCATCAGGTGATGGACAGCCATCTGCCTGCAGGGTTGAAGTTTCTCTCCCGCCAGGAACTGGAGGAACGCTGTATCAGCAGGATCACGGCCACCCGTGACCTTCAGGTGCTGGATTTGAGGGGCCCGGCGCTGACCAGGCTGAACCTGGATGCCCGGCTGCTCACCACCCGCGAGCAGCTGCCCCGATGTCAGGCCTGGTCGGGCTGGTGGCACAACGCGGTTGAGCAGCCCGATGGCCTGCTCTATCCCTCGCGCCTGCTCCCCCGTGGCACCAACCTGGCCCTCTACGAGCGCTGCAGCGATGCCTGGGAGGAAGAGTTGCTCGGTGATCTGATGCATTGGCCAGCCGCCAGCGCTGAGCCCGCCGTACTGGAGATTCTCGATGCCCACGGTTGGGGGCTGGTGGGCTGACGTCAAGCCGCCAGCCTTAATCTGAGTTCAAGCTGGCAACCACTCGAGGCGATAGAGCCTTGAAAAGTTCGGTTGTTGTCTCTGCGACCACAGGTCGTGGTGGTCTTGCATTACTAGCCAGGCATTGGTCCAGTCTGAATGGGGCTTCTGCGTGCTGCTGATCCTTTTGGCTAGGTCATCGCTCAGCCTGGAGCTGCTAATCGGCGCCTTCTGCACAGAGCGTGATGGGCGTACTGTGAGCCAACAGCTGGAGTACTGAGACCCAGGTAAGCCGATGAAGCCGGTAATCACCGCCAAAACCAAACCCCTTCAGGGCCTTGAGCTTCTAACTGCGCTGGAGCAGCTGCAAGGCATGCCTGCCAGTCGTGTGCTCCGTGTCTGCGGTTATGTTGTGCGCCCAGGCAAGGGCCAGCAGCGCAGGAGGCCTCGCGCCTTTGTCCGGGCTGTGGCAGAGGCATGCGGAGTTGAGTCCGGCATCAAGAACCCCTCGGTTGTCACCGTCGTTCGCTGGGCTTGTGACTCGGATCAGCCAAAGAAGCAGAAGCCCACTGGTAAACCGCTCTTACGGACCGATGTGCTGGCTTTGGCTAGGCAAGGAATTGAGCAGTACCGCGAAGCCTTGATTGAACTGGCTCGGTGAATGGCTCCGAGCTTCACTTTTTTTGATGAACGGAATTGTGATTCAAGCAAGCCAGCAGAGTGTTATTGAGGCCGTGGAGGCATTGGCCAGCTCTACGGACAAACCAAGGCAAGCTCAGGCACGCTTCGCGGGCTGGCTCCGCAGAGTGACTCCGCAGAGGGACTGAAGCAAGATCCTAGGATTGGCTGTGACCCCTACCCTCCAAGCCAGCTTGCCCCGCAAGCCATCTGACCAAGTGATTCCCTGGAACAACTGGCGCGGCTCCCGGGAATTCGATTTGGCAACGATGCTGACTGATCCCAAGAACCTGGAGGGTTCGATCACGCTGCTGGGTGAAACCGGCACAGTTAAGGTCGTCGAACAAGCATGAAATAAGATTGAACATCGGCCTTTTGCTGATCAAAGCCCAGAACATGCATCGGTGGAAGCTGAGCAGGCCACCGGCACGATCGGGGGCTTCATTGGACTCCTGGCTGATCGCAGCAGCCACCGGGCCAGCCTGGATGAGCTGAATGGGGCAGCCGCTAGCGGCTGGGCTGCAGCTCTTGGCCTCAGGTGGCGACTTTGCTGATGGGGTCATCGCCTTTGGCGGCCGTCTGCTGGGGAGCGAGCAACTGGCCACCTTTGACCGCAACGCAGCTCGGCTGCTGAGCGAAGCCGGTGAGCCGGTGCTGCTGCTCTGATCCGGCTGTCGTTGCCGCAGGCCAGCCCAAGGCTGTTATCAGATGACTAGTTGGTTATGAAGTCAGTCGGGCTTGCTGAGGCCAAGGCTCACCTTTCAGCCCTGCTGGATGCGGTGGAGGCTGGCGACGAGGTGGTGATTACCCGGCGCGGCCAGGCGGTGGCCCGTTTGATTCCTGATCGGGGCACCGATCGGCCGGCCGATCCCAGCGCCTGGGGCGAGCGACTACGGCGGATGCATGCGGATCACCCCAGGCTGGAGTGCAGCGCCGTTGAGCTGGTGCGTGAGTTGCGAGAGGAGCCTTAGGTGGCGGCCTATGTGGATCGTTGCGTGCTGCTCTCGCTTGTGCTTGGAGGCAGTTGCTACACAGACAGCGAGCGGTGGCTGCTCAGCCAGGGAAACCAAGCCCCTGGATCAGCCATTGGGTGCTGCTGGAGGTTGCCGGAGTGATCGCCACCTGCGTGCGGCGCGGCCAGCTCACAGCCGAGCAAGCCCAAACGATCGGCTCCGAGTTCGAGAGTTTCCGTCAGGAGCGATTAACGCTGA
>CAMAPJ010000105.1 GCA_945860085.1 Synechococcus sp. UW140 | reverse complement strand
AGTGGCCGTGGTCAGAGTGGCCAGGGCTGTCTGAGGCTCGTCTCAATGGGCACCTAGGGCAGCAGAACAGAGCCGCAGCGGTCCTGCTCAGTGCTGCCGTACGCCGTCTCAGGCAGACTGCTTCTCTATTGGCAACAAACTCCTAGGCGGCCGGCGCGGCGGGCTTCAGCCGAGTGGCGGAACAGTGTGAATCTGGCGGGGGAGATCGAGGGATCTTTGGTAAATTGTTTGCAACGAGATCAGTTACATGGACGACCAACACCCCCTGCTGCGGTTTCTCGGCCTAGAACGCAGAGAAGGCGCTGATCGTCGCCAGACAGGCCCCCCTAGTGCCCTACCGCCACCGCCACCACCGGCAGCCACTCAACAATTCTCGGACATTAATAGCCTCACCAGCACTAATTCCTTGACAATTAGATCCTTACCAGCCCAACCATTGATAAGGGAATCGTTAATATCCAAATTATTAGCAAATGAATCTTTTCCGGCTGAATCTTTGCTAGCAAATAGTTTGCCAGCAGACCCTCTGCTGCTGCCGGCCAACGCCATTCCCGAACCCCGGCTCGAGGGATCACAGCGGCGCCAGTTCAGCCGCAAGCCCATGCCCTTTGGCGGCGTGGCACCCGTAGGCGAGATGGCTTCCCCCTCAGGCGAGAAGTGGCATGTTGGCCTCTGGGATGTGAGCTTGGGCGGCATATGTATCGTTGTGGACAGCCCTGTGAATGAGGCGCTCGGTACACTCTTTTCCCTTTCCATTTACGAAAACTTCGGCTTTGGCAGCGCCTTTTTTAACGCCAACCTGCGCTGGCGGACTACGGAGGCGGACAATACTTATTTAGGGCTTGAATTCGAAGACCAGGAACTCCTCAGCAACAATTGTTTCTTAATGCATTATGTCAACACCGATTTAAAGACTTGCTGAAGCGTCTCAATCAAGCTTCTGCCGTCTGAGGGGCCCAAGCCAGGGGCCAGCAGCTGCGCGCCAGCAGGCCTTCCTCATCAGCGGGGATCACTTCCAAGGCAAAGGGCTGGAGCCAGCCCAACGCTGCCACCAGCTCCTCGGCGAGGCGGGCGTCATGTTCGCCGATGCCGCCGCTGAGGGCGATCACATCGACACCGCCTAGGCTCGCGGCCATGGCGCCAATGGCCGCAAGCAGGCGATGCCGAAACACGCCAATCGCCAGCTGGGCGCCGCCATGGCCTGTGGCGGCGGCGGCTCGGAGGGTTTGCATCGAGCCACTCAGCCCAGAGAGGCCCAGCAGACCGCTCCCATGGTTGAGGACGTGATCGAGCTCTTCGGGGCTCAAGCCCTGGCGCAAGAGGTGCAGCAGCACCCCCGGATCGAGGGAGCCGCTACGGCTGGCCATCACCAGGCCCTCCATCGGCGTGAACCCCATGGTGGTGTCGAGGCTGAGGCCATCGCGCACGGCGCAAAGGGAGCTGCCCGCCCCCAGATGGCAGCTGATCAGGCGCAGGGGCTGCAGGCCCGCGAAGCGCCGGGCCACCACCTCGCTGATGTGCTGGTGGTTGAGGCCATGGAAGCCATAACGGCGCACCCCCTGCTCGCGCCAGGCGGCGGGGATTGCGTAGGTGAAGGCCACCTCAGGCAGGCTGCGGTGGAAGGCAGTGTCGAAGCCGGCCGCCTGGGGCCAGCCGGGCTCCCGGTCTGCAAACCAACGGATTGCCGCCAGGGCCGGGCCGTTATGGAGGGGCGCCAGGGGCACCAACGCCGCCAAGGCTTCGATCTCGCCGGCTCCCAGGCGGCTGGGGGCCGCAAAGCGTTCGCCGCCATGGACGACCCGATGGGCCACCAGGCGGATCGCGTCCCGCCAGGGCGCCAGGGCGGGACGCAAGCAGGCCGCCAATAACTCCTCTAGGGCCCCAGCGCCGTCGCAGGGCCATTGGTCGCGCCAGAGGGGGGTGCCAGCGGGACTACATAGGGCCGCCTTGAGGCTGGAACTGCCCGCATTGATCACCAGCACCAGCCCTTGCGCTGCCTCTGGCTGAGTCAGGGCTGGAGTCGGGGCTGCAGGCGGGGCTTGGGGCGGGACGGGCTCTGGGCGCTCGGGGCTCATGGACTTGGCGGCGATGGGGCCCGGGCTCAGGGGCTTGCCGCAGGTTGGCCCCAGGCGGGCGAGCTGTCTGCCCCACCTGCTCTGCCCCACCTGTCATCCCCCCGCCAGATCGCCGGTGTCGGCCATTAGGGCGGCGCGGCTGAGGTTCCAGCGCTGGATCGCCACGGCCAAGGCGGAGCGGGTCGCCTGCAGGTCCCGCTGGGCGATCAGTACTTCGGTGATTGGCGCAATCGAGGCCCGGTAGCGCAGCTGGGCATCCGAACTGGCCAGTTCGGCGGCCCGCACGGCGGTCTGGCCGGCCTCGATCTGGACCCTGGCCGCCTGGTGCAAGGCCCACCAAGTCTCCACGTTCAGGACAATCGCCTGGCGGGCCTGCTCAAGGGCGATATCTCCCAGGCGGGTCTGCTGCTCGGCGCCGGCGATCACCGCACTGGCCGCGCCGCCATCAAACAGGGGTTGGCGCAAGGACAGCACCACACCCCAGTCGTAGAAACTGCCGCTGCTGCTGCCCGAAGAGCTAACGCCCGGCAGGGACATCGCCGCTCCCCCCTGGACCGAAAGGGTGGGAGTGCCATTGAGCACAGGCACATTGAGGTTGTTGCCGCTGTAACCGGCGCCCAGCAGCACCCCCAGGGAGGGCAGCCGGGCCGAGCGCGCCACCTGAACCTGGGCCTGGGCCGCCTGGCGTTGCTCCGTTAGGGCCTGGAGGCTGGGCCGGTCCTGCAGGGAGCGCCGCAGGCTGCTGGCCAGATCCAGGGGCCAGGCGGGCCCGGGCCGCAGGGGATCGCTGGCCTCCAGGCTCTGCTCAGCCGGCAGGTTCAACAGGCGGGCCAGGCTGCTGGCGGCAATCTGGCGCTGGGCCTGGGCTTCCGCCAGGCCGGAGCGATCGGCGCCGGCTAAGGCCTCGGCCTGGAGGCTGTCGATGCGGGCCGCCAGGCCATGGCGGCGTAGGGCTCGGGCGTCGCGCAGCAGGGCGGTGGAGAGGGCCAGGGAGCGCTGCCAGACCGGAATCAGGCTGCTGGCGAGCTGGAGGTTGAGATAGGCGGCGGTGATCGCAAAGCGGCTACGCCTCCCCTGCTCCTGCAGGTCGGCACCCCGGGCCTGGCGGTTGGCTTTAGCCAGCTGGCGCAGGGGCCCGCGGGCGAAATCGAGCAGGGGGTAGCTGAGCGCTAGGCCGCCATTAACAAAGCTGTTCTGGACCACGCCATAGCCCTGGGAGCCAATCGCCAAGTTGAGGTCGCCGATGCTCGGCACATTGCTGATGAAGCCGACGTTGCCGCCCACCTGGCCGCTGGTGGCCAGGCCAACCAGATCGAGCTTGGGCCAAAAGCGGCTCTGACTGAGGGCCACAGCGGCCTCGGCCTGCTTCAACATCACCGCCGCCTGGCGCAGGGCCAGGGACCCCGCCTGCCCCTGGTCAAGGGCCTGGTCGAGGCTGATCCCCAGGGCCCGGGGGGCCGCCCCTGCTTTGGCGGCTGGGATTGCTGCTGGAGTCGCCGCTGGGGTCGCCGCCTGGAGGGGAGCGCCGGCGCCCAGGCCCAGCAAACAGGTGCCAACCACCAGGGTTTGGCGGCTAAGGCGGGCCAAACTTGCGGCTACGGTGAGGGGCATGCCGGGTCCAAACTTGCGTGGAGTCTGGAGCAGCAGCGCAGCAGCGGGCCCATGACAGCCAGGGCGTTTTGCTAACAAGCGAAGCCGGAGGAAGCCCTTCGCCTGGACGCTGGCCAGGGGCCCTGCTGGAGCTGGCACCGATGGCGCTGGTCACGGGCCTGGGCCTGGCCTGGGCCGCCAGCCCCAACGTGCCGGTGAAGGTGCAAGGGGCCGCCGTGTTCCTGACCCCCGGCAGCCGCATCGGCCTCTATGCCCGCAGCCCAGGCCAGATCCAGCGCCTGCCGGTGCGGATCGGCCAAGCGGTGGCCCAGGGCGAGCTGATAGCCAGTATCGACCGCATCGACCAGGCGGCCCCCGGCGGCGGCTGGAGCGCCGCCAACCCCGACGCCCTGCGGCGCCAATCGGTGGCCTTGGAGCAGCAGATTGGCGCCCTACGCAGCCAGATCGCCACCCTGCGCACCAGCAACGGCCCGATCGGCAAGCAGCTCTCCGCCCTCGATGACCTGCGCCGCGAGGAGGTGGTGGCCCGCTACAGCCCCCTCTGGGTCGGCGCCCAAGACCTCTATTTGCGCAACGCCAGCCAGATCAAGGCCCTGGAGGGCCAGATCGCCCAACTCAAGGTGAGCCAGGCCGAACTCCAGGCCCAGGGGGCCAGCCAGCTGGTGTTGGCGCCCCAGCCGGGCCGGCTGCTGTCCCTTGCCGTGACCCTGGGTCAGGCGGTGGTGCCGGGCCAGCGCCTGGGCACCCTGGCCCTCGCCGCTAGGCCCGTCGGCCCAGGCGCGGCGGGCCTAGCGGCGAGTGAGGGTGCCGGTAACCGGTCGAAACCAAACGGGCAGGCCCTAGGCGAGGGCAAGGAAGGCGAGCGCGATCTGGTCGCCCTCTTTACCAGCGCCGATGCCTCCCAGCTGCGGGTTGGCGCCGAAATCGAGATCGAACCCCAATTGCAGAGCCGCAACCAATACGGCGGCTCCAACCAGCGCTATGGCTTTGTACCCGGGCGAATCGTGAGCCTGTCGCCCACGGCCCTGGATCTGGCGGCACTCACAGCCGTGGTGGGCGACGCCGACCTGGCCTCCAGCCTGATGGCCCGCACCCGTCAGGAGGCCTTTGGCGCCGGCGGCGATCCCCTCGAAAACCTGGGCAACCAGGCCACCGCGCCCCTGGTGCTGGTGGGCGTGGCCGCGGAGCGGGCCGCCACCGCCAGTGGCCTGCGCTGGAGCAGCGGCCTGGGCCCGCCCTACCGGCTGGAAAACGGCACCCCGGCGGCCGCCAACGTGACCGTGGAACGGCGCCCCCTGCTCAGTTTTGTGCTTCCCTTCCTGCGCTGGCTGGGGGGTAAAGCCTGATGGGCTTACCGCGCCGCGCCGCCCTTTCCGCCTGGCGCCAGCCGGCCCCCTGGATCGCCCTGGGGCTCTTGGCGATCGCCAGCACCAGCACCCAGCCCAGGTTGTGGTTCTGGGTTGCCCTGTTGGTGGTGGTGTTAGTGGTGGGCTGGATCCAGGCCGTAGGACGCCTGCGCCGATGAACTGGAGCCGCAGCGCGCCCGAGCCGGAGCTCCTGGGCCAGGCCTCTGGCCCCCGGGGCCGCCTAGGGGCTCCCTTGAAGCTGCTCATGGCCCCCGCTCACCCAGGAGCCGCACCACCAGCAAGGGACTTCGCAGCGCATGGCGCCGGACTGGCGCCCGGAGAGCGTGCGCCTGGGCCCCAAGCCCGTTGCCGGTCGCGGCCATGAGCCGCAGGCGCAACGGCCAGCCCAACTGGAGGCAGGGGCGATGAGCCAGCCGCGCCAGCTCGGCCTGCGGGCCGCCCTAGTGATTGCCCTGGCCTGCAGCCTCACCGGCCCAATCGCCTCAACCCTGGGCCTGGCAGGCGATTGCAGCGCTTATGGCGTGGTGGTGGCAGCCCTGGTGGTGCGTCCCGATTTCGGGCGCTGGCCTGTGGTCCTCTATCCGGCCTTGCTGGTGGTGATGGGCCTGGGCATGGGGATCGGACTGAGCGTCCGCCATGCCCTGCCTGGGGCGCCGGATGTGTTGCTCTTCGGCCTGGTGACGGTGGTATTGCAGCTGCTCTCTCTGCTGCTACCCGGCAAGTTGAAGGCCCTCGCCACCGTGCTGACGGTGGCGGGGGTGCTGCCCCTACTTGGCCCCAGCGCCAGCTGGTCGGGCGTGGGCCAAAATCTGCTGGCGATCGCCCTGGGCCTGGCCATCGGCACCGCCACCCAGGTGGCCCTCAGCCCCGCAGCTCCAGGCCTTGGCGCCAGCCCGGCGGACGGCCCAGCCCCAGGGGCCGCCGCCGAAGCGCACCCTGCAGCCCCAAAAGCTGGAGAAGGAGCCGAACCCTCGCTCCGGCAGCGATTGGCGGCGGGCCTGGCCTCCACGGCCTTCTGGCGCAAGTTAGTGCTGGCGGTCCTGGCCCTGGCGATCGGCGAAGGGCTCGGCGCCGTTACGCCCAAATACCTCTATTTCGGCGCAGTTCTGCTGCTCAACGACAGCATCGGCGCCACCTTGATGCGGGTCCGGGACCGGATCATCGGCGTCAGTTTGGGGGTGTTGATGCCCCTGCTGGTGTTCAACAGCTTTGGCCTCTCGCCCCTGGCCGTAGCCCTGGTGATGGGTGGCACGGCCGCCCTGGTGATCGCCCTGCGCCTAGATACCTACCTGCGCACAGCCCTGATCTCCAGTGGCGTGTCGTTTGTGGGCTATGGGCCCCTTGTCGGCTGGTACATCCCCCACCGCTGGAGCGATTACCTGCTGGGCTGCGTCTTGGTGCTGCTGGTGGGCCTGCTGGTGGCGCCGGATTCGGCCCTACGGCGCTACCGCCAACTACTTGAACAACCCGAGGCTGGCGACCGCTACCAGCAACTCCAAAGCCATTACCCCGAAGCGCGGGAGGAGGCCCACTGGCTCGCCCAGACCCTGGCGCCGCCCGAGCCCCCGACCCTGCTGGCACCCCAGCCGCCCGCCAGGCCCCCGGCCCCGCCCTAGCCCGGCCGACAGTCCCGCTGTAGCGCCAGCACCCCGACACCGACGCCGGTCCTGGCGCCAGTAACGTACCGGCAGAGCTTGTCTCCTTTCTGTACAAGTGAACGCCATGACCGATATCTTGCTAACCGAATCGCCCGCAGCCCAGGCCCATCAGAACCTGGAACCGGCGGCCCTGCTAGCCGCCCTGCACTGGCGCTATGCAACAAAGGTGTTTAACCCGGAGCAGCCGATCAGCGCCGAGCTCTGGGCCACCCTGGAACAGGCCCTGGTGTTATCGCCCTCCTCCTACGGCCTGCAGCCCTGGAAGTTTCTGGTGATCACCGATCCGGCGATCAAGGCCGAGCTGCGGCCCCATTCCTGGAACCAGGCCCAGATCACCGATTGCTCCCACCTAGTAGTTCTGCTGGTGCGCCGCAGCATCGAAGAGGCTGACGCCGATCGGCTCATCAAGGCCACCGCCACGACCCGGGGCTTGCCGGTGGAACAGCTGGCCTTCTATCGGGGCATGATTGAAAAGGATCTTATCCACGGCCCCCGCAGCCAGGCAATCAGCCAGTGGGGCTCCAATCAGGTGTACATCGCCCTTGGCAACCTGATGACCTGCGCGGCCCTGCTCGGGGTAGACACCTGCCCGATCGAAGGCTTTGCACCGAGCGAATACGACCGGATCTTGAACCTGGGCGAGACGCCCTATCGCAGCAGCGTGGTCTGCGCCTGCGGCAACCGCAGCGTCTCCGATAAATACGCCCAACTGGCCAAGGTGCGCTACCCCCAAGAGGAGTTAATCGAGCGCCGCTGAGACTGCAACCAGAAGGGGCTAAAAAAGAACGGGCAGGCCTGGGGACCTGGGAGGGGAACCGTCCTCAATCAGGATTGCGCAAACACCATTTTGCAAGCGGCATTTTCGGGCAGAATTTTGCAGGTAGCTAGCAGTAGCAAACAGGCCGCTGGCAAGACAGCACAGTGAACTGGGCCCGCCGACTCTGCCCCGGCGGGCCACCTAACCAGACCAATCCAAAGGCGACCAGCACCCCAACGCAGCCAGGAGCCACCGAAAGATTGCTAATTACGCAATAAACCTGGCCAACCTATCAATTTAGGCCTGGTTAGGCGGCCTCATGCCCTAGGGAAGACGGGCGACAACGCCAGCTGGGGCATGGCTTTAGCCCCATTCCCCCGACCAAGTCAAAACCCCCGCCACAGAAATCCCAGCTGGTGCGCCTGCCCAGCTGGGTTCCCGGAACCCGGCAACAAAGCAGGCGCAGGGCTTGAAAACCCTGGCCAAAGGCTTAGGTTGCTTGCAGCCTCAAGGGATCATTCCATGGAGCCGCGCGACATCAATCAGATCGCGGCCCAGAAGATCACCTCGGGGTTCGCGTCCCCTGCAGTGGTGTAAATCCCCTGGCCTCAGCCCCGGCGTAGCCGGGGCTGAGCTGATCACCACTCCAAGCTCCAGCGCTTGAAAGGGGTGGGCAGGTCCGTTTCCCTGGTTTGAGAACCACCTCAACCAGACGAACCA